>JALOPD010000523.1 GCA_025454075.1 Desulfobacterales bacterium | reverse complement strand
CCACCCATTCCCGCAGCTGCTCACGGGCCGATGGGATGGATTCTTCGTTTTCCGGGTTGCGCGCGGCGGTCCAGATGATGCGCTCGAGCTCCAGGATCGTGGCGGACATGCCCTCGGGGTCGCGGGCATCCTGGGCGGCGCGGAAGCGGGCGTCGAGGGCATGGACGGTTTCCCAGAAGGGATCCGGCTGCGAGTCGGCCGCGGGCGCGACGGCCGCTTCGCCGGCAGGCGCGACGAACGTCCGCGGTTCGGCCTGCCAGCCGCCTTTCAATGCGTCAAGGGGCACGACGGCGCCCTTCCCCAGCACCAGCTCGGATCCGCCGCGTCGCAACGTCACGCCGCCGACCCCCTGGATGCGGGCTTCGTTTCGAGCCAGGTCGATGATGCAGGCCGTGTGCTCGTCCACTCCGAGAATGGCCGTCCCGCCCGGCAGCAGGGCTTCCAGGACCCGGAAGCGGGGCTCGCCCATGAAGCAGTAGCGGGTATCATGGGTGCCGCCCTCGGCGTTGTTCCAATGCGGCACCACCACGAGGTCGAGGCCGAAGCGGCCCAGCAGGTCCAGCCCCGGGCTCCAATGCGGGGGTTCGCCGACCTTGTATATCTCGTAGACCGGAAGGGTGAAGGCGCCGGCCGTCAAGGCCGCGGCGCTGGCGGCTACCAGGCAGGCACCCTTTTCGATCCGGCGGAAGAGAATTTCGGGAACCGGCGTGCCCGCCCACTGGCGCACGGCGTAGGTCGGGCTGCCGGGCCCGACCAGGACGAAGTCGGCCTGACGCATGGTCAGGAACGCTTTCTCGGATTCAGCCGAGCCGACAAGGTCCCCGGACTTGAAAGAGGCCACCTCCATGGAGTGGCCCACTTTGGTGTGAAAATACTCGACCGCTTTGGCGGAAATCCGGTCGGCGTTGAGTTGAAAACCGGCCGGGGTGTCCAGGAAGACGGCGCGCGCGCCCGGACCCAGCCGCGACAGCAGATTCTTGTGGGTTTCCACCATGGTGGCGGTCAGCTCGCCCGAGCCCATGAGGACGATCGTGCCCTGTGCGGACATTCACAACATCCTTCCGGATTCTTTCCGGCATTGCGTCATGTTCAAGGAAGATCCCTGGCCGCGATCGGAAGCACGAAGCGTTGCCCGTGCCTGTACCGCGCGCGGCCGTCGTCTTTGTAAACCGTAACGGCTCCGTTTCCGTAAACGGTCCATTCGCCGGCCGGGCCGTCGTTCAGCAGACCGGTTTCCTCGTCGATTCCCAGGAGTTTCACCCCCGGCAGCAGCCGTCCGAGCGCAAGCGCCCACTTCTTCCCGAACGTATCGTGGTGCGGGATCACGCAGCAGCCCGGAAGCAGGCCCAAGCCGTGCAGAACCCGCGCGGAGGCCCGGTCGAAGAAGCGCTCGCAGAGCACCATCGCGCCCGCACTGCTGCCGCCGACGACCGCACCCCGCCGCTGGGCCCTGATCACGGCCTTCCAGGCCCGCGTCCCCAGGAGCGTTTCGGCCAGGTAGCGGGGCGAACCGCCCAGCATGAAGATCAGCCGCGACTGTTCTATGTCGGCGACGATGCGATGGTCTTCGGCCGACTCCCGGTCCACCAGGTCCAGGGACTGGACCGAGGGGTGGCCCAGGCTCCGGAACCAGCGCACGCCGTTTTCGCCCGCATTGCCATGGTCGTTCGCCGGAACGGCGGCGGCCGGGATTATCGCCACCGGCGCGATGCGCCCTCCGGCGAGCCGGACGGCCGCCAGGTCGGCCTCCGCCATGGCCCCCCCGAATTCGGAACCGCCCTCCAAAAGAAAACGCCGTTGAGCCAACGCCCTCCCTCCTCAGCTCCTTGGAATGGTCCAAAGTAACTACGTGAAAAACAGTGTCAACTCGATAAGTTCCGGCGTCGCGGCTTTGTTTTTGACTTCTGCCGAGCTTCGATGTTAGAGATCGGCTGGTATTCTGGTCCCGTCCCGCCTTGAACCTCAGCCAAAGGAGGTCAGAATGAAGATCCACTCCCGGAAGTTTATCCTGTCTCTCGGTGCGTTGGTCATCGGGCTGGCACTGGTCGCCGCAGCTCCCAGCCTTCAAGCGGCATCCTTTCGCCCGGAAAAGAGCGCGGAGGGCGCGGTGATCGCAACCAGCAAGTTCGCTACCGAGGCCGGCATGCAGGTGCTGCGCGCCGGCGGCAACGCCGTCGATGCCGCGGTCTGCGTGGGATACACCATGGCCGTCACCCACCCGGCCGCCGGAAACCTCGGCGGCGGGGGCTTTGCCGTCATCCGCACGGCCGACGGCAAGATCTACACCCTCGATTTCCGCGAAATGGCGCCGGGCCGGGCGACCCGCGACATGTACCTGGACGCCGCCGGCAACGTGGTGCCGAAGCTCAGCCTCGACGGCTACCTGGCCGCCGGCGTACCCGGCACCGTGGCGGGGATGAGCGCCATGCTGGAGCGCTTCGGCACGAAGAAGCTCGCGGTGCTGATGCAGCCGGCGATCAAATACGCCGAAAAAGGCTTCGTCGTCAGCGCTCGCAACGCCGAGACGTTCAAGGAGCACCAGGAGCGCTTCGCCAAGTACGGATCGAGCCGGCGTTACTTCCTCAAGCCGGACGGCTCC
>JALOPD010000522.1 GCA_025454075.1 Desulfobacterales bacterium | reverse complement strand
CGACCCCAGGATTGCCGTCGGTGAACTCCGCCCCGGCATCGCGGTCTGCGGGGAGTACGGCAGCCTGCCCTCGATTCAGTGGGCCTTGATGTCGGGGCGTCTGGCGGCCGAGGCGATCGTGTCCGCGCCGCCCGGGTTTATTTTGTCCTGAGCCTGCCCCGCTTCGTCGAGACCTTCGGAAGCGTCGAGGAGATGGCCCGCCATCTCGTGTGGCTGCCCACATGGCACCAGGCCTGCCTGCTGTGCCGGCGGAAGGGCATTGCCGGGGATAGCAGAGAGCCCTCCGGGAACGCTTGGACTCCGACTCAGGCCCTTCAGCGGCTCTACCGCCTGATCATCGCGGCGCTTCCTGGGCCCCCGGGCGCAGCCTGAAACCTCACACGCTGGCGCCGGCCTTGCATCCAAGCGCTTACGGTGGGCGGTGCCGTTATCTGAACACCCGCAGCGCACCCATCCCTCCGTCGATGGGGATGACCTGCCCGGTGATCCAGTTTGCGGCCTCCGAGAGCAGAAGGGCAGCCATGTGGGCGACGTCCTGCGGAGATCCGATCCGTTGGAGGGGGTGACGCTTTGCGGCCGCCTGGCGAGGATTGATTAATGCCAAAGCGGTCATATGATGGGTTCACGCCGGTCCGGCGACAGACCGGCAAATAAGTGAACATCCACATATGCGTTGAGCAAGGAGCTCTCAATGAATGCCAATGAATGCCGACAAGAGCGCTTTTCGAGCCGAACGATCGGTTTGATGTTTTTGACCGTGTCGTTTCTGCTGTTCGTCATCGGGCTGCTGGTCCTGCCGGTGGTTGGATTCATCTTCGCGGCCCCATTCGTCCTCATCGGGCTCGTGATGCTGGCCGCACCGGAAAGCAGGGTCTGTCAGATGATCCGGCGCGGGATAAAAGCGGAATAGGGATCCGGGAAGCCTGCCCGCGAGCGGGATCGTGCGCCGGCCCCCTTCGTTCAGGCGGCCCTGGACCTCGAAAGGACAGCGATGATGCGGCTGGCCGCCGAGCGGCCGTCGGCGAAGCGCGGGTCTTTGAAGCCCGGCTTCCAGGTAAGGGATGACAGATCGTCGGAAACCACAAGGAGAGCGGCGACCTCAACCGAGCGGAAGGCGCCGAGCGTGAAAAGGGCCGAACATTCCATTTCAACCGCCAGCGCCCCGCACCCGCGGAAGCCGATGACTTTATCGGGGGTTTCGCGGAAAGGAGCGTCGGTCGTCCACACGGCTCCCGGGTGCACGCTGACGCCATGGGAAGCGCAGGCCGCAGAAAGCTCGTTGACCAGGGTCGGCGAGGGGGTGGACTGGGAGGTTTCGGAAATATAGTGCCGTGAAGTGCCCTCGTCTACGCAGGCCGACGTGGGCAGCACGAGGTCGCCGATGGCGACCGCGCCGGAAATGGATCCGCACCAGCCTAAAAAAACCAGCGTGCGCGCCCCCCAGGCAATGAGGGTTTCCGCGAGCATCACCGCGCAGGGCGCCCCCACCATCGGGCCGGCAAGGCTGGCGCCGGGAAGGTTTGCCGAGACGGTGAACAGCCGGCTGGTGTAAAGACGGCGGCCCGCATCGGAGCGGAACCCGAGCGTGCTGCGCAGGGCTTCCACGTCCGGGTCCGTGGCCGCCAGGACCGCCAGCGGCCCCAGAGACGGTGCACGTTTGCCCCGACGGGGCTGGATGATGGCGTCCGACATGGTTGTTGGCGTCACGCCGCGTCCGCCCCCGCGCCGGGCAGCCGACTCCCTGGTTTCCGCCCGACCGGAACGCGGACGGCTCACTCAGGCTTGTTGGAGCGCGCGAGCTCGTCCCGGATCTCGTCCATCATGTCGTAGAGCCAGAGAAAATCCTCCATGGACAGCCGGCCGGCCTTGACCGGGGCACCCTCGGTGCCGTCCTTCTTCATCAGGATGCGCGGGCCGATCTGCAGCTTCGCTCCGCCCTGGCCGTATTGATTGATGGACAGCACCAGCCCGGTTTCGTTGCACTTCCATTTTTTCAGAATCTTGTCTTTTTCAGGATCGTACGGCATGCTCTTCTCCTTTGAGTGTGGAAGTCGGAAGGCGGAAGGCGGAGAAAAGAGAAATAGAAAAGAAAGCCTTCACAGTTTCGCCTTCCACATTCCGAATTCCCCCTTCCGACCTCCGCCTTCCACCTTCCAAATTCGTTTTAAGCCGAGAGCTTGGAAAAATCCGCGAACGTATCGAACAACCCGGCGATCTGCGCCAACAACGAGAGACGGTTCTGACGGACCCGGACGTCTTCCGCCATGACCATCACGTCATCGAAGAACCGATCCACCGGCGGGCGCAGCGTCGCCACCCGCGCCAGCGCCTCGGCGTAGCGGCCGTGTCCCAGATCCTCCTGGACCTGAGCATTCACCGAAAGATAGGCGGAAAGCAGGCCGGACTCCGACGGATGAGTCAGCAGACCTTCCTCGACCGCCGTCGGAACAAACCCCTCCGCCCGGCGGATGATGTTGACCACCCGTTTGAACGAGACCGCGATCGGTTCGAAGTCCGGCTTAGCCCTGAGCTGCTGCAGGGCATCGAGGCGCCGCCAGGCCGCAGGCACGTCCGTAAGCCCCACGCCCAGAACGGCGGCAACGGTGTCCTTGTCGAGGCACGTCCGTAAGCCCCACGCCCAGAACGGCGGCAACGGTGTCCTTGTCGAAGCCGTCCTCGGCCATGATGTTGGCCATGCGGCTTTCAAAGAAGGCGCAGACCTTGGCCGCGGTGTCCGCGGCGCCCGTCCCCCGCCCGGCCTCAAAGGGCTCCAGGCCGGCCGCCACCATCGCCGCCAGCGGCAGGCGCAGATCCCGGGCGCGCAGGATCTGCAGCACTCCGATGGCCTGCCGCCGCAAGGCGTACGGGTCGGCGGCGCCGGTCGGAATCAGTCCGGCATGGAAGCATCCGCAGATGGTGTCGAGCTTGTCGGCGATCGCCAAGAGCGCGCCCAGCGGGCTCTGCGGCAGGACGGCCCCCGAGGCCACCGGCCGATAATGTTCTTCGATCGCGGCCGCCACTTCGGCCGGTTCGCCCTGCAGCGCGGCGTAGACCCGGCCCATGACGCCCTGCAGTTTGGGAAACTCGCCGACCATGTGGCTCACCAG
>JALOPD010000521.1 GCA_025454075.1 Desulfobacterales bacterium | reverse complement strand
CCGCAAAGAGCTGCTGACCGAGGTGTGGCAGTACGCCGACGCCGGGATCGAGACCCGCACGGTGGACATCCACCTGCTGAAGCTGCGCAAGAAAATCGCCGCGCTGGCCGGGGACACCCCGTTCATCACGACCGTCCGGGGTGAAGGCTACCGGCTGGACCTCGCGCCATGAAGCCCCTCAGACGCCTGATCCTGATATTCGCCCTGCTCCTCGCCCTGCCGCTCGGCTACCTGGGGGTCCAGGCCTACCGCAGCCTGGATGCCGAGGAGGCCGCCATGTTCGGGTTTTTCGCGGAGGCGCTCTTCGACGAGATGCAGGCGTCCGCCGCGGACCTCATCCGCCGGGAGGAGGGCCGCCCCGTCGACGCCTACGGCGGTCCGGGCGCGGCCGCGCTTTCGGGCCTCCCGGCCGAGGACTACATCCGGGGCTATTTCCAGAACGACCCGGACGGCGGTTTCCAGACCCCCCACCGGGCCCCGGGTGCGGCGGCACCGCCCGAGCTCTCGTCGCGGCTGGCCGAGCTGGAAGCCGCCAACCGCGTCTTCAACCGCAGGCGCGCCGAGGGAACGGACCGGGTGCGGGCCGAGGCATCCGCTGAGGCGCGCGCGGAGCCACGCAAAGACCCGGCGCGGTTCGCCGAAAAATACCTGGACCTTTCGCGCTCCCAGCGCGCCAAGAGCGCCCTGGGCGAGACGGACAGCCGCCTGCAGACGGTCACCCCGGAGCAGGCCTTCAACCTGTCGCGGCCCGAGAAAAAGCAGGCCCCCGCCGCACCCGCCCCGGCCGCGGGAGCGGCCGAGCGCGAGCGGCGGAAGGCGGAGTCCCAGGCCGGCATCGCGCAGGAGCCGGCGGCTTCGGCCGCGGCGGCCGACCGCCTCGCCGAGGCCTCCGGGGCCGGGGCAGCGGCAGGGTTTCAGGCGGAAGTGGCTCCCTTTCAATCGGTCATCATCGACGACGGGCGCGTGTTCGTCTTCCGCCGCATCATGATCGACGGCCGGATCTACCGTCAGGGGTTCGTGCTGCAGACGGACTTCTTTTTATCCTACCTGGCGCGCACCTATTTCAGCTCTCAGCCCATGGCCGGCTTTGCGCATCTGCGGCTGCGGGCGGTCGATCAGGGCCGCGAGCTGCAGGGCGTCGAGGCCGGAGCGGCCGCCGCCCGACCGCGCATCTCCCTGGCGCGCACCTTCCCGGCGCCCTTCGGCTTCGTGCAGGCGGCGCTCGCCTGCGAGCGCATTCCGCCTTCCGCCGGCCGCGGCACGCTCAACCTGGCGCTGGCGGTCCTGGCCGGGGTCGTCGTGCTGGGCCTGCTGGCCATCCACCACAGCACGTGGAAGGTCCTGGATTTCTCCGAGCGCCAGGCCCGGTTCGTCTCCGCGGTCACCCACGAGCTCAAGACGCCGCTCACCAACATCCGCATGTACATCGAGATGCTGGAGCAGGGTGTGGCCAAAGACCCCGAGCGCGAGCAGGACTACTTCCGGATCCTCCGGTCCGAGGGGGCGCGCCTGACGCGCCTGATCACCAACGTGCTCGAGCTTTCCAGGCTCGAAAAAAAGCACCGGCGGCTGAACCTGCAGACGGGCGATTTCTCCGAGGTGCTCGCGGACGTCGAAGACCTGATGCAGAGCGCGCTGCGGCAGGCGGGCTTCCGCCTGGTCACCGAAACCGCCCTGACCGGGCCGTTCCGCTACGACCGCGAGATCATGGTGCAGATCCTGATCAACCTGATCGAGAACAGCCTGAAGTTCGGCCGGAGCGCCTCCGCCAAGCGGATCACCGTGAGACTGAGCGAATCCGGGGATCGTGTCCGGATCGAGGTGGCCGATACCGGACCCGGCATTCCGGCCGGCGACTTAAAGAAGATTTTCAACGACTTCCACCGCGCCGGCAGCGCCGTGGCCTCGGCCGCCGGAGGGACCGGCATCGGCCTGGCGCTGGTCCGGCGTTTCGTTACTCTGCTCGGCGGCCGGGTATCGGCGGCCAACAACCCGCAGGACGGCTGCACCATCCGCATCGAGCTGCCGCGCTGATGAAGCGCAACTCTGAAATCGGGCTTCCAATGAAGGTGCAATTTCTTGCGTGGGAGCGGCATCTCATGACCGACGCAGCTCTCAGCGAAGGCGGGTTGCCGCGACGTCAGCAGGGCTGGAAGCCATTCCCGATAGAGCGACGCTCCCTTGTCGGGCAGGTTGGCCACCCTATCCCCCACCTTTTACGAGTGCATCAGATTTCGTTTGTCGAACGGGGTAAAACTTGATATGGAGCTTTCTGCCGTTTCACGGGAGTGCGTCGTTCAAGCCGGCGCGGTGCGCACGCCGGCTTCATCTTCAGATTCTAATGCGTCAAAGGAGGAAGACGATGGCGAAGCGCAAGGCGGTCTGGTTGATTCTGCTCGGGGTGGCGGTCGGGTTGATCGGCGGCGTTCAGGCCTTTTCCGGCGCGGCCGGGCCGAAAGACATGTGCGTTCCGATGGGCAATATCACAATCAAGGCGCCGGAAGGCGTTGAAGCCAAACGCTCCTCCGTGGATTTCCCGCACGCCCAGCACTTCGACATCGCCTGCATCACCTGCCACCATACCTGGGGCCGCACCGAGCCGATTTCAGGGTGCATGACCTCCG
>JALOPD010000520.1 GCA_025454075.1 Desulfobacterales bacterium | reverse complement strand
GCTCTTCATCGTCCAGCGGGCGGACCTGTTCTACTTCAGCGGCACGGCCCAGAACGCCTTTCTCTATCTGCCGGCCGAGGGCCGGCCGCTGCTCTTCGTCAAGCAGTCGCTCGCCCGCGCCCGGGCCGAGTCGGCCCTCGAAACCGTCGTCCCCATCGATTCCGTCAAGGCCGTGCCCGCTCTGATCGCCGATGCCGGCGGCCGCCTGCCGGAGCGCCTAGGCCTGGAGCTGGATGTCCTGCCGGTCAACGAATTCCGGTTCTACCGCGGCCTCTTCCAGCCGAAGGAGTGCCCGGACGCCTCGCCGCTCGTCCTCCACGTGCGCAGCATCAAGTCCGCCTGGGAGATCGCCCAGCTCGCAGCGACTGCGGAGATGACCCGCGGCACCTTCGATTACATGCGCACCGTCATCGCCCCCGGACTGACCGAGATGCAGTTTGCCGGAATGTACGAGACCCACGCCCGCACGCTCGGCCACGGCGGCAAGCTGCGCGTGCGCCATTTCAACGCCGAGGGCTACCCCTGGCACGTGCTGAGCGGGGAGAGCGGCGGCCTGGTGGGGGTGCTGGATTCGCCGGCCAGCGGCCGGGGCACTTCGGCCGCCTTTCCGGCCGGCGGCGGCAGCCGCCGGCTGCGGCCCGACGAACCGATCATGGTGGACCTGGGCTCGGTGCTGAACGGCTATCACCTGGACGAGACCCGCATGTTCGCCATCGGCTCCATGCCGGAGAAGGCCGGCCGGGCCTGCCGCGCCGCCGTCGAGATCCATAACGCCGTCATCGCCGCCGCCCGTCCGGGCGTGACGCTGGGCGAGCTCTTCGAGCTGGCGACGGCCATGGCCACCCGGCAAGGATTCGGGGATGCGTTCATGGGGCCGCCCGGGCATCAGGTCAGCTTCATCGGCCACGGCATCGGGGTCGAGCTGGTCGAGCCGCCCATCATCGCGCGCGGCCGCGACACGCCGCTCGAGGCGGGCATGGTGTTCGCCCTCGAGCCGAAGATGGTTTATGCGAACGAGTTCGCCGCCGGGATCGAAAGCGTCTTCCAGGTCACCCTGCAAGGGGGGCGACTGATCACCAAGGTATCGACGGAACCCTTTATCTGCTGAAGGAAAGAGACATTTACATGGCCGAAAAACGCACCCTGCCGCACAAATCCAAAGAAGAAATGCAGGCCCTCATGCAGGTCGCCCTGGGCGAAGCTTCGGCCGATCTCGTCGTCCTGAACGCCGACCTCGTCAACGTCTACACCGGTGAGATCCAGAAAAACATGGGCGTGGCCGTGAAAGGTCCCTGGATCGCCCGCGTCTCCCCCGAAGTGGACGATACGGTCGGCGCCGCCACCCGCGTGGTCGACGCTGCGGGCCGCACCCTCGTGCCCGGGCTGATCGACGGGCACACCCACCTGGCCTGGACCTACACCGCGGCCGCCTTCGTTCCCTTCGCGGCCGCCGCCGGGGTGACCACCGTCGTCACCGAAACGCTCGAGCCGTTTCCGGTGGCCGGCGTCGCCGGGGTTCTCGATTTTCTGGACTCGTTCCGCGATCAGCCGATCCGCATCCTGGCCACCGCGCCCGTGATGGTGTCCATCAGCTCCGCTGCCAGGGGGATCTCGATCGCGGACCTTGCGCGGCTGCTGGTAAGAGACGACGTCCTCGGCCTGGGAGAGTCCTACTGGCAGGCCGTGCTGCAGGAGCCCGAGACCTACCTGCCGGCTTTCCAGGAAGCCCACCGGTTCGGCAAGGTCCTCGAAGGCCACTCGGCCGGTGCCAGCGAGAAGAAGCTCGCGGCTTACGTCGCCGCCGGGGTGACCTCCTGTCACGAGCCCATCGACGCCGACCAGGTGCTCGCGCGCCTGCGCCTGGGCGTGCACGTGATGGTCCGGGAGGGCAGCATCCGCCGCGATCTGGAGCCCATTTCGCGGATCCGGTCGTCGGGCGTCGACCTGCGGCGGCTCGTGCTGGCCAGCGACGGCGCCTCGCCCGACGACCTGGTGCAGGGCAGATACATGGACTTCGTGATCCGCAAGGCCGTGGCCTGCGGGTTTGCACCGGTCGAAGCGGTCCAGATGGCGACCCTGAACGTTGCCGAGCATTTCCATCTGGACGGGATCCTGGGCGGGATTGCGCCCGGCCGGCTGGCGGACATGGTGCTGGTCACCGATATCGCCGGCTTCAAGCCCGAAGCGGTGGTCTGCAACGGCGCGGTCGTCTATGAATCCGGCCGGTTCGTCGGCCGGCCGCGGCCGCACGCCTTTGCCGCCGCGACCCTGAACACGGTCCGTCTGCCCCGCCGGCTGGAGCCATCCGATTTCAGCATCCGCCCGCCGGCGGGAACCGCCGCCGCGCAGGTGCGGGTCATGGAGATGGTCACCGACCTGGTCACGGCCGAACGCCGGATGGAGCTGCCGCTGGTCGACGGCGAAATACGGGCGAACCCCGCCGACGGCCTGTGCAAGATCGCCGCGGTCGACCGCACCCACCATCCCGGGAAGCGCTTCACCGGCCTGATCAAGGGCTTCGGGCTTTCCCGCGGCGCCCTGGCCTGCAGCGCGGCCTGGGACAGTTCGGACATCGTGGTGGTCGGGGCCGACGAGAGGGACATGGCCTGCGCCGTCAACCGCATCGC
>JALOPD010000519.1 GCA_025454075.1 Desulfobacterales bacterium | reverse complement strand
AGGCCATGCTGGAGGACATCAGCGTCCTGACCGGCGGCCAGGTGATTTCAGAGGACCTCGGCCTGAAGCTCGAGAACGTGACGCTGACCGACCTGGGCCGCTGCAAGCATGTGCGCATCGACAAGGACAACACCACGCTGATCGACGGCGCCGGCAAGAAGGCCGACATCGAAGGCCGCATCAGCCAGATCCGGGCGCAGATCGAGGAGACCACCTCGGACTACGACAAGGAAAAACTGCAGGAGCGCCTGGCCAAGCTGGTCGGCGGTGTCGCTGTCATCCACATCGGCGCGGCCACCGAGACCGAAATGAAGGAAAAGAAGGCCCGTGTGGAGGATGCCCTCAACGCGACCCGGGCCGCGGTGGAGGAAGGCATTGTCCCCGGCGGCGGCGTGGCCCTGCTGCGCGGCATCGAGGCGCTCAACGCGCTGAAAGTCTCGGGCGAGGAGAAGGCCGGGGTCGGCCTGCTGAAACGGGCGTTGCAGGACCCGCTGCGCAACATCGCCCAGAACGCCGGTCTGGAGGGTTCGGTGGTGGTGAACGCCGTGATCGAGGGCAAGGACGCCTACGGCTTCAACGCCGAGACCGGCGTCTACGAGGACCTCATGAAAGCCGGCGTGATCGACCCCACCAAGGTGGTGCGGTTCGCTCTGCAGAACGCCGTGTCGGTGGCCGGACTGATGCTGACCACCGAAGCCATGATCGCGGAAAAGCCGGAGAAGAAGAAAAAAGGGCCGGCGGCTCCGCCCATGGACGACGACATGTATTGATGAAGAAAGCGACGGGTCTGGCGACCCGTCGCTTTCTTTTGGCAACTGAAGCATTAAAATGCGAGGGCGGCATCAGGCGCCCTCGCGTCTTTTATGGGCAGCCGATCTCCTGCCGCAGGAAAACGGCGTACGACACCGCAAAGCAGATCACGGCCAGTTACTTGCGCGCGGCGGCGGTGAGACCCTTCACGGCCGTCCCTCCAGGAAGTCCACCCGGACGTCCTCGATGAGCAGCTCGGCGATGCCCGGGCGCTGGCGCATGCCGCGCGAAAAGGCGCCAATCTTTTTGCGAGGGGGTCATCCGCCAAGCCCGCCTCGGCAAGGGCCTTGTCGAGGTGCGCCCCCGCCTCCCGGCGGCCGCCACGGCGATCCGGCCAACCCGCAACGCGAACCAACCCGATCCGACGGGGTTGATCTCCACTCAGCCGTCCCCGGCTGTCAAGACGATGGCAAGGAGCGAGCGGCGCGGCGGGAAGGGTTGCAGGTCGTGGATGAAACTGATATCTGGATCAAGGCGCGGGCAACGGGGCATAACGCTCGGCAGGTCCGGAGCGCCAGCGGTTGGCCAGGGAGCCGGGTCGCCATGCATGAGCCTATCCCACAGGGCTGGGTTTCCGACCCTGCCCGCCTGATCCCCGGGATCATCCAGGCGCTGAACCGGCATGCCATGGGGCAGGCGCGGTTCGTCTCGGAGCCCGCGGACCTGGCAGCCACCTCCGCGGTGGTGCTGCTCTTGAGCCCCGGATCTGCGGTTCCGGGCGTGCCGCCGACCGACATCTGCCTGATCTTGAACAAGCGTTCCACTCGCGTGCGCCAGCCGGGCGATCTCTGCTATCCGGGCGGCGGCGTGAGCCTGAGGGTTGATTTCAACCTCGCCCGGGTGCTGGGGCTGCCTCTGGGCCCGCTGGGTCGCTGGCCATGGTGGAAACGATGGCGCCGGGAGCGTCCGTTGGAGGCGCGCTGGCTTGGACTCTACTTCGCCACGGCCCTGCGCGAGGCCTTCGAAGAGATGCGGCTCAACCCCTTCCGGGTGCGTTTCCTGGGGCCGTTGCCGCACCACCGCCTGGTCCTGTTCCGACGCCTGATCTATCCGCTGGCGGCCTGGAGCCCGTCCCCGCCCCGTTTCAGACCCAACTGGGAGGTGGAACGGATCGTGAGCATTCCGTTGCGGCACCTGCTCGCCCCGGAACACTACATCTGCTACCGGCTGACCATGCCGATCTCCGCGCAGACGGCGCCGGACGTCCAGATGCGTCGGGTGCCGGCCTTTCGCCTGCCGCCGCCCGGCGGCCCCGAGGTTTTATGGGGGGCGACCTACCGCATCACCATGGCCTTTCTGCAGATAGTGTTCGGGTTCTCGCCCCCGGTGATGGAAAGCCTGCCGGTGGTCGACGGGCATCTGGAAAACAACTACCTCACCGGTGAGCGTTAAATCGCCCCGCCGGCATGCGGGTTGCGGCTGGCGCCCGCCGGTTGAGGGCCATATTGACGATCGATCGCGCAAGGGTGTATAGCGCGGAGCGCAGGCCAGCACCTGCGCCAAACGCCGCTTAACCGGTGAGTGAAAGATGGCTGAACAAAACGCGAGCGCGCTGGTGGTCAGGGAATCGCCGATTCACGGCAAGGGCTGCTATGCGGCAATGCCCATTTGCGGAGGCGATTTTATCATCGAATATGCCGGCGAGCTAATCCCCGCCGAAGAAGCCTACCGGCGGGAACAGGATCCGACGCGGAGCGGGATTTACACCTTCTGGACCGGCGATGAATGGGTGATCGACGGGTACCGGGAGGGCAACGCCGCCCGGTTCATCAATCATTCGTGTGATCCGAACTGCGATTATCGGATCGAGGGCCGGCGAGTG
>JALOPD010000518.1 GCA_025454075.1 Desulfobacterales bacterium | reverse complement strand
CACCATGAACCTGCTGGCCGCGCGCGTGCCCGCCCTGGTGTGGCCCTTCGGGCAGAACCGCGAGCAGGGCCTGCGCGCGCGGCGCCTCGAGGCGCTGGGGGCCCTGCGGCTGCTGGCGGATGCCGAACTCCATCCGCCGCGGCTGGCCGCTCGGATGGAGCAGATGCTGGCGCGTTCCGAACGCCCCGATTGCGGCATCGACCTCGACGGGGCCGCGGCCACCGCGGCCTGGGCGGACGGCTGGCCGGCGAGGGCCGGGGGAGGGGCCGCGCCGTGAGGATTGTCTTTTACTGCCAGTACGTATGGGGCATGGGGCATCTCTTCCGCAGCCTCGAGCTGGCGCGCGCGCTGGCCGGCCACCGGGTCACTCTGGTGGCCGGCGGGCCGGAGGTCGCGGTCGATCCCCCCGGCCACGTCGAGCTGGTCAGGCTCCCCGGCCTGCACATGGACGAGCAGTTTACGACCCTGCTGGCCGGGGCCTCCGGCGCATCGGTGGCGGCGCTTCAGCAGGCGCGCGCGGCCGCTCTGGCGGAGGTTTTCGAACGCGTCCGGCCGCAGGTGTTCATTGTCGAGCTCTACCCTTTCGGCCGCACGGCCTTCGGCTTCGAGCTCGAACCGCTCCTGGAGGCGGTCCGCCAGGGACGCTACGGCCCGGTGCGCACCGTGTGCAGCCTGAGGGACGTTCTGGTGGAGAAGCGCGACCCGGCGGCCTACGAGGAGCGCGTGCTGGAGGCCCTGCACCGGTGGTTCGACCTGCTGCTGATCCACTCCGACGAGCGTCTGCTGCCGTTGGGTGAAACGTTCAGCCGGTTCGAAGAGATCCGGATTCCGAAGGTCCACACCGGGTTCGTGGCCGCCCGGCCGGACCCCGAAAACGGCCGCCGGCTGCGCGGCGGCCTGGGGCTGGCGCCTGACGAGAAGCTGGTGATCGCCAGCTGCGGCGGCGGCCGCTCCGGCTACCGCCTGATCCAGGCGGTGCTGCAGGCCTTTCGCCGGCTGCGCGGCCGGGCGGTGCACCTGGAGGCCTTCTGCGGACCCTTCATGAATGCCGCCGAATACGACGAGCTTCACGCCCTGCGCGGGGCCGGCATGAATGTCCGGCGGTTCACCCCCCGCCTGATCGACCATCTCGCCGTGGCCGACCTTTCGATCAGCCTGGCCGGCTACAACACCTGCATGAACCTGCTGGCGACGGGCGTTCCCGCCCTGGTGCTGCCCTACTCGCGCCAGCGGGAGCAGCCTTTGCGGGTCGAAAAGCTCAAGCCCTACCTGCCGATCGACGTCCTCGACGAGGGCGACCTCGATCCCGAATGCCTCGCCCGGGCTGTCGAGAGGGGGCTTTGCGTCCGGCGCAGCGCCGCGGTCTCCGGCCTGAACCTGGATGGCGCCGCCACCGCGGCGCGTCTGCTGGAAGAGTGGGCGGCGGCCGCCTCGCCGCCGTCCGGCGCTCCGGCGTGCGACCGGCCGGCCGCGGATCCCAGATCGCAGGAGGAGAGGACCCCTTGAAGCCCGTTCCGGACGATGTCATCGCCGCCTACGTCGAGAACCACACCGATCCCCTGTCTCCGCTCCTGGAGGAACTGATCCGGGAAACGCGCCTGCGGACCGGCCGGCTGCACTGGAGCGTCGGCCGGGCGGAGGGCAAGCTGCTGCAGATGCTGGTCGGGATCTCGGGCGCCCGGAGGGTGGTCGAGATCGGGACCTTCACCGGATTTTCGGCCCTGCTCATGGCCGAGGCCCTGCCCGAAGACGGCCGCCTCGTCACGTGCGAATCCGAGCCCTCCTTCGCCGCGATCGCGCAGCGGTTTTTCGACCGCAGCCCGCATGGCCGCAAAATCCGCCTCGAACTGGGGCCGGCCCTGGAAAGCCTGGCGCGCATGCCGGACGGGGCCATGGATTTCGTCTTCATCGATGCGGACAAGACCGCCTATGCGGATTACTACGAGCAGGCCCTCCGGATCCTGAAGGCCGGCGGCCTGGTGCTGGCGGACAATGTCTTCTGGCGAGGCAAGATCTTCAAGACCCCCGTGACCAATAAGAACGCCCAGGCCATCTCCGCCTTCAACGACATGGTCGCGGCCGACCGGCGGGTCGAAAAGGTGATGCTCGCGGTGCGGGACGGCTGTTATCTCATCCGCAAAAAGTGAGATGGCTTCGTAAAAAGCCCAAGCTCGGCGTTGCGCTTCATCTCGCGGCCGCTGCGGCGCACTGCAAGTACGCCCCGCGTCACGAGATTCGCGCGCCTTGATCTTGGTCTTTTTGCAAAGCCATCGAATAGCATGACTTTTCAAGAGCCCATCAACTATCAACTCCCAGTCGGGTTTCAAGCGGGTCGCACAGCGTGCGGGCCGAGGCGTGGTTTAAGAACCGTTCTTGTTTACTTGAGTTCCAGGCTATGCTATCCAAATTGCGACGATTTCGGAAAACCATGTGGTGGGGTGCGGCGGCGTCCTCGGGCAGGCACCGGTGGGAGCAATAAACATGACGGCCGGATGGCTGTGAGAAACTGAGCATGAGCAAGGGCATTTTCGAAGATCTGCAAGGCCCATCGGGTCGGATGCAGCGGCTGGTGGTGCTGCCCTTCGGCACCTCGCTGGAGATCGCCTTCAAGAGCATCAAGGTGCGCTTCTTCCGGTCCCTG
>JALOPD010000160.1 GCA_025454075.1 Desulfobacterales bacterium | reverse complement strand
CACCAGCAGGGCGGCGGTCTGCGGGGAGAGCGCCTTCAGGTAGTCCGGCATCCCGGCCTTGTTTTCGACCGAGCGCAGGGAGGCGCGGTCCATCAATTCAACCGCCGCCACCGGCTGCCCGCGGAGAATGGCCGCGGCCGCCGCGGCGTGTTCGATTTGCGGAAAGATCATGAGGGCGCTGGCCTTGCAGGGGTGCTCGACCACCGTGTGATAAGTGATCTCGGCGATAAACCCCAGCGTGCCCTCGGAGCCGATCATCAGGTGCAGCAGGATATCGAAGGGGTCTTCGAAGTCCACCAGGGCGTTGAGGCTGAAGCCGGTGGTGTTCTTGATCTGGTACTTGCGGCGAATGCGCTGCGCCAGGGCCGTGTTGGCGCGCACCTCCCTGCCGAGGGCATCGACCGCGTCGAGCAGCTCCCTGCGGGCATGCCGGAACTCGTCGCGGCTGGCGGCATCGGCGGTGTCGAGCCGGGTGCCGTCCTGGAAAAGGATGCGCATGCCGGCCACGGTGCGGTAGCTGTTCTGCGAGGTGCCGCAGCACATGCCGCTGGCGTTGTTGGCGGCGATGCCGCCGATCATGGCCGAGTTGATGGAGGCCGGGTCGGGCCCGATCTTGCGACCGTAGGGGGCGAGATGGCGGTTGGCGTGGCCGCCGATCACCCCGGGCTGCAGGCGGATGCCTTCGCCGTTGTCGATGATCTCGCAGCGGTTCCAGCTGCCGCCGGCCACGATGAGGACCGAGTCGGACACCGCCTGGCCGGAGAGGCTCGTGCCGGCGGCCCGGAAGGTCACCGGAATATCGTGGCGGTCGGCGGCCTTCAATAGGCCGGCGATCTCGGCCTCCGAGTCGGCGCGCACGACGATCTTGGGGATCAGCCGGTAGAAGCTCGCGTCCGTGCCGTAGGCCAGGGTGCGCAGAGGGTCCGTGTATAAGCGCCCTTGGGGAACCAGGGCGCTTATATCCATGAGAAAACGTCGGTAGCGATCGGGCAGCATGGGAGCCTAACGGTCAAGGGTTCAGGGGTTCAAGGGGTCAAGGGGTCAAGGGAAAGTGGAAGGTCGATGGCGGAGTTCCATTCGCTTGAACCCTCGAACCCTTCATTCCAATATCAGCACCACCAGCTCCTTCGGCCCGTGCACGCCGAAGGCCAATATCAGTTCGATGTCGGCGGTTTTGGACGGGCCGGAGATGAGAAGCAGGTTGGAGGGCATGCCCTCCGCCCAGCGCCCCTCGCGCATGGCATCCCCGAGCGAGGGGTAAACGGTGTCGGCCCTGAGAACGGCGATGTGCACCGGCGGCACGAGCGACATCAGGCGGGGCTCGGCGCCGGTCGGCCGCAGGATCAGCGCGCCCGTGTCCGCCACGGCGCCGGCCGCGGTCGTGAGGGCGGCGTCCACGCCGAAGAGCCGTTCCTTGAAAGATTCGACCGGCTCGGCGTAGGCCACCAGCTCCGGCAGCCCGGCCGCATCCGGCTGCCAGGCCGCCGCCACGGCGGAGCCCAGGTCGGTGGCGGGCGCATAGAGCAGGGTCTTGATCGCCCGCGCCCCGAGCACCTCTTTCAGCCGCGCGATCCATTCGGCGGCCGGCAGCACGTGGACCTCCGCGCGCATGGCCTCCATCAGCGACTTCAGCCGGGCGACCCGCGCGGCGCGGTCCGGGCCGGCCGCCGCGGGTGCCGGGGCGTCGGGACTCGGGGCCTCCTGCCGGGGGGCGCCCCGCAGGCGCTCCAGGATGCGGTCGCGGGCGGTTTCACTCATCGGCGATCCCCTCCTCCTTGGCGCGGCGGTGCAGGCCCTTCCCCGCGAACTGCGGCTCTGTGCGGTAGCGCATCCAGCGCTCCAGAGGCCCGGCGGGCGGCAGGTAGTCGCCCGCCATCCGGAGGAGGGCGGTCACCATCCGGTTCAGGCGCGGGTGCGTGTTCAGGAAGGCCCAGCCGCCCCAGGCCAGGCGTTCGGTCAAGTTCTGCCTGCACCCGCGGCCGGGGACGATGCCCTGGGGCTCCCTGGAATAGCTTTCGTCCCGCAGGCGGCGCAGGAGCGAGGTGATCGGGATCTTGACGGGGCAGACCTCCTCGCAGGCCCCGCACAGGCTGGAGGCAAACGCCAACCCCCCGGCTTTCTCCAGCCCTTCGACCTGCGGGGTCAGGATTTTTCCGATCGGACCGGGGTAGACGAAGCCGTAGGCATGGCCGCCGATGCGGGTGTAGACCGGGCAGTGGTTCAGGCACGTGCCGCAGCGCACGCACTGCAGGGTCTGGCGCAGCTCCGGGTCCTGGTAGATCCGCGAGCGCCCGTTGTCGAGGATCACCAGGTGGACCTCGGTGGGGCCGTCCTTTTCGCCCGCCCGCCGCGGGGAGGTGATCAGGTTCACGTAGGTGGTCACGAGCTGGCCGGTGGCCGATCCCGTGAGCAGCCGCAGCAGGGGCGGCAGGTCGGCGAGTTTCTCCACCACCTTCTCGAGGCCCATGACCGCGATGTGCACGGGGGGCACGGTGGTGCACATGCGGCCGTTGCCCTCGTTTTCCACCAGGCACAGCGTCCCGGTCTCCGCCACGGCGAAGTTGACGCCGCTCAGGCCGATGCCCGCCTCGTAGAACTTGCGGCGCAGGGTGCGGCGGGCGATGGCGTTGAGCTCGGCCACCTCCTCGGTGTAGGGCGCACCGGGCACCTGGTCGTGGAAGATCTTGGCGATTTGCGCCTTGTTCTTGTGGATGGCGGGGACGATGATGTGGGAGGGGGTTTCGCCGGCGAGCTGGATGATGAACTCCCCGAGGTCGGTCTCGATGGCCTGGATGCCGTGGGCGCCGAGGAAGGCGTTCAGGTGCATCTCCTCGGACACCATGGACTTGCCCTTGACCACCCGGCCGGCGGCATGGGATTCGATGACCTCCAGCACGATGCGGTTGGCCACGGCCGTGGTCTCGGCCCAGTGGACCCGGATGCCGTTGCGGGTGCAGGCCGCCTCGAGCTGCTCGAGAAGATCGGGCAGGCGGCTGAGGGCGCGCTGCTTGATCGCGTTGCCGAGCGTTCGCAGGCGCTCGGTCTCCTCCGCGTCGCTGAACACGGCCCTGCGCTTGAGGATGAAGTTGCCCATGGCGAAGGCGAAGTTTTTGCGCAGCTGGGCGTCGGCGAGCGCGCGGTCGACGCTTTTTTCGAAGGACTCAACCGCCATGGGTTCTCTCCCAGATGAACTCGGCCAGGTGCTGGCCCGCCAACGGCAGCCCGCGCCGGTCGGCCGCGCCGGTGATGTTCATGAGACAGCCGCAGTCGCCGGCGATCACCCGCGCCGCGCCGGTGCGCTGGATGTCGTCGACCTTGTCGTTGACCATGGCGCCCGAGATGGCCGGGTGCTTGACGGAAAAGGTGCCGCCGAAGCCGCAGCACTCGCGCTCGCCGGGCAGCTCCACGAGTTCGACGTTCTGCAGCTGGCGCAGCAGGCGCTTGGAGTGCTCGATCACCCGCATCTCGCGCAGCGCGTGGCAGGAGGAGTGCCAGGTCACGCGGAGGGGGCCGCCGCGGTCTTCGTACCGCGCGCCGAGCACCCGCACCATGAACTCGGACCACTCGAACACGCGCCCGGAAAAGGCCTGGGCCAGCGGCAGGTCCGGGTCCCCGGCAAAGAGGGCGGGGTAATGGTGCTTCATCATCCCGGCGCAGGACCCCGAGGGCACCACGACCGGGATCTCCTCGTGGAGCGCCTGGATCTGCCGGCGGGCCACGGCCCGGGCCTCGGCGGGAAAGCCGGAGTTGTAGGCCGGCTGGCCGCAGCAGGACTGGCCGGCCGGAAAGACCACCCGGACGCCCTCGCGCTCGATCAGGCGGATCGCCGCCAGCCCGGCGTCGGGGTAGAGCGCGTCGATCAGGCAGGTGCCGAAGAAATAAACCCGGGGGGGTTTCGAAGGTTCAGGGGTCATGTCGATACGCCCACGGGATCTCAATCCGGCCGTGGTGCAGCCGGGCCGTCTCCCGTCTTGTCAAACCGCATGGTTGATGATAGCAAAGGGCTAACACACTCGTGGGCGAAAATAAAGCCAAAACCGCACGCATGGGAGGCGTTTTCACATGCAGAAAAAAATCCTGCTGGCCGTCGACGACTCCACCCCCTCGCGTCAGGCTGTGGAATATGCCGGCCGGATGAACGGTTTCATCCAGGGGCTGGGCGTCACCCTGTTTCACGTCCAACCGCCGATTTCCCAGTTCCTGCTGGACGAGGCCAAGGGCAGCAGCCGGTCCCAGGCCGAGTTGAACAAGGTCGCGGCCCGCAACGCCGAAGCCGCGCACGGGTTGCTCGCCCGTTACCGGGAGATGCTGGTCCGGTCCGGCTTGAAGGAGCCGGCGGTCGAACTGGCCACCCAGCCGCGCCACCAGGGCCCGGCCAAGGACATTCTCGACCACGCCCAGAACGGTCTCTTCGATGCCATCCTGGTCGGGCGCCGGGGCATCTCCGCCGTGCAGCAGATGTTCATGGGCAGCGTGTCCGCCCACCTGGTTGAAAACTCGCCGGTCATCCCGGTGTGGCTGGTGGACGGGGATGTGCGCTCGACGCGCGTCATGGCGGCGGTCGACGGCTCCGAGAGCTCCCTGCGGGCCGTGGACCACCTGGCCTTCATGCTTTCGGGCAACCCCGAGACCCGGGTCTGTTTTTTCCATGTGGCGCCCCGGCTCAAGGATTTCTGCGAGATCAATTTCGGTGCGGAAGCGGGCGCCGGTTTGGAGACGCTCATCACCCAGGGAGACCGGCGCTGCATGGATGGTTTCTTCCCGGCAGCGCTGACGAAACTCCGCGAGGCGGGCTTCCGCGACGACCAGATCGAAACCCGGACCGCCACCACGCTCGTCAGCGTCGGCGAGACGATCCTCACGGCCGCGCGGGAGGGGGGCTTCGGCGCCATCGTCATGGGCCGCCGCGGGATCAACAAGTCGTTTTTCGGGGGGAAGGTGTCCTACTCCGTCAGCCACAAGCTCGCCGATGCCGCCCTGTGGCTGGTGCCGTAAAAGTGGAAAGAGTCCGAGGGTTCCAGGGGTCGAGGGTTTATGTCAGCGGCATTGTGCACTTGACGCCACGAGGCTGAATCATGAAACCCGTTAAGGAAGTGCTGCACATTTTCACCCGGGGCATCATTCTGTGCCTGATCGTCATGATGATGCTGGCGGTGCTGCTCTCGACGATCGAGCTTCTCATCATCCTCCTTGCCGAAATTCTCAAACCCCCCAAATACCTCCTGGGGATCGACAACCTGTTCGAGATTTTCGGCTTCTTCATGATGATCCTGATCGGGCTGGAGCTGCTGGAATCCATCCGCACCTATCTCTCGGACGAGCTTTTGCACGTGGAGGTGGTGTTCCTGGTGGCGATGATCGCCATCGCCCGCAAGGTGATCATCCTGGAGGTCAAGGACCTCGAACCGATCGTGCTGATTGGAATCGCCAGCATCATCCTGGCGCTCGCGATGGGGTATTACTTTGTGAAAAAAGCGATCCGGTTGTAATTAGGATCAGCTTTGCACGCCGACGCGGCCGGCGAAGTGGCACGCCGCCCAGTGGCGTTCGCGGATCTCGGAAAGCGGCGGCTCCTTTTCCGAACACAGACCCTCGGCGTAGTGGCAGCGCGGGTGGAAACGGCACCCCGGGGGCGGGTCGATGGGGCTGGGCACATCGCCCTTCAGGATGATGCGGCCGGGTCGCTGCAGCGACGGGTCCGGGATCGGGACGGCCGAGAGCAGGGCCTGGGTGTAGGGGTGCAGCGGCGCCAGGTAAAGGTCCTTGCTGGGGGCGATCTCGACGACCTTGCCCAGGTACATCACGGCCACCCGGTCGCTCACGTGCTCCACGACCCCCAGGTCGTGGGAGATGAAGAGATAGGTCAGCCCGAACTCCTGCTGGAGGTCCTTGAGCAGGTTGATCACCTGGGCCTGGATCGAGACGTCCAGGGCCGACACCGCCTCATCGCACACCACGAGCTTGGGGTTCAGGGCGAGGGCCCGCGCCACCCCGATGCGCTGGCGCTGCCCGCCGGAGAACTGGTGCGGGTAGCGGCGCATGTGCTCCCTGCGCAGCCCCACCACCTCCATGAGCTCCAGGACCCGCCGGTCCCTCTCCTGCCGGCTTCCCACGCCGTGCACGAGCAGCGGCTCGCCGATGATCTGGCCCACGGTCTTGCGGGGGTTGAGGGAGGAGAAGGGGTCCTGGAAGATGATCTGCATCTCCCGGCGCAGGGCCTGCATCTCGTTCCGGGAATATCCCAGGATGCTCCGGCCCTGGAAGAAAATCTCCCCGGAGGTCGGCTCCTCCAGCCGCAGGATGACGCGGCCCAAGGTGGTCTTGCCGCAGCCGGATTCTCCAACCAGGCCGACGGTCTCCCCCTCGCCGATGGTCAGGCTGACCCCGTCCACCGCCTTCACCGCCCCGGTCTGTTTCATCCAGACGCCCCCCAGGATCGGGTAGTGCTTGACGATGTCGCGGGCATCGATGAGCGGGGTGTCTGTCAGGCGCCGGTCAACCATTTTTTCCAGATATCCTCATCGCGGGTGGACGCTTTCCGTAGAAGTCGATTTTGTTTCTTGTGGGAGCGGCATCTTGCCGCGATGGTGTCGCGGCTGGAAAGCCGCTTCCACAGGGGCTGCGCTCAGGCATACTTCAGGCACCTCGCGAAGTGGTTCGCTCCCACCGGCACCATGGCGGGGGCCACCCGGCGGCAGTCGTCGAACACATCCGGGCAGCGGTCGCTGAAGAGGCAGCCCTCCGGCAGCTGCAGCAGGGAGGGCACCACCCCCGGGATCGTCTTGAGCCGGCCGCCGCCGCTGTTTTTCCCCAGGACGGGGATCGACTCCAGCAGCCCCACGGTGTAGGGGTTCTTGGGGTCGGCGTAAAGGGTCTTGGCGTCGGCGTACTCCATCATCCGCCCGGCGTACATGACGGCGACGTGCTGGGACATCTCGGCGATGACCCCGAGGTCGTGGGTGATGAAGAGAATCGCGGCCCCGGTCTCCTGCTTGAGCTTGTTCATGAGATCCAGGATCTGGGCTTGGATGGTGACATCGAGCGCCGTGGTGGGCTCGTCGGCGATCATCAGCTGCGGGTTGCAGGCGAGCGCCATGGCGATCATCACGCGCTGGCGCATGCCGCCGCTCATCTGGTGCGGGTAGTCGTCGATGCGCTTCTCGGGCGCCGGGATGCCGACCAGTTTGAACATGTCGACCGAGCGAGCCCGCGCCGCCGCACGCGAGAGCTTGGCGTGCAGGCGGATGACCTCCTCGACCTGGTCGCCCACCGGGTAGGTCGGGTTGAGGGAGGTCATGGGCTCCTGGAAGATCATGGAGATGCGGTTGCCGCGGATGCGGCGCATGCGGGCCTCGGACAGCTTCACCAGGTCCTGGCCCTCGAACCGGATCTCCCCCCCCGCGATCCGGCCCGGAGGGGTGGGGATCAGGCGCATGATGGAGTGGGCGGTGACGCTTTTGCCGCAGCCGGACTCGCCCACCAGACCCAGGGTCTGGCCGGGCAGGATGGACAGGCTCACGTCGTCGACCGCCTTGGCGGTGCGGCCGCGCACCGAAAAGTACGTCCGCAGGTTTTTGATCTCGAGCAGCGGGGCGGGGGCCATGGCCTCAGTCCCTCAGCCGCGGGTCGAGCGCGTCCCGCAGCCCGTCGCCCAGCAGGTTGAAGCCGAGCACCGCGCCGAGGATGGCGAGCCCCGGGAAGGTCATGACCCAGGAGGCCCGCAAAATCAGCGCCCGGCTGCGGGCGATGTCGGCCCCCCACTCGGGGGTCGGCGGCTGGGCGCCCAGGCCGAGGAAGCTCAAGGCCGCGGCGTCCAGGATGGCGGAGGCGAAGCTCAGCGTGGTCTGCACGATCAGGGGCCCCATGCAGTTCGGCAGGATGGTGACGAAGATGATGCGCAGGTTGCGGGCGCCGATCGCGCGGGCGGCCATGACGTAGTCCTTCTCGCACTCCTCGAGCACGCTCGCGCGCACGATGCGCGCAAACCGCGGCACGTAGGTGATGGCGATGGCGAGCATGGCGTTCTGCAGGCTCGGCCCCAGGTAGGCCACCACCACGATGGCGAGCAGGATGTAGGGGAAGGAG
>JALOPD010000517.1 GCA_025454075.1 Desulfobacterales bacterium | reverse complement strand
CCACCTCACGGCGGTGGCCAAGAAGTTCAAGTCCAATTTCGTCGAGGACTGGATCCACTCCGTGCGCACGCGTTTCGGCAACGCCATTCTCTACAAGAAAGACTCCCTCGCGGACATGACGAGAATCCTGCGCCGCGGAGGAATCCTGGCGATCCTGGTGGACATGGCGCGGCGCAAGGACGGCGTGGACGTGCGGTTTTTCGGGAAGAAGGCCACCGCCACCCCGGCGGTGGCCCTGCTGGCGCTCAGGTGCCGTTCGGCGGTGCTGCCCACCTTCAGCATCCGCGAGCCGGACGGCCGGATCGGCATCCGGGTCGAGCCGGAGATCGAGATGCGTCGCACCACAGACCTGCGCGCCGACCTGGCGGCGAACACCCAGCGCATCACCGGCGTGGTCGAAGCCATGGTGCGGCGGCACCCGGAGCAGTGGTTCTGGCTCATGCGGCGGTGGAAGGAGCACTATCCGGAGCTGTACGAAAAACAGTAGCCCCGCCTCCCGCTCCACGGACAGCCCGCCTGCGCAGCGGCCGGCGCGTCGAGGTCGGGCTAGGCACCGCAATAGGCGACGCGCGGTTTATTTTCCACCGCCAGCGTCACCTTCGAGTTCAGCCGGCTGTTGCTGATTCCGTTGACCGCCACGCGCATATCCGCCGGCCGCCGCGCGGAGAGCCTTTCCATCAGATCCCACACCTGATCCCGCGAGCAGCCCCACAGGTCGACGATCACCTTGTCCGCGCCGATCAAGCGGCTCCGGACCGTCACTGAATACAGCCCGCGCAGCTCCGGTGAATTCAACTCCTGCAGGACCTTGGCGCTCAGCACGGCCTCCCTGCGGTCACGGGACCGAAGGAAGGCCATTAACAGGGCGACCGGCCCCAGGATGCAGAGAAACCCGATAGCCAATTTGCCGAGGTTCATAAGCAATTCTGTCATGGCAGCCATCCTTTCGCGAAATCAGGCCGTTGGTTCCGGCGTTGAAGAAGGTTCGGGGGCATACCCGCCGGAGGTCAGCTCCGCCAGGCGCGCGCGCAGCATCTCGATGCCCGACTTGTCGATTCGTTTGTGGTCGACGATGATCTGCTTGCCCGTCGGGGCCATGGAGCGAAGCTGGTCCTCGACCAGGCTGGAGCAGACCACCACCGATGCGCCGGCCATCATTCGTTGCAGGCTGGACTTTTTTTCGCCGCACCCCGTGGTCACGCACAGGTGGGTCAACCCCGCCCGCTGGATCGAGAGTTTCATGTTTTCGGCCCCGGCCGCGGTGGTGCAGGCCACGCCCACCCTGGTCCCCTCGGAAAGCGAGGTCAGCCGCATCAGCGTCTCAAGGCTCGTATCCACCATCAGGGCGACCACCTCCATGCCGGAATCCTCCAGGAGGCCCTGAACCTCCCGGATGTGGTAGAAGGTGGTGATGATCAGCCCGTAGCGCTTCAAGGCGTCCAGCTCCGTTTCGACGGTCCGGGCGAAATCCTCGACCAGCATGGAGTCCACCGGGATGCCCAGCTCCTTCTTCAACTCCGCGCTGAAAAGCACCAGCTCGGGCCGGCTGCACTCGATGAAAAGCGCTTTCACATCCCGCTTGACCCCCGGGGCCGAAGGCGCCGCCTGGGTCCGGGCATAAAGGGTCAAGAACAGCTCCTCCGGGCTGAATCCCAGCCGGCCCGCCCGATCCAGCGCCTCGTCCACCACCGCCAGCAGTCTGTGCATGCTCTCGACCTTCGACTCCGACTTGGCTTTGGCGGCGGCGACAAAGGTCCCCCGCCCGGTTTCGCACGAAAGGTATCCTTCCCGTTCCATTTCCGAATACACTTTCGATACCGTGTTGCGGTTCACCCGCAGGAACCCGGCGAGCTGGCGCACGGTCGGCAGCTGGGTTCCGGGGCGCATCTGGTTCGATTGAATCAGATATACGAGCTGCGCCTTGAGCTGAGCGTGTACCGGGAGCTGGTTCTTGCGATTGAGCTTGAGGTCCATGACATTGTCCTATTGTCATAATACAATAGGACAATAAGGGTGGAGTGTCAAGAATCCGGTGAGCGCAGCCGGCGGCGAGAGGGGCGGAGGTTGAAAACCGGCCTTATCCGAAAACAGCCACCAGCTCCGCCAGGCCCAGTTTTTCCAGGGTCTCTTTTGCGGGAACCCCGGTGTCTCCGTCCCAGCCCATCGCCTGCCGGTACTCCCGCGCGAGGCTGTCCACCTCGATGGTCACGCCGGCCAGCGGGCCTTCTTTTTGAGGCGGACGGCCGGTCATGCGGTCGGGCAGGCGGACGCTTCCGGCCGTGACGCCCTCCCGCAGGTTGAAGCACTGGCGCAGGGTCTGGATGCGCGCTCCGGCGGTGAGTGCCTCGGCCACATCCAGGCCCCAGCCCGTGACCGCGTTGAGCAGCTCGATCAGGGGAAAGGTGCCGAAGAACATGAACGGCATGACGCACACGCCGGCGCAGTTGCCCACCTGGAGATAGCGCGAGGCCGTCGCGCTCATCGGGCCCTTGCCCGTATAGGCGTAGCGTTCGAACGTGTCGATGCGCAGCTCGGGGTAGGGCGCATAGGCCCCCGGCCCGCCCTCCAGGCGCGCCATGGGCGCGGCCGTGTGGCGGCCGGGGGTGGGGTCGCACACGAAGCCGGTGCCGCGGCTGGGCAGGAAGAGCGCGTTG
>JALOPD010000516.1 GCA_025454075.1 Desulfobacterales bacterium | reverse complement strand
TTGGGCATCCTGCTGGCGATCGGGAGCGCGCTCCTGTATGCGATCTACATCATTGTCGGGACAGGCGTGATGAGGTGTGTCTCGCCCGTGCAGTCCTCGGCGGTGATTTTCGCCACCGCAGGGATATGCAATGGTGTATTGATGCTGGTGACCGGACCGCATCTTCCGGCCACAGGCAGAGGATGGGCCGTAATCGCCGCGATGGTGGTGATCACCACCCTCTTACCGGTGACGGCCTTTCTATCCGGACTGAAACGGATTGGACCGACGAATGCGGCGATGCTCTCTACGTTAGAGCCCGTGGTGACGGTTCTCCTGGCTAGCTGGTGGTTGCACGAGACGCTGACACCGGTCACCTTGCTGGGCGGCGGCCTCACCCTGACGGCGGTCCTGTTGTTGACACATGGCGAATTACGTCGCATTCCACCGTCCATAACCGGGGATCGCGCCGTGGGGAGCCGCGCCAGTTAGAGACTGACAACCGGAGAATTTCAAGGCTGGGCTTATTCCCTGCTTGAAGGCCTGCCGAGCCCGGCGACGACCGCACCGGCGAGGCACCCGATGCCCAGGCTGCCGAAGGCGATCCCCCAGGCCGCAGGGGCGCTCTTGCCGCCGGCAACATCCAGCACGAGACCGAACACCAGGGGCGCCAGAAACCCGGCCCCGAACCCGCCGAACGAGTATACCGCCATGGCCGCCCCGCGCTGATGGGGCGGGGCGCCGGCCACCAGTCCGGCGGTCAACGCGGCGGAATCCGACATGATCGCGATGAAATAAACCGCCAGCAGCGCGAGCATGAGCCACCAGGGCCAGCCCGCCGAGAAACCCACGACCCAGGCCAGGGCTCCCGAGGTCGCCATGGCCGCCGGGATGTAGCGCCCCCGGCCGATCCGCCCGGCTGCTTCGTTGCCGAGGATGCTGACGGGAATGCCCAGGAAATTGATGATCGCGGCCGCCTCGGTCGCCCCCAGCGCCGGCGGCCCCGACCGCCCCAGTCCGAAAGCGAACAGGATGAAGGCGACCATCCACGAGCGCAAGCCGAAGAGTTCCCAGCAGTGCGCTGCGTAGCGCAGCACATACGCCAGCACCGAACGGTCGCGCAGCACGCTGAAGTTGCCTATCAGGTTCGGCTGGCGCCCGGCCGGCCGCACCGGTTCCTGGGGTGCCAGGCCGAAAAAAACGATGAGCGCAGCCGCCAGCGGCCCGACGGCCAGCAGGCCGAACGCCCAGTTCCAGGCGATCCAGCGGCCCAGCCAGCCGGAGAGCAGCAGCGAAAGGCTGGTGCCGACGCCGAAGGTGCTGGTGTAAAAAGCGATGAAGCGGCTCTGCCGCGGCCCGGTCACACGGTCGGTGAGCGCCTTCAGCCCCGGCATGTAGGTGCCGCCCAGGCCGGCACCCGCCAGCGCCTGGAGCAACGCGGCGCTGACGACCCCGTCCGCGAATAGTGCGAATCCAAGGTTGCTGGCGGCCGCGAGCAGGCACGAACCGACATGGATGCGGCGGGCATCGTAGCGGTCGGTCAGGCTGGAAAGCACCGGCACGGCCGTCATGTAGCCCGCGAAATAAGCCCCGCCGATGAACCCCGCCTCGGAATTGCTGATGCCCCAGGTGTCGCGCAGCAGCGCCAGGAAGGCCGGGTAGGCCGCAAAGCCCGTCATGCTCAGGGTTTCGGCCAGGCACATGAGCGCGACGACGCCCGGGACGCCGCGTCCGGAATTTGCAGGATCGGATTTCATCATAGCCGCTCTCGGCAGGGGGGCCGCCAACCGCTATAGGTGAGTTTTCGCGGCGGCTCAACCGCTATTCCCGATTGGACGGGGCCTGGCGCATGAATTATATTGCTCGTCATGACACCTCTTCTGTGGATCCTGAGCCTCATGCTGGTCGGCGTGGGCATGGCGGGCGTCGTCGTCCCCGCGCTGCCGGGGACGCCGCTCGTTTTTGGAGGATTGCTGCTGGCGGCCTGGGCCGACGGGTTTCAGCACGTGGGCGTCGGCACGGTAATTCTCCTCGGCGTCATGACGGCCCTGGCCTTCGGCGTGGATTTCGTCTCCGCCAGCCTGGGCGCCCGGAGCGCCGGAGCCAGCCGCGGCGCAGTGGCCGGGGCGGCCCTGGGGACGCTGATCGGAATCTTCTTCGGACTCCCCGGGATCGTCTTCGGGCCGTTCATCGGGGCGATGGTCGGCGAGTACCTGGCGCGCCGCAACCTGGGTCAGGCCGGGCGCGCGGGCGCCGCCACCTGGCTCGGCTTCATCCTCGGCACCGGCGTGAAGCTGATGCTCGCCTTCATGATGGTCGGCATCTTTATCCTGGCCTACCTCATGTAGGCAGGAAAAGGCCGGCCGCCGGATCTCATTTGCCGGCCGGGCCGAAAGAGGCCGCAAAAAGACCCTCGATGGCCTTTTGGCCGTCGGCGGTGAGATTGCGGGTTCCGGTTCCGACAAATGTGGGGTGCGAGATGATCGGGGTGTCGGAAGCCCACTGGCCGTCCTTCCACGAATACCACCCGTTGCGGTCCTGATCGTATACGCTCACGGGCCGGTTGAACAGCTTGGCCAGTTCCACGCCCCAGCCGGTGCCGCCCTTGACGGTTCCGTCCGGCTGGATCCAGCCCACGGCGAAGACCTGGTACCCGTTGTTGATCATGTGAAAGATGGAC
>JALOPD010000159.1 GCA_025454075.1 Desulfobacterales bacterium | reverse complement strand
CCCCGCTTGGTCTTCTCGACATCGTAGTCGGCGTTCTGCAGCAGCGAGAGGATGATGTTCTCGACGTCCTCGCCCACGTACCCGGCCTCGGTCAGGCTGGTGGCGTCGGCGATGGTGAAGGGCACGTTCAGGAACCGGGCGAGGGTCTGGGCGAGCAGCGTCTTGCCGCAGCCGGTCGGGCCGATCAGCAGAATGTTGCTCTTCTGGACGTCGACGTCCCCGGCGTTGAAGGCGGATTCCAGGCGCTTGTAGTGGTTGTAGACCGCGACCGACAGGATCTTCTTGGCCGGCTCCTGCTCGATCACGTACCCGTCCAGCCGCTCCTTGATCTCCTTGGGCGTCAGGATGTGGGTGGTGTCCTTGGTGTCCTTCTCGGTTTCCTCTTCGATGATTTCGCTGCACAGCTGGATGCACTCGTCGCAGATGTACACCGCCGGTCCGGCGATCAGCTTGCGGACCTCGGACTGGTTCTTGCCGCAGAAGGAGCAGAAGAGATTGTCGTTGTCGTCCTTTTTCTTTGCCATTCTATTTCTCCGGTTTATCCAAGCGGTCCAGATCCTGACGGTTGGCGATGACGTGGTCGATGATCCCGTAGCTCTTGGCCTCTTCGGCGCTCATGAAATAGTCCCGGTCCGTGTCGCGCTGAATGGAGTCGAGCGCCTTGCCGGTGTGGCGCACCAGGATCTGGTTCAGATGGTCCTTCATCCTCAGGATTTCCTTGGCCTGGATCTCGATGTCCGAGGCCTGGCCCTGGAACCCGCCCATCGGCTGGTGGATCAGGATGCGCGCGTTGGGCAGCGAGTAGCGCTTGCCGTGGGTGCCCGCCGTGAGGAGCAGCGCCCCCATGCTGGCGGCCTGCCCGATGCAGACGGTGGCGATGTGGGGCTTGATGTACTGCATGGTGTCGTAGACCGCCAGGCCGGCCGTCACCAGGCCGCCGGGGGAGTTGATGTAGAAATTGATGTCCTTGTCCGGGTCTTCGGACTCCAGAAACAGGAGCTGGGCGATCAGGAGGTTGGCGACCTCGTCGTTCATCGCCGAGCCCAGGAAAATGATCCGGTCCTTCAGCAGCCGGGAATAGATGTCGTAGGCGCGCTCGCCGCGGCTGCTCTGCTCGATGACCATGGGTATCAGTGGCACTTACGTTCTCCTTTGCGAAAAAGGCGTTCCGCGAACGCCTGGAATTTAATCCCGGCCGCTCACGCCGCGGCCGGCGGCTCCACGTCCTGGATCACGCTGCTGTCCATGATGAGTTTGGACGCCTTTTTTTCCAGCAGGGCGTGCTTGAAGTAGTCCATTTTTTCGGGGTTTTCCCGGTAGTAGCGCCGGATCTCCGCCACGGGCTGCTTGAAGCTTTCGGCCATGTTCTGCAGGGCCGCATCGACCTCTTCCTCGCCCACCGAGAGATGCTCCTGCTCGATGATCTTGCCGAGGAGCAGGTGCCGTTTGACCTGCTTGAGGGCCGTGTCGCGGTATTTTTCGGCGATGATCTCGCGGCTCAGCCCCACGTCCTCCAGCGAGGTGTTGCGGTAGGAAAAAGACCGCTCCGCCTCCTCGACGATGCCCTCGAGCTCCATCTCCACCAGAGTCTCCGGCACCTCGAAATGCACGCGCTCCAGCAGCGCACCGAAGGCCTGCTCGTTCAATTCCTGCTCGACGCGCTTGTTGTAGCCTTCGGTCAGGTTCGCGGTGATTTCCTGTTTGAGCAAATCGAGGGTCTCGTAGCGGCCGACGCGCTTGGCCAGTTCGTCGTCGATGTCCGGCAGGATCTCCCGCCGGATTTCGGTCAGGGAAACCTTGAAGTTCAGGCTCTGGCCGGCCAGGGTCTTGTTCCCGTAATCGCCGGGGAAGGTCAGCGGGAACTCCTTGGTCGCCCCGGGGGTCATGCCGATCACCTGCTCGTCGAACTCTTTCAGCACTCGGCCGTCGCCGAGCTTCAGGCTGAAGTTCTCGGTCCGCGGCGTGTCCGCAAAGGGCTGGCCGTCCTTGAACCCCTCGAAATCGATCAACACGTGGTCCCCCGCGGCGGCGGGGCGCATTTCGGGGATTTTCTCCAGCTTGGCCAGGTTTTTCTGCAGCATCTTGAGCTGCGTGTTCACCTCGGCGTCGTTCACGCGATATCGGTTGCGCTTGAGGTTCAGCCCCTTGAACTCCACATCCGCGATGGGGGGGGTCACCTCGACGGTGGCGGCGTAGGTGTAAGGCTGCTCGGATTTGAGCTCGGGCGGCTCCAGCTTGGGGCGGCCCACGACCCTGAGATCTTTTTCCTTGATGGCGTCGATGAACGAGTTTTGAATCAGACGGGAGGAGACGTCGGCCAGGATGTCTTTCTTGAACATTTTTTCCAGGACCGAGCGCGGGGTCTTCCCCGGCCGAAACCCTTTGATTTTGGCCGTCCGCTTGACCTCATCGAAAGCCTTGTCGATCTCCTTGGCGACTTCCTCCTTGGAAATTTCAACGTGCAACGTTTTCTTGACACTGCTGATATCTTCGACCGTGACCTGCATTATGCCTGTACCCTTCCTCCGAATATGATAGTGGCCTTGATCAATTCCCGCCATGGCGCAGCGGCGGGCCAGCTACGCTGGTGCGAGAGGGGAGACTTGAACTCCCATTCTGTCGCCAGAGCTGGATCCTAAATCCAGTGCGTCTACCAGTTCCGCCACTCTCGCAAACTGAAAGGTCCCCGCCCCCGAGACAACAAAAAGGCCCCTGAGCCCTGTGCCGCGTGCTTGCGCAAATGACCGAGCCGTGTTACAGATATCGCCTGATCGGGGCGTGGCGCAGCCTGGTAGCGCACCTGCTTTGGGAGCAGGGGGTCGTCAGTTCAAATCTGACCGCCCCGACCATAATAGGACCAGAATTCCGATGGTTGCCTTGTAAGCGGCGAAAGCCGGAATCCCCTTGACCGGATCGTCCATCGGCTCGTTCTTGAAATTTCATTGACTAAGATTCATCTCGCCTTGAGAAGAGTCAAGGTGTCTGAACAAATAGTTCGAACCAGGCGCCGGCGGCAGACGGCTTGACTCTTGAGGGACGATAAGGGAGATCGGCCCGCATGGAGACGCCCGGCGACATTGACGCCATCCACCGACGGTTCAGGACCGCCGGCACGGCGCTCATGCGGGCAAACCTCAACAACACCCACAGCGGCAACCTCTCCTGCCGGGACCCTCGCGACCCGGGTCGCTTTTATGTGACCGCCTCCGGCTCCCAGTGCGGCAACCTGTCCGCACGGGACGTGGTGCGGGTGCGCTTCGACGACATGAGCTGGGAGGGGCCTGCTCGGCCGTCGTCGGAAGCCAACACGCACCGCCGGGTCCTCACCCTGCCCGGCGTCAACGCCTGCGCGCACTGCCACTCGATCGCCGGCACCCTGCTGAGCTTCGAATCGCCAAGGGAGCCGGCCCCCCTTGCCGGGCGGGGACCCCGAACGACGGCGCCGGAGGAGCGTGTTTTCCAGCCGGTCGACTGTTGGGGTGCGGGCCTGCTCGGCCCCGTCACGAAGGGAACCTACCAGCGATCGGTCGGTTCGGCCGAAATGGAGGAGCGCATCCCCGGCTACCTGCGGCAGGCGCCCCTCACCATCGTCGCGGGCCACGGCCCGTTTGCCCGGGGCGCAAGCCTCGAGGAGTGCCTGCACCACCTGAGCGTCCTCGAAAACAGCGCGACAGTGGCCATCGCGCTGAGCCGGCGCGGGGTCGACACCCCGGCCCTTCAACGCGCCATCCGGGCCCGCGGCTCCCACCCCGCCCTGCCCCTGCCGCCCCGCCCTCTGGGCGGCGGGGGCCTGCTCCCGGATGCGGCGGCCGACGCGGCGACCCGGCCCGATTTTGCCTACTGGCTGTCCTACCATTTCAATCTCGGATTGGGCGCCTTCGGCACCGGCTCCATGAGCCGCAAGCTGTCGGCCGACGCGATGCTCTTCTGCCCGATGTCGGCCGCACCGGAGGGCGTTGAGGTCCCCCTTTACCTCATCCCGCTCCGCGCCGGGGATCCCGAGGCGGCGGATGTGCGCCTGCACCGACTCGTCTACGCGCACACGCCGTTTGCCGCCTGCATTCTGGCGTCGAGCCCGTTGGCGACCGCCGAAGGCATGGCGGCCCTGGCCGCGGCCGATGGAGTAGAGGCGCTGACCGGCGCGCCGTCTGCCATCGCGCGGACTCCGGACCGGCACCCGGTGGTCGTTCCGATCGATGCGGAGGCGCTATACTGCCACGTCCGCCTGCCGGTGGCGGGCCTGGACGCCCTCGCGCCCGGCCCGGCGGAAAGCCCGGTTCCGGGCCTGCTCCTTCTCGGAAACGGCTGCTGTCTCGTCGCCGGCGGGGGGGTGATCGCCGCCGGGGAGGAGCATCTCGACCAGGCGGCCTACCGGGTTTCCTTGGCCGAACGCATCGCACGTTTTCGCCATGAGGTGGGGCTGAACCATCGCATCCTCGGCGGACCGGCGGTATCGGCGTTCGAATGAAGCGGATGCTTCACTGCAAGCGCTACGGCGCCGGCAAGCCCCTTGTCATCCTGCACGGGCTCTTCGGTTGCTGGGACAACTGGCACCCGGTGGCAAAGGAACTGGGACGGCGGTTCTGCGTGCATGTCCCGGACCTGCGCAACCACGGCCGGTCCTTTCACAGCGCGCGCTTCGACTATGACGTCATGGCCGGCGATGTGCAGCAGCTGATGGACGAATTCGCCCTCGACCGCGTTTCGCTCCTCGGCCACTCCATGGGCGGAAAGGTCGCCCTGCGGTGCGCCGCCCTCTTTCCCGAACGGCTGGAGCGGCTGGTCGTCGTGGATATCACCCACCGGGCCTCCCGCCCGGTTTACGCCGAAGCGGTCGAGGCGCTGGCGCGCCTGGACCTGGAATCGCTCACCCGCCTGAAGGACGCCGAGAAGAGGCTCCGGCCGGCCATCCCGGACCCCGCCGTCCGTCTTTTTCTGCTGAAAAACCTGGATCACCTTCCGGACGGGAGCTACCGCTGGAAAGTCAACCTGGAGGCCATCCGCCGCACCGTCGACGTCATCTGCGGGCCGGTGGCGGTCCCCCGAACGCCCGTTCCCTCTCTTTTCATCCGCGGCGGCCGCTCCGACTACATCCGTGACGCGGACTGGGTTGAGCTCAAGCACGACTTTCCGCAGGCGGAGCTGGCGACCATCCCCCACGCCGGCCACTGGGTGCACGTGGACGACCCGCAGGGCTTCCTGCACGCCGTCAAAGAGTTCATGGCACGCCCGTAACGATATCCGACCCGGCCCGACCGCAAACGCCACCGGTTGCTTTACAAGCTTTTCGTTTGGTGGTAGCTAACCATTTTCGCAACGACCCGGGCGGCAAGGGGCCCAAAGGCGCCGCCGCTTTCCCGGGATGGCGGCGATCCGTCGTCTGAACCCGATCGATGGCCCATGGTGGCGAGACCAAACTCATGGTTCGACCCAGCGTCTTAGAAAAACTCCAGGCGGCCCAACCGCTGGCCGAGCTGTGGTGGGATTCCTCGCCGCTGGTGTACGACCCCTGGCGCCGGCGGATGATCGCCAAAGCCGCCGAACCCCGGGAGATGACCGTCTGGCTGGACCGGCTCTTCTGCGACGCCAACCCGCCCGAGCAAAACCTCTTCCGCGGCGTCACCACCAACCCCCGGCTCACGCTCAACGCGATCAAGGACAACCCCGCCTACTGGTCGGGCTGGATCGACGATGTCATCCGTGCCGACCGGCGGGCCGATGCCGAGGCCGTCTTCTGGCAGACCTACAAGGAGATCGCCCGCCGCGGCGCCGGGGCCTTTCTGCCGCAGTTCGAGGCCAGCCGGCGCAAATACGGGTTCTTCTCGGCCCAGGCCGACCCGCGCGCCCGGCACGATGCGGACCGGATGACCGCCCAGGGAATCGAGCTCCACGGATTGTCGCCCAACATCATGATCAAGATACCGGGCACCGCCGAAGGCTACGAGGCCATCCGCCGCCTGACGGCCCGAGGGGTTCCGACGAACAACACCGTTTCGCTCGTCATTTCCCAGGTCGTGGCCTGCATGGAGGCCGTTGCGCAGGGGTTGCGGGAGGCGCGGGCCGCCGGGGTCGACCTCTCCGGCTGGCGCTCGGTCATCACGGTGATGAGTTCGCGCTTCGGCACCCTGGGGGCCCTGCAGCCGGAGGCGGAGGAGATCGGCCTGGACTTGAGCGAAAGCGACGTGCGCTGGGCGGAGATCGCGCTGATGAAGCGGGCCTGCCGGCTGATCGAGGAAAACCCGGACTATCCCGGCAAGATGCTGCTGAGCTCGATGCGCGTCAGCCCCGTTGTGGACGGCTACACCCATGTCTGGCACCTCGAGAAGATCGCGGGCGCGGACATCGTCTACACGCTGCCGCCCTCGTTTCTGGAATCCCTGCTGCTCCAGGCGCCGGACTTGGAGTTCACGAACCAGTGGGCCGAACCGGTGCCGCCTCCGGTCCTGGAGAAGCTCCTGCGGATCCCGTACTTCGAGAGGGGCTACCGGGAGGACGGCTATTCCAGCGGCGAGTTCACCACCCACCCGGCCCTGCAGACCACCGCCAAGGAATTCAGCCTGGCCGCCCGCCACATGGTGGAGTTCATCGCCGAGCGCCTTCGTCTTTTTTCTTGACTTAACCATCAACATCATCAAATTGTATGAATTTGTCGGGCGGAAGGCTCGACCCATTCATGATTTTGGGAACGGCGTTCGGCCGCAACGACCCTGCGGCCGGAGGCCGCCCCCGCAAGACAAGCCCGACATCACAGAGATCCTTCATGAAAAAAACGACAGACAGGGGCGATGGCGGCGCCGGGCAGGTCCACGAGTCCATTTTGCTCGGGATGTACCGTAACATCTATGCAACGCGGCAGTTCGAGCTGGCGTGCGTCGAGTACTACCGCCAGGGGCTTATCCGCGGCTACCTGCACCCGTACATCGGCGAGGAAGCCGTGGCGGCCGGCGCCTGCGCCGCCCTCCGGCCCGATGACTACATCGGCAGCACGCACCGCGGGCACGGCCACTGCATCTGCAAAGGCGCCGACCTGCGGCTGATGATGGCCGAGATCATGGGCAAGGCCACCGGCTACTGCCGGGGGCGCGGCGGTTCGATGCACATCTCCAGCACGGCGCTCAACCATTTGGGGGCGAACGGCATCGTCGGCGGCGGCATCCCCATCGCCACCGGGGCGGGCATGGGCATCAAGGTCAAGGGCACGGACCAGGTGGTGGCGGCCTTCTTCAGCGACGGGGCTTCCAACAACGGCGTGTTCGCCGAATCGCTGAACCTGGCCGGCATTTACCGGCTGCCGGTCGTCTACCTGCTGGAGAACAACCACTACGCCGTCTCGACCCCCATCGAGTGTGCCACGGGCTGCTGCGACCTGGCCGGCCGGGGCCCGGCCTACGGCGTTCCCGGGGTTTGCGTGGACGGCAACGATGCGCCGGCCGTGTACCGCGAAACGCTCAAGGCCGTGGAGCGCGCGCGCCGGGGCGAAGGCCCCACCCTGATCGAAGCCCGGACCTACCGCCACGGCGGGCACCACGTGAACGACCCCGGCCTCTACATGGACCCGGACACCCTGGCCCGGTGGAAGGCGCGCGACCCGCTGATCCTCATGCGCCGGGCCATCGCCGACGAGGGCCGGGTCGCCGCCGTCGAGGCCCGGGTGGACGCCGAGCTGAAAGCGGCGGTGGAGTTCGCCCGCAGCAGCCCCGATCCGCCGGTGGAGGAATTCCTTTCCACCCTTGAGGAGTGAGGACAAACGAAATGGCTGAAATGATGTACCGCGAGGCCTTGCGCCGGGCGCTGGACGAGGAGATGCGGCGCGACCCCCTGGTGTTCCTGATGGGCGAGACGATCGCCGAGCGCGGAGGCTCCTACAAGGTGACGGAGGGCCTTCTGAAAAAATACGGCCCCCGGCGGGTGATCGACACCCCCATCGCCGAAGCCTCCTTCACCGGCATGGCGGTCGGGGCGGCCCTCATCGGCTGCCGCCCGGTGGTCGAGATCCTCTTCGTCGACTTTGCCATGCTGGCCATGGACCAGATCGTCAACCAGGCGGCCAAGCAGGAGTTCATATCCGGCGGCCAGTGCCGCGTGCCCATGGTGCTGAGGACCCAGGGGGGCGCCGGAAACGGCTTGGCCGCCCAGCACTCCCAGAGCCTCGAGGCCCTTTTTTACCACATCCCCGGCCTGAAAGTGGCTATGCCCTCCACCCCGCGCGACGCCTGCGGGCTGCTCAAGGCCGCCATCCGGGACGACCAGCCCGTCATCTTTATCGAGCACAAGCTGCTCTACATGACCCGGGGCCCGGTCCCCGAGGAGGAATACGTCATCCCGCTGGGCCGGGCCGAGGTCAAGAAAAGCGGGACGGACGTCAGCCTGATCACCTATTCCCACATGACCCTCAAATGCCTCGAGGCGGCCGCGGCGCTGGAGGCGGACGGCATCAGCGTGGAGGTGGTCGACCTGCGGACGCTCGCCCCGCTGGATAAGGAGACGATCCTCGCATCCGCCCGCAAGACCGGCCGCGCGATCGTCGTGCACGAGGCGGTCAAACGCGGCGGGGTGGGCGGGGACATCGCGGCCATGCTCATGGAAGAGGCCTACGACGACCTGGACGGCCCGGTGCTGCGCATCGCCGGCCGCAACACGCCCATCCCGTACAACCTGAACATCGAAAAAGCCTGCGTCCCGTCGGTGGAGGACATCGTCGCGGGCGTTCTGCGCATGGTGTGAGCGGCTGATGATAAATACCCATCTGCGGCGTTACGCTCACCCCTCGTCATTGCGACGTACTGTGCGTACGCCTCATTTCTCGGGATTTCGCGTGCCTTGCATCTGGGCATTTCTGATCAGCCGCTCGGCTCCAGTGTGGGTAGCAACACCCATCTATTCCTGTGAGGACGTTGGATAACAATGGCGGTCAAAATCATCATGCCCCAGGGCGGGCAGGACATCACCGAGGGTTACGTCGTCCGCTGGTTCAAGAAGGAGGGCGATCCCATCCGGCGCGGGGACGTCATCTGCGAGGTGGAGACCGAGAAGGCCGTTTTCGAGGTGGAAAGCCCGAGCGACGGCGTGCTGCTCAAGATCGTTGCGGCCGCGGGGACGAAAGTGCCGATCTTCGCCGTGATCGGCGTCGTCGGGGAGGCGGGCGAGCCGCTCGACCTCGACCGGTTGCTGTCCGAGCCGGCGGCGGCGGAAAAACCCCTGGATCTCTCCGCCATCCGCAGCCGGCTGCCGGGTGCGGGCGGTGAGGCGGGCGACCGGCATAAGATCACGGGGCGGGCCAGGAAACTGGCCGCCGAAAAGAGCGTCGACCTGTCCGGGGTCGCGGGCAGCGGCCCCCAGGGCCGGATCACTGAAAAGGACGTGCTGCTCCATGTGGAGAAGCGCAAGCTGTCCGTGCAGGCGCTGCGCGGCCAGGCCGAGCCCCTGTCCCGCATGCGTCAAACCATCGCGCGCCGCATGGTGCAGAGCAAGCAGACCATCCCGCACTTCTACGTCACGGTGTCGGCGGACGTCACCGCGGCCCTCGCGCTGCGGGACCGCGTCAACCGCGAGGAGGGCGCCGCCGTTTCCATCACCGACCTGATCGTGAAGGCCGCGGCCCTGGCCCTGCGCGAGACCCCCGCCGTGAACTGCCGGCTGCTGGAGGACAGGATCGTTTACCTGGAGGACGTCAACGTGGGCATCGCGGTCAACCTGGACGAGGGGGTGCTGGTCCCGATGGTCGCCCGGGCGGACCGGCTGGCCCTGGCCGACATCGCCCGCCGGTCCCGGGAGCTTGCGGCCGGCGCGCGCCAGGGCAAACTCACCGCGACGGAACCCGCGTGCTTCACGGTGAGCAACCTGGGCATGCTGGGGGTCGAGGCCTTCACCGCCATCATCAACCCGCCCGAAACGGGCATCCTGGCGGTCGGCGGCGTGCAGAAGCGGCCGGTGGTGCGGAACGATTCCGAGATTTGCATCCGCGACATGCTGACGATGACCTTGTCCGTGGACCACCGCGCGGTGGACGGCGCCCTGGCGGCCACGTTCATCGCCCGCCTCAAGCAGCACCTGGAAAACCCGGAGGCGTTGACGGCCTGAGGCGCGGGAACGCTACCTCGAAGCCGCGCCGGCCTTGCGGGTGCAGCGAAACATGGCGGGGGCGGCGCACAGAATGAGGAGACTCCCCAGCGGCCCCCCGCAGACCTGCACCACCAGCGACAGGACCACCGAAAAGAGAAAAACCTCGGAATCGACCAGATAGGCATGGATGCTCTGGGGCACCCCGATCAGCAGCAGCAGGTCGGCGGCCGCCAGCACGGTCAGCCCCCAGGCCGCCCAGCGCTCGCGCCGCCACAGCCCGACCCCGCACACCAGCAGCGGCGCCGCCCCCAGGAGATACTTCCAGCCGACCAGCCTCAGAATCGCATCGGAAACCGCCGGCTCGTAGGCGAGCCAGAGGACGGCTTTGAAGATGGCCAGCCAGCCGACCGCCCACAGCTGCCACGGGAAGTCGGTGTGCATCCGCTCCGCGGGAAAAATTTGAATCCCCATATTCTTTGCTCCACGCTCGCAATCTTAATAAACCCACAATTGAACCGGTGCGACGGCAGCCGTTGTCAAGCGGATCGGGGTGCCCGCCGCAGCGCGCCGCAACCACCCGTTCAACGACCCTGCGTACGGCAGCCAGCCCGCTCCTTATGCGATTTCCCGCAGCGTGTCAAACCCATCCCGCATTTCTCAAACACTGGTTGAAGCGGTTTCAAACCCCTGAATCACGCCCGAGGGCAAGGCGCCCCGGGGGTTGAAAGCGGAGCGTACACGCCGGTACGTGAGCATTTCAAGCCCCGGGGCAACACCTCCATCGGGTGCGAGGC
>JALOPD010000158.1 GCA_025454075.1 Desulfobacterales bacterium | reverse complement strand
CCGGTCCATGCGCACCAGCGGCTTCGGGGTGGCAGCGCCCGGGCCCCGGAGCTCGCTGCCGACGATCCAGCGGGCATCATGGGAGATCGCGTCGACGTAGATCATCCCGGTCGGCGTGATCGTGAGCGCCTCGGGGGTCGCCGATGGCGACGCAGGCCCCTGCGGCGATGACTGGCACGCGCCGAGCATTGCGACGAGCACGACGGCCACGCCGAATGCGACTCCGCGATGGAACATCTGCACCGCCTCCCCCGGCGGGAGGACGAACGACATGCAGGGCCCTGCCCGTCAACTCAATGCTCCCGCCGGGCAATCCCAGCGATAAGGTGTTTGTTTGAAAGTATTTAATTGCCGGAGCAATAAGGGCCAATGCCGCTTCCCCGGAGCCAGCTGACGGCCTCGCGCAGGTCTCTTGTTTTCCGCCTTCATCCGGCGGTCAGTTTGTCGTTTGCCCTGTTGGCTCTCATAGCCGTTCTCATTTTTGGGGCGATCGGCGTTTCGGTTGCCCAGGAAGTCGAGGCCTACCGCGGCTACGCCTGGGTCCCGCGCCTGCTGATGATCGTCAGCGCCGCCCTCATGGTCTGCCTCCTGGTGCGCCTCCTGCGCCGCATGTGGTCGCGGAAAAACAGGCGATCGATGTGAAACAGCCGGTAGCAGCCGGCGGGGCCGTTGGGCCTCACTTTCCGACCATGACCACGTTCAGGATCGCCATCAGCTGCTCGGCTGTGATGTAGCCCGGGCGATGGCCGATGACCTCCCCGTTTTCGGCCAGGAACCATGAGTCCGGAAGCCCCTTGACCCGGAAAAGCGCCGCAATTTCCTTTTCGCGGTCTGAATCCACCCGGATGGGGATGAAGTTGCGGTTGAGCGTCGCAATCACGGCGGGACTCTGGAACGTCGTGCGTTCCATCTCGGCGCAGTAGGTGCACCAGTCGGCGTATATGTAAAGAAAGACCTTCTTTTTCTCGATCCCGCTGCGCGCCGTTCCGGCTTGATACGTGTGCCACTCTATCTTGTCGGCTGCGGCAAGGCCGTTCGCAGCCCCGCCGGCCGACAGGCAAAGCAAAAAAATAGCTATTTTCAACCTTTTCATCCAGTATGCCTCTTCGCGGAAAAGCCTCAAATTGATTTCCTGATTCATAAAGCAAAAATCCTGTTTGACCAGACGCAGAGTTGTTTCAATGGCTATGCGCGAAGATCAGGTAGGCAGATGGAATCATCCAATTACCCCAAAAAGCATACGATAGGATCGATCAGCTTCCTGATTCGGCAAATTCATCCAGAGGGTTACCGTGCCGGGTCTCTGTCGACGCGCCTAAGTGTTGTTGGCATCTGCGAAGTATTTGATCATCATTTCGCCGAGCTCCTTGGAGCGCAGGGTGGCCGCCTCCACGGCGTTGATCAGGGTGGTGCGCAGCCCGCCTTTTTCAAGCGTGTGAATGCCGGCGATGGCGGTGCCGCCGGGCGAGGTCACGCGGTCCTTCAGTTGGCCGGGGTGCTCGCCGGTTTCCATCAGCATCTTGGCCGCCCCCAAGACCGTCTGGGCCGCGAGGAACTGGGCGTCCTTGCGGGAGAGCCCCATTTTGACCCCGGCGTCGGCCAGGGCGTCGACGATGATGAAGAGGTAGGCCGGGCCGCTGCCGCTCAAGCCCGTGATGGCATCCATCAGGTAGTTCTCGCGCAGGAAAACCGCCTTGCCAACGGAGTTGAAGATGGCCATCGCCAGCTCGATGTCCTCCTTCTTGGCATGCTTGCCGGCCGACAATGCGGTGGCGGACTCTTTGACCGAAGCGGCGATGTTGGGCATGACCCGGATCAGGCGCAGCTGCTTCTGCAGCAGGGACTCGATCGCCCGCAGCGGAACGCCGGCGGCGATGGAAATGACCAGCTTGGACATGTCCAGCTGCTCGGCGGTCTCCTTCAGCACCTCCGCCATGAGCTGGGGTTTGACCGCGTAGATGATGATTTCCGATTGTGCGGCGGCCTCCGCGTTTTTGCTCGCGGTGCGCACCCCATAGCGGGTGCGAAGCTCCTCGAGCCGCTCTTCGCGGATGTCCGTGCAGATGAGGTTTGCCGGCTGGGCCGAACCCGATTGCACCAGGCCGCTCACCAGGGCCTCGCCCATGTTCCCGCAGCCCAGAAAACATATCTTTTTATCGATCAACCGCTCCACCGTCGCCTCCTCCAAAAAGGTTTGAAAACAAAACCATTTCTAATGAACTCACCCCCCGATAGTCAAGCACTAACTCCGCGGGGGGCCGCCGTTTGCGCTTGACAGCCGGGCTGCGTGAGGGTACAAATGGTCTAACCATTACAAAGTGCCCGCAACGGATGTGAGGTTATGTTTCAGACCGCTAAACCCACCCGGGTCTTCCAGGAGGTGGTGGCCCAGATCGAGGAGGCCATTCTCACCGGCCGCATTGAAACCGGCCAGACCCTGCCCTCCGAGCGCGACTTGAAGGAGATGTTTCAGATCAGCCGCGGGACCCTTAGGGAGGCGTTGCGGGTGCTGGAGCAGAAAGGGCTGATCGAAATCCGCATGGGGGTCGGCGGCGGCTCGGTGGTAAAGGCCATGGACGCCGGGGGGGTCACGGAAAGCTTAGGGTTGCTGATCCGCTCGCAGGCCGTCTCGCTCCAGCACCTGGCCGAGTTCCGCGAGGGGGTGGAGGGCAGCATCGCGGCGCAGGCCGCCGAGCGGCGCACGCCCGCCGACGTCCGCAAGCTAAAAGATCTGCTGGCGTCGGCCCGGGCCTGCGTTGCGGGCGGCGGCCGGCACCGTGACGAGTTCCTGGAAAAAGACAAACAGATCCACACGGCCATTGCCACCACCACCCAGAACCCGATCTACCAGAGCGTGCTCGCCTCCATTCACGAAAACATCCACCGCTACTACGAGCGCTTTCTGTCGATGGATGAGCGGGAGCTCGAGGAAAACTACCGGGACCTCTGCGGGCTGGTCGAGGCGATCGTCGCGGGCTCCGCGGCCGACGCCCGACGGCTGGCCCGCGAGCACGTGCGGCGGTTCAACGCCTACATGCAGCGCCGCGAACGGCAGGAGGGGGCCGGCGCACCGGCCTCCCCCCGCCGCGGGGCCCCCGCGCCGAAAGGCAATGCAGCGAGGAAACAGTGAAACCCATGCGCATCCGCCAACATCCCGTTTTGACGATTCCTGAAAGAGAGGCGGTCCCCTTCACCTGGAACGGGGCCTCCCTGTCCGGGTTCGACGGCGAAATGATCTCCTCGGCCCTGATCGCCAACGGCGTCCACATCTTCGGCCGCCACGCGAAGGACGGAAGCCCCCAGGGCCTTTTCTGCGCCAACGGCCAGTGCTCCCAGTGCCTGGTCATCGCCGACGGGCGGCCCGTCAAGGCCTGCATGACGCCGCTGAAGGCCGGGATGAGGGTCCAATCGGTGGAGGGCCTGCCCCGGCTGCCCGCGGACGACGCGCCGCCGCACGCGGCGCCGGTGGCGGCCGTCACGACCGATGTGCTCGTCATCGGCGGCGGACCGGCCGGCCTGTCGGCGGCGATCGAACTCGGCAAACTCGGCGTGCGCACCCTGGTGATCGACGACAAGGACCGCCTGGGCGGCAAGCTCGTGCTGCAGACCCACAAGTTCTTCGGGTCGGTCGAGGACTCCCACGCCGGCACCCGCGGCTATGAGATCGGCGAAATTCTCGCCGCCGAGATCGCCCGGTACCCCTCGGTGGAGGTTTGGCTGAACACCACCGCCGTGGCCGTCTTCGCGGACCAGGTCGTTGGCGTGGTGCGCGGCGGCCGCTACCTGACCGTTAAGCCGGGGAAGCTCATGGTGGCCAGCGGGGCGCGCGAGAAAATGCTCTCGTTTCCGGGCAACACGCTGCCCGGGGTCTACGGGGCCGGGGCCTTCCAGACTCTGGTCAACCGCGATTTGGTGAAGTCCTCCGAGCGGGTGCTGATCGTCGGCGGCGGCAACGTGGGGCTGATCGCCGGCTACCACGCCATCCAGGCCGGCATCGAGGTGGTCGCCCTGATCGAGGCCCTGCCCCAGGTCGGCGGCTACAAGGTCCACGCCGACAAGCTCATGCGCCTCGGGGTGCCCATCTTCACCCGCCACACCATCCTCTGCGCGGCCGGCGCGGACCGCGTGGAATCGGCCACCATCGCCGAACTCGACAGCAAATGGAACGTCGTGCCCGGCACTGAAAAGAGCTTTGCCGTCGACACGGTGCTCATCGCCGTGGGCCTGTCCGAGGTCAACGAGTTCTACCTCAAGGCCAAGCAGTTCGGCATGGACGCCTTCCACGCCGGCGATGCCCAGGAGATCGCCGAGGCCTCGGCGGCCATGTTCACGGGCAAGATCGAGGGCGTCAGGATCGCCCGGTCCCTGGGGGTCTACGCCGGCGAGGTCCCGAAGGAGTGGGAGGCGAAGGCGACCGTGCTCAAGTCACGGCCCGGCCGCATCGTGCACCGCGAGCCGCCCGCCAAGGAGGAAGGCGTTTTCCCGGTCTTCCACTGCACCCAGGAGGTGCCCTGCAATCCGTGCACCTCGGTCTGCCCGCAGCAGGCCATCCGCACCGAAAACGACACGATCACGGGCCTGCCCTATTTCATCGATAAAGAGGAATGCACCGGCTGCGCCAGCTGCGTGGCGGTCTGCCCGGGGCTTGCGGTCACGCTGGTCGACTACCGCAAGGATCCCGAGCACCCGCTGGTCATCCTGCCCTACGAGGTCTGGCGCGAAAAGGTGGAGGTCGGCCGGAAGGTGCCGGTCACCGACGTGGAGGGCGCCATCCTGGGCTACTTTGCGGTGGAAAAGGTCAAGACCCGCAAGAAATACCCCGGCACCCTCATGGTCCACGTCCGCGTCGACCGGCCGGTAGCCACGCGCGCCGTCGGCATCTGGGTGCAGGAGCAGTCGATCGATCCCATGAGGGTCTACGAAAAGGCCCCGCCGCCGGATGCGGCCATCGTCTGCCGCTGCGAGCGCATCACCGCAGGCGAGATCCGGGCCGCCATCCGCGCGGGCGTGCGCGACCTGAACCAGCTCAAGGCCCTCACGCGCGCCGGCATGGGCGCCTGCGGCTCCAAGACCTGCCGGCCCATGATCTGGCGCATGTTCAAGGAGGAGGGGGTCGATCTGGGCACGGTCACCGACCGGGTGGACCGTCCGCTTTTCGTGGAAGTTCCCATCGGCGCCCTTGCCGGCATCTCGGAGGGGCCCCATGACTAAGACCTACGACGCGATCGTGGTGGGCGCCGGTTCGGTCGGGATGCCGACCGCTATGGCCCTGGGCGAAAAAGGGCTGCGCATCCTCGTCATCGACATGCACCCCTCGCCCGGCCAGGGCGAGAACAAGCACGCCATCGGCGGGGTGCGGGCGACGCACTCGGCGCCCGGCAAGATCCTCGTCTGCCTGCGCTCGCTGCAGATCCTCTCCACCTGGAAACAGGTGCACGGGGACGACATCGAGTGGCTGCCGGGCGGCTATCTCTACCCGGTCTTCCGCGACGCCGATGCGCAGCTGCTGAAGAACCTGCTGCCGCTGCAGAAATCCTACGGCCTGAAGATTGATTTCGTCGGGCCGCAGGAGGTCGGCGCGATCGTTCCCGGGATCAACGCGGACGGGCTTCTCGGCGGCACCTTCGCCCCGGAGGACGGGTCCATGTCGCCGCTGCTGGTGGCCAATGCCTACTATCGGCGCGCCGTGCGCCTGGGGGTCGAGTTCCGTTTCAAGGAGAGGATCACCCGTGTTCTCGTGGGCGGCGGCCGCGCCGTCGGGGTTGAAACCGATCGCGGTCGGCACCTGGCCCCGGTGGTGGTGGACGCCGCCGGCCCGCTGTCGGCGTTTCTGGCTGCGAGCGCAGGGGTCCGCGTCCCCGTGGTCCCGGACTGCCACGAGGCCGCCATCACCGAGCCCGTGCAGCCTTTTTTCCAGTGCATGCTGGTGGACATCCGGCCCGCGCCGGGATCCAAGAACTTCTACTTCTACCAGAACCTGCACGGCCAGGTCGTGTTCTGCATCACGCCGGACCCTCCCATCGTCGGCACCGACAAGCGCGAGACCTCGGCCTTTCTGCCCCAGGTCTGCACCCGGTTGGTCCGCCTGCTGCCGCGCCTGAAAAACCTGAGGGTCCGGCGCACCTGGCGCGGACTTTACCCCATGACCCCGGACGGGTCGCCGATCGTGGGCTGGAACCGCGACGTGCCCGGACTCTTGCATGCGACGGGCATGTGCGGGCAGGGGCTGATGCTCGGCACCGGCGTGGGCGAACTCGTGGCGCGCCTGGTCACCCGCACCGGCACCGCCGACGACGAAATAATCCTTAAGGAGTTCTCCCCGTACAGGGAGTTCAAGGGGATGGAAAAGCTGAAGTAAAATGAGAAGATCTGTGTTTTTGTTTCTGGTTGTTGGTGTTTGGTAAAAAATAGGGCGATCCATCCGCACTCATCATCCTTCAAACATCAAATACCAAACACAAGAAACCAAAGACCTTAACCCCTCGCGCAACGAGCGACCAAAGGAGAGGACCATGGCCGATTACGAACTCAAACTCGAGAAGACCTTTGCATACCGGCGCCCCGCCATCGACCGGGGCTACGCCAACCAGACGCTTCACCTGAACCTGTCGGATCTGGCGATCGCCACCCGGCCGGTGACGCCGCAGATGAAGGATCTTTTCGTCGGCGGCAAGGGATTCGACCTGTGGCTGTTGTGGAACGCCGTGAAACCGACGACGCGCTGGGACGACCCCGAAAACGCCATTTGCATCGCCTGTGGCCCCCTCGGCGGAACCCCCGCCTACCCCGGCTCCGGCAAGAGCATCGCCGCCACCCTCTCGCCGTTGACCGGAGCGGCCATCGACTCCAACGTGGGCGGCTATTTCGGGCCGTATCTAAAATTTTCAGGTTTCGACGCGCTGGAGATTCAGGGCAAATCCGACCAGGAGCTCGTCGTTGTCGTGGACGGCATCGACCAAACGGTGCAGATCTTCGCCGCCGCGGGCCTGCCGGAAGACGCCTACCACCTCTCCGAGGTGCTGACCGAGCACTTCGCCCAGGGTAAACCGCGCAACGTCTCCGTCGTCTCCGCCGGCCCCGGCGCACGGAACACCCTTTTCGGCTGCCTCAACTTCAGCTGGTACGACCCCAAGCGCAAGCGCGCCCGCTACAAGCAGGCCGGCCGCGGCGGGGTGGGCACCGTTTTTGCCAAAAAGGGTCTCAAGGCGCTGGTGGCGCGGTGGGACGCCTCCATATCCATCGACACCAACCGCCCGGCGGACCGGGAGCGGCTCAAGAAGGTCGCCAAGCTGCATGCGAAGGAAATCGTCGAACTCGACCCCAAGCAGAACGAGATGGCCGTCATTGGCACCACCCACCTCGTCACCATCATGGACGACCACGACCTGCTGCCGACCCACAACTTCCGTTTCGGCAGTCACCGCGAGGCGCCCAACTTGGGCCAGGCCGTCTTCCGGCGGATCTTCGACCCCGGCTACGACGGCTGCTGGATGGGGTGCACGGTGGCCTGCTCCCACGGCGTGCGGGACTTTGTGCCGGTGAGCGGCCCCTATGCGGGGCGCAAGGTGTTCGTCGACGGCCCCGAGTACGAAACCATCGCCGGCTGCGGCTCGAACCTCGGTATTTTCGACCCGCATACGGTCATCGAGTTGAATTTCTACTGTGATGCCTACGGCCTGGACACGATTTCGGTCGGGACCTCGCTGGCCTTCGCCATGGAGTGCTTCGAGCTCGGCCTGATCACGTTGGAGCACACCGGCGGGCTGGCGCTTCATTTCGGCAACCGGGCCGCCGCCCTTGAGATCGTTCACCAGATGGCCCGGGGCGAGGGGTTCGGCCGCGTGGTCGGGGAGGGAATCCGCCGCATGAAAGCGCGCTTTGCCGCGGCGTTCGGAGCCGACCCGGGGCTTATGGCCGACATCGGCATGGAAGCCAAGGGGCTGGAGTTCTCCGAATACATGACCAAGGAGTCGCTTGCGCAGCAGGGCGGCTATGGCCTGGCCCTCAAGGGCCCTCAGCACGACGAAGCCTGGCTGATCTTCCTCGACATGGTGCACAACTTCATGCCGAGCTTCGAGCAGAAGGCCGAGGCCCTGCACTGGTTTCCCATGTTCCGCACCTGGTTTTCGCTCTGCGGCCTGTGCAA
>JALOPD010000515.1 GCA_025454075.1 Desulfobacterales bacterium | reverse complement strand
GCCGCCCGCCGGGAGGTGGGCATCCGCAGCATCTTCAACATGCTGGGCCCGCTCACCAACCCCGCGGCGGCCACCTGCCAGCTGCTCGGCGTCTACGCCGCGCCGCTGACCGAAATGTTCGCGCAGGCGCTGCGGCTGCTCGGCACCCGACGCGCCTTCGTCGTCCACGGGCACGACGGCCTGGATGAGATCAGCGCGTGCGCCCCCACGCGCATCTCCGAGCTCGATGGGGGCCTCATCCGCACCTACGACATCACCCCCGAGCAGTTCCTGGGCCGCCTTGCCGACCGCGCGCAGATCGCGGGCGGCGACCCGGCGCGCAACGCGGCCATCACCCGCTCGATTTTGAACGGCGAGCCCGGCGCCGGCCGCGACGTGGTCCTCCTCAACGCCGCGGCGGCCCTCGTCGCCGCCGGCCGCGCCGAAACCCTCGACGCGGGCATCCGGCTGGCCGGCGAGTCCATCGATTCGGGGGCGGCCCGCGGCAAACTCGATGCGCTCGTGCGCTTCACCCGGCAGAGCGGGTAGGGGAACCGAGCATGGCGCAGGACATCCTCGAGCGGATAGTGGCCGCTAAGCGGGCGCAGGTCGACCAGGCGCGTCGCAAGATCTCGGAGTTTCGCCTGCGCGCGGCAGCTGAGCTCCGCCACGATCTCCGCCCTTTTGGAGAACGCCTGCGCGCCCCCGGGCCCGACGGCGTGAACATCATTGCGGAGATCAAGCGGGCCTCGCCCTCCAAAGGGGTGATCGCGGCCGACCTCGACCCGGCACTCCTGGCGGCCGAGTACGCTGCGGGCGGCGCCGCGGCGCTCTCGGTCTTGACGGAAACCGATTTTTTCATGGGCTCGGCGGACGATTTGATCCGGGCCCGCCGAGCCTGTAGGCTGCCCGTGCTGCGCAAGGATTTCATCCTCTGCCCCTACCAGGTCTACGAATCAGCGGCCATGGGGGCGGATGCGCTGCTTCTGATCGTGCGCATCCTGCCACAGGAGGAGCTGCACCGGCTGATCGAGCTCTCCGCCGGCCTCGGCCTAACCGCCCTGGTCGAAGTCTATTCCGCGCAGGACCTTTCAGCGGCCGGCCGCGCCGGGGCGCGCCTGATCGGCATCAACAACCGCAACCTGAGCTCGTTTGAGACCGACCTCGACCGCACCCTGCAGCTGCTGCCCCGGCTGCAGCCCGAGCAGGTGGCGGTCGCCGCCAGCGGCATCCGCAGCCGCGCGGAGATCCTCCGCTACCAGGAGCGGGGGGTGTTCAACTTCCTGATCGGCGAGAGCCTGGTGCGTTCAGAAAGCCCTGCAGGTTTTCTGAAAATGCTTCAAGGAGAATCATGATCCTGCACGGGAGCGGAATGAAATCCTCCGAGTCATCGATAGCGGGTCTCGCAACGATCCAAGTTAAAGTCTGCGGGCTGACGCGGCCGGATGAGGCCGCCGCTTGTGCCGAACTCGGCGCGGCGGCCGTGGGTTGCGTGTTTTACGACAAGAGCCCGCGCTGCGTGACGCCCGCGGCCGCCCAGGAAATCCGCCGTGCGCTCCCTCCGCAGGTTGCCTGCGTGGGGGTTTTCGTCGACGCCCGCTTCGAGCGCATCCTGGCGGTGGCTGTTGAAACCGGCATCACGGCCGTTCAGCTGCACGGGAACGAGCCGCCGGAGCTGATCGAACGCCTGCGCCACGAGGGCCTATTCGTCATCAAGGCGCTTTTCGCCGACCGGGAACCCGGCATCGAACGGGCGCCGCGCTATCCGGCTTCGGTCATTTTAGCCGAATGCGGCCGGGGGCCGCTTCCCGGAGGCAACGCGCAGGTCTGGGACTGGAGCCGGGCCGCCGCCGTCGGCGAACGCCATCCCCTGATTTTGGCGGGCGGGCTCACCCCTGATAATGCCGCGCAGGCGTTTCGCGCGGCATTGCCGGACGCGCTCGATGTGAGCTCCGGGGTCGAAACGGCGCCCGGGCGCAAGGACCTTAGAAAAGTCGCACAATTCATTGCCGCCGTCACTGACGCCGGCGCACGAAGGAGGATATTCCCATGACCGCACCGCAACCGTCCCCGGGGTCTCCACCCGAGCGCATGCCGGATGCCGCCGGCCACTTCGGCGCTTTCGGGGGCCGCTATGTGGCCGAAACGCTCATGCCGGCCATTTTGGAGCTCGAGGAGGCCTACCGACGGATCGCGCCGGACCCGGACTTCCGGCAGGAGCTCTCCCGCCTGCTGCGGGACTACGTCGGGCGGCCGACCCCGCTGTTTGAGGCCGAGCGGCTCTCCCGGCACCTGGGCGGCGCCACCGTCTTTCTCAAGCGCGAGGACCTCGCCCACACGGGCGCCCACAAAATCAACAACACCGTCGGCCAGGGCCTGCTCGCCCGCCGCATGGGCAAGCGCAAGCTGATCGCCGAAACCGGGGCCGGGCAGCACGGGGTCGCGACGGCCACCACCGCCGCCCTGTTCGGGATGGAGTGCCGCATTTTCATGGGCGTGGAAGACATCCGGCGCCAGGCGCCCAATGTCCAGCGCATGCGCCTGCTGGGAGCCGAGGTGGTGCCCGTGGCCAGCGGCACCGGCACCCTCAAAGACGCCATGAACGAGGCCATGCGCTTCTGGGTCGAAGCCGTCGGCGATACGTTCTACGTCATCGGCTCGGTGGCCGGCCCGCATCCCTACCCCATGATG
>JALOPD010000514.1 GCA_025454075.1 Desulfobacterales bacterium | reverse complement strand
AAGGGCCGCGTGGGGGCACATCTCCACGCAGCAGTAGCAGCGGATGCAGCGCTCGTAGTCGAATCCGACGGCCGCGGCGGCGGGCGCGACGGCCTTGGCCGGGCAGTGGCGCCAGCACTCGCCGCAGATCCGGCATTTGCGCGGATCGACCACCGGCCGCTGGACGAGGTGCCTGCGGACGAGGGGCTCGAACCGGCGGGGGCCGAAGGTCAGCGGACCCAGCACCGGCAGCCGGAAGCCGCTCACCGGCCGCACATCCCCGCTGACGGCGACCTCGCGCGGTGCGAGCCCCAGCTCCGCCGCCGCGCGGTGCGTGGGCAGCTGATCGGCGGGCACCTGCAGCAGGCGGCAGACCGCCAGGTCCACGGCCGGGGCGCTTTCGCCCGCCGCCAGGATCCCCAGTCGCCGCGGCGTGCCGCTGCGGCCCGGCCCCTGGCCCTCCATGCCCAGAATGCCGTCCATGAGGGTCGCGGCGGGGTTGACGGCGCGGTGAATCTGAACGAGCAGCCGCGCGAACAGGTGCCGGTTGACCCCGCTGCGCATGTGCCACTGCACCTTTTCCAGGCCGACGACGCAGCCGAAGAGGTTTTTCACGCCGAGCGTCAGCAGCATCATGGTATGGGTTTTGAGCTTGGGCAGGTTGATCAGCGCATCTGCTTCCAGCGCCTCCCGGGCGATGGCGATCCGGCCGAACGGCTCGCCGATGTCGACCGGGACTGTTTCCGTGAAGGGGCGCAGCTCGACATCGAGGCCGCGCAGCGCCTCGGCGTAGCCGCCCTGGCGGAGCAGGCGGTCGAAGCTCCCCAGCCCCGGGCTGTCGGCCACCATCGGCCGCACTCCCCGCCCGAGCACGTATTCCACCACCGCCCGCAGCACCAGGGGGTGGGTGGTCATCGCGTGTTCGGGCTTGGCCGGTGCGAGAAAATTGGGCTTGATGAGCACGCGCATGCCCGGCTCGATCCGCAGGCGGCCGATGCGGTCGAGCATGCGGGACACCGTCGGTCGGAGCGAACTGTACTCGTAGTGCGCCTGCTCGAAGCTGACCGTGTTCATGCGTGGGTCCGGCTAAGGAACGACAACCAGTTTGCCGAAATGGGTTTTTGCCTTGAAATCCGTCTGCGCCTGCACGAGCCGGTCCAGCGGATAGGCGCCGGCGAGCAGGGGTCTGAGACGGCCGGCGGCGACGTGAACCACGATTTGCCGGGCCTCGCTTTGGGTCCCCATCGTCGATCCAAGCACGGTCAGGTGTTTGAGATAAATCGTTCGCCAGTCGATCGTCGCCATCGGACCGGCGATGGCCCCCGCCGTGACGTAGCGCCCGCCGGTCCTTATAAGGTCGAGCAGGCGGGCGGACTGCTCGCCGCCGACGATGTCGGCGACGACGTCCACGATGCCCGACCCCAGCCGGCTCTCGATCGCGCGCCTGAAATCCGTTTCACCCCTGAACAGGACGGCCTCCGCGCCGAGTTCTTCCAGCGGCCCTTCCTTGCCCTTGCCGACGACGGCCGCCACCCGGGCGCCGCGCAGCCGCGCCAGCTGGACCAGCGCCGAGCCGACGCCGCCCGAGGCCCCGGTGACCAGGACCGTCTCGCCGGCGGCCACCGCCGCGCGGTTCAGCATGTGCTCGGCGGTGAGATAGGCGGTCATGAAGGTGGCCAGCTCCGGGTCGCTGAGCGCGGAGTCGATCGCATGCGCGTTCGCATCCGGGACGCACGCGAATTCCGCGAATCCGCCGTCGCGCTCGCTGCCGATGTAGGCCGCATCGAAGAGCCCGTCGCCGTCCCCGGCGTAAAGCGCGGGGTTGACCATGACCCGCGCCCCCAGGCGTTCCCGCGGGATGCGGGCGCCGACCGCCGCGATCCGGCCGACGATGTCGGCCCCCTGGATCCGCGGGAATTCGAAAGCGCCCTCCCGCCAGCCGGATTGGGTGCCCGTTCCGTAAGCGCCCTCGCGCGTCCAGATGTCGGTGTTGTTCACCCCGCAGGCGGCCACCTTTACGAGCACCTCGTCGTCGGCCGGCGCCGGCACGGGGACGTCCGGCCGGACCTGCAGCTTCTCGTAGCCGCCAAAGCCGGTCAGCACCGCGGCCCGCATGGTCCGGGGCAGACCGGAATCGTTGAGCGCCATAGCCCCTCCTTGTTTCTATCCGGATGAGTTCTTGACATGTCGGCCGCCCGGCAGTGGCCGGCTGCCGGGGACGAACAAAGAGGCGACCCCCATGGCGACCACCACGGCGCCTGAAATCTGCCGGGCGGACAGGGTTTCGTTCAGGAAGAGATAGGCCAGCAGGGGGGAGAGAAAAATCTCCGACATGGCGATGATGGTCACCACCCCGGCCGGCAGCCGGCCCAGCCCGAACGTATAGATCACGAAGGCGCCTACGGTGGACAAGCCCACCAGCCCGCCGAACCACAGCCAGACGCTGCCGGCGACCGGCCAGGGGTGAACGGAGTGGAACTGAAACGGAAGCAGCACCATGGCCGCGATCCCGAATGCATGGGTGAGAATCGGCAGGGGGCTGTAGTCCCGGCGCATCCGCTTGCCCAGCAGGCTCCAGGCGGCATAAAGGGTGGGGACGGAGAAGCCGGCCAAGACTCCCGCCGTCGAGACGTCCGCAGACCCGAAGGCCGTCAGCCCCGATATCAGGATCGTCCCCGCGACGATCAACACGACGGCG
>JALOPD010000157.1 GCA_025454075.1 Desulfobacterales bacterium | reverse complement strand
CACGGACGCCCCCTCACCCTGCCCTCTCCCCCAGGACTGGGGGAGAGGGTAAGGGAGAGGGGGTCGCTCTCGGTCCATACTATTTCGAGACGATTAATATCTAATACCATCATCTCCCGCAGAGGCTGAAGTTGCACCTGTTTTATTGCCGGAGTAATAACTTTAGGCATTTTAGGCACTATAGGCACTTTCTTCACTTGTAAGTTTTCACCATTCCCTCCGCCTCCCGTCGGACCTCCTGCCGCAGGGAATCGGGCGCCAGGACCTCGGCTTGGGCGCCCCACTTCAGCACCCAGTGCTTGATCTCCTCGGTTCCGGCCACCTCCGCCTCGAAGATCACCGACCCGTCCGGCCGGGTGCTCACCTTCTGGCTCGGGTGCCAGCTCTTTTCCGTGATGTAGCCGGCGATGCCCTTCCCGAAGCGGATTTTTACGCTGGCGGGCGGGCCGTGAAACACCCCGAAGCTCGACTTGAGAAACTCATCGATGTTCAACCCCTCCGGCGCCGCAAAGACCTCGTCGGTCAAGGCGAGGTGTCGGATGCGGTCCAGGGCGAACACGCGGATGTCCTGTCTCAGGCCGCAGTGGCCCAAAATGTAGAAGGACCCTTCAAAAAACAGGAGCCGGTAGGGGGCCACCCGCCGCCGGGTGTCGGTCCGTCCGTGCATGGCGCGGTAGACCACCTCCAGCCGGCGCCGCTGCAGAACGGCTTGGCTGACCACATCGATCATCGCCCGGTAAGGCGCATGCGGCTTGGCCGGAGAAACCGTCACGGCCAGGCCGGCCTGGGCGCGGTCCAGCAGCTGGAGCATGTCGGCGGGCAGCAGCGCCTTGATTTTGGCGAAGAGCGACTCCAGCGCGTCGTAGAAAACCGTGCCCTTCAAAACCCCGGCCAGGCTGCGGCCGAAGTAAAGCGCCGTCAGCTCGGAGAGGCTCAGGGGGATGGGCAGGGTGTGCCGGCGGGGGTCGAGGAGCGACCAGACCATGCGGTGGCCCTCCCGCTCGGTGGTCACCGGGAAGCCCGCTGCCTGCAGCGCCTCGAGGTCGCGGTAGACGGTCCGGGTGTGGCACTCCACCATCTCCGCCAGTTCGGGCACGGACTTCCCGTTCCGCGACGCAATCAACGCCTGTATGATTTTCCACTGCCGCGCCAGCTGGTCCCCGCGAGCCATCGTCTCCCCCGCAACGGTGATTTGAAATCCGTCCCTCGCTAGGCCTTTTTGCCCCTATCCCCATAAAACGACGGGATGCTCGATACTGGATACCGGATAGGCGTTCAAAAGAAAAGCCTTCGGATGAAGTTGCCCTTTTTCCCCTGTGGGAGCGGCGCCTGTCCTCGGCGAAAGCCGAGGATTCCAGCCGCGATAAAAACCGGCAAGAAAAGGGATCGAGGCTGGAAGCCTCTCCCACAAGAACAATGCTTCTTTGCCGTTTTACCGGGTTACCGATTCAACGATTTTACGGATCGCCACTTTTTTTTCATAACTGTGACCGCATCTGTCACACTCCCCTGGTAGGCTGCGAGTCAACGAAAGGGGAGACCCTATAAAAAACACCGGGCGGAATTGTGTGGGAGCGGCACCTGGCCGCGATCGAAACAGACAAGGAGACGGATATGACTCGACAGCTTACCTGTGAGGCCTACGACGACTGTTTTGAGTATCACGGCAGCACCGTCATCGAGCACACGCGAACCCAGGCCGGGGTGACCCTCTGGCGGGACTGGATCATCTTCGACTCGGTGGAAGAGGCCGTCGACTATTTCAACGATGAGATCGTGTAACACCGGCTAAAGGGTAACGCCCCCCCACCCCCCTTTGCTAAAGGGGGCCGGGGGGATTTTGCCAACAGCCGCTGCGGAAACCATCTCGATGGATGAAAGGATGAACCAATGACCAGAATTGAAAACAAGATGATGGGCGTGGGCTGCTTTGCGCGGCAGCCGGCGCTTTCGAGGGTTCTGGACCGCATGATGGAGGCCTATTCGCTCGGCGCCTGGAAGGATGCCGTGGGTGCGCATGAAAAGGCATCGCCGGAAAACCTGGTGCTGCAAACGCTGATTTCCGGGATGACCGAAATGAACAGCCCGCACGAAGACAGCCGGACCGGGGAAAAAATCGCGGGGTTTTTCCTGACGTTTGAAAACCAGCGGATCAACCTGTCCGTGTTCACCCGCCGGCAGGGCCGGCGGGGCCGGAAGTACACGGCGTCGCTGGACGAGCTCAGCCGCCTGCGTCGCAGCCGGCTGCATTGACCGGCTCGACATGAATTTTCCCGGCCCCTTTCTCCCGGGGCCGGGAAAATTCATTTAGGGTGGCATCCCGAACAGGAGACCGGCCCCGTGTTCGGCAGTTTCTTGCCGGGCGGCGTCAAGGACTTCTGAAGCTCCAGGTTTTTGGCTTTGATGTCCTTGTGGCAGTTGATGCAGAGCTTGTGATAGGCGTTTTTGAAGTAAGCCATGCCGGCCCCTTCGCCGGCGGGCTCCCCGGCTTTCCGCTTGGGGACCTCGGTCACATCGTGGCAGCCCGCCGTCATGCAGCCGACGATCGGTTCGGTGAGCCCCCATGTGTGATGGCAGGTGGCGCAGCTGACATCGAAATGCCGGGCATGCGGAAAGTTCACGGCCGAACGCTGGGACTTGACCCCTTCCGGCGCTTTCAAGGCAATGGCCCCCATGGGGACGCACATATCTTCGGTTGCCTCGGTTCCGGAAAATGCCTGCATGCCGCCGATCAACCCTGCCGCCAAGAACCCCAATACCACCCAACCCGTCTTTCGCTTCATCATCGCTCCCCCTGGATGACCCAAGACCCGTTTTAAAAAAATCCTTTGACTCACCACCGCCTTGAAGATGGATTTTAATGCTTCAAATCGGAAAAAATATCAATAAAAAAAATCGTGACTGAAGGCCGCTCCCTTAAATGTATTCGATGCTCAGATCTGTCGGAACGGCTTTCAGTCACGATTTTTTAACGGGGCAGGTCGATGGCGATGGTACAGCCGGGGCCCGCGTTGTTCGATGCGGAGACCCGACCGCCCAGCAGGCTCACGAAGCGCCTGACCAGGGCCAGCCCGATGCCGGTCCCGCCTGCGGCGGAGGTCACCGCATTCTCGGCGCGGTAAAATTCGTTGAAGATCTTTTTCACATCCCGGGCGGGAATGCCCGGCCCGCTGTCGACCACCTCGAGCCGCACCCGCTCCCCTTCCTCGCGCAGGCGGACCGTGATCGCCTTCGCTGCCGCGGAGGCGCCGAACTTGACGCTGTTTTCGATCAGGTTGATCAGGACCTGGACCATGACCTCCCGGTCATAGCGAAACGGGCGCGTCAGACCGTTTTCGCACTTCAGGACAAACCCGGCCTGCCGGAGGGGCTCGGCCATCAGGCCCTCGACTTCCTTGAGCACCTCGTCGAATCTCCCCGCCTGGAGGTCGGGGCGGCGGTGCTTTTTCTCGAGCTTGGACAACTCGAGCACGTTGGTGATCAACCGCGACAGGCGCGCGCCCTCGGACTGCACGATCCGGAAATAGGCCTGCTCCTTCTCCGTGTCCCGCGCCACGCCCTGCTCCAGCATCTCGATGTACATGCGGATGTTGGTGAGCGGCGTCTTGAGCTCGTGGGTCACCGAGGAGACGAACCGCGACTGGCGCTCGGAGAGATCCACGACCTTCTTGGCGCTGTGATGGATGGCGAGCAAGCCGGCCACGACCACGCCGGCCAGGGTTAGAAGCGCCAGGTTCAGGGTGCGGCGGCCCGCCGAGGGCGGGTAGGCGTCGCTGGAAAGCGTCGCGCGCAGAAAGCCAAACGGCGCGGGAAACGTCCGGTTCAGGACGATGCGGGGCCGCTCGGAGGCGGCGCCGCTCTCCACCACCCGCACGTCGCGGCCCTGGTCGACCGCCCGCAGCCGCAGGTGGGTGAAGCGCGCCATGGGCTGTGCGCTGAAGTGGCTGCGGATCAGATCGGCCAGGAAGGGGTCCAGCTGAAGGACGAACCCCTGCCGGTATATGCGGCGGTCGATCAGGATGCGCCGGAAGGTGAACACCCGGCCGTCGTCGATGAAAACGGACTGAAACGGGGCCACCTCCGCCTGGACCTCCTGGACCTCGCCCTCCCGGGGCGGCACCGCCGGGCGGGAAGAGTCGGCGCCGGCCGCCGATTCCTGCGCGGCCTTTACCTGAGCATCCGCCGGCTGCCGCTCCCGCTCCGCCCCGCCGGCCATGGCCGGTGGTGCCGCCGCCGGCTTCTTTTCCGATTGGGCCAAGCTGGACGCCTGCCCCGGTGTCACCGTTTCGAGTCGGCTGTCCCGCTCGCCCAGGTAGTTCTTGGACCGCTGGGAGCGAGACAGGTCCAGGTATCGCCCGGCGAATCCCGCCTGGTCCTTGCGCTTCTCATCCGGCAGCGCCTCGTCGACCTCCGGCCGGATCCGGTCCGTGGCATCGGCCCGCTTGCGGTTGAACACGCGGTTGGCCTCTTCCAGCTCGGCCACCCGGGAGGCCCATGCGCCCGCGGCGGCGGCTCGATGCGGCGTCTGGAAGCTCCCGTCGGGGTTGTTCTGGAAATACCCCCGGATGTACTCCTCGGCCGGCAGGCCGGACAAAGCCGGGGCGGCCGGGTCGGTGTAGGCATCGATGGGGCGGGTCTCCTCGCGCCGGATGAGGGCGGACGCGGACGCCTGCATCTCGTCGAAGAGGGCTTCCGCGAAAAAGCCGAGGGTCGCGGCCTCTTCGGCTTCCAGGCTGCGGTAGGACTGGACCACCAGGTAGCCGAGCGGCAGGGCCAGCCCGAGAGCGAAAATCAGGATCAGCCGTCTGAGGGATTTCATGTCGTCGTGTCCAGCCGGTAGCCTTCGCCGCGCACGGTGGTGATGAAGGGGCCGCCCCCGGCAAGCTCCGTAATTTTTTTGCGGAGCTTCAGCATGTGGATATCCACCGTGCGGGTTTCGATGCCGGCGTCGGCATACTGCCACACCTCGGTGAGCAGCTCTTTCTTGCCGACGATGCGATGCGAGTTACGGTGCAGGTAGGCGACGATGTCCATTTCGCGGCGGGTGATCTCCACCGAGCGGCCCCGGCATTCGGCCACCAGGTGGTGCCCGTCGAAACGAATGTCGCCCAGCACGAGCGTTTGTTCGCCGGTGTTTTTCCCCGCCCGCCGCAGCACCGCCTCGACCCGCACCATCAGCTCCCGCAGTGAGAACGGCTTGGGGATGTAGTCGTCCGCACCGGCCTTGAACCCGGCGACGATATCGTCCTCAGCGCCCTTGGCGGTGATCATGACCACGGCCTGGTTCGGCTTGCGGCACCGGATCTCCCGGCAGACGGACAGGCCGTCCAGACCGGGCAGCATCACGTCGAGCAGCACGAGGTCGCACGGGTGCTCCAGCGCAACCCGCAGGCCCTCGCGGCCCTGCGGGATCCCGCGCACCTCGTAGCCGTTGAACACCAGCACGTCCATGAGCCCCTGCAAGAGGGCCGCATCGTCCTCCACCACCAGAATCCTGGCTTTGGCTTGTTTCATAAGGGCTTCGTGTTTTGTGTTTGGCGTTTTGTGTTCTGTGTCAAGCGGGCCATAACGGCCAGCCCTTTATCGGCCGGTAATGTTGCTTTTTGTGGGAGAGGCTTTCAGCCTCGATCGTCGCGGCTGGAATCCCCGGCTTTCGCCGAGGACAGGCGCCGCTCCCACAGAAAAGACGACGACTTTCGTTGAAATGTTTGGTGTTTGACGAACGTTGCGCTTCAGTTTCTTTGCCTATTTTATCCCGGCACCCGCCGGGATAAAAGCAAAAGTTTTGCAAAAGATCGACCTCGTCGTTTTGCAGTGGTTTGAATTGAGCTTTCGCCGATTCGGCCCGAGAATATGAGCCGTGAGCGGAAACCATCTGCTTGCGTCGCATCGCAACCCAACGAAAGGAGCAACCCCATGCAACGACCGCGCTTGAAGTCCTTCATCCTCATCCTGGCCCTGATCGCCGCCACCGGGGCGGCCATGGCCTACGCCGGGAAGGGCCGGCACGCCGCCCCGCCGCCACCGCCGATCGTCTTTTCGGGCAGCGGCCCCCTGGGCCTCTCCGGCCACCTGGTCCAAACCCATGTGCTGAAAGGATCCTCCGGCAGGGCCAGCCTCGAACTCGTGCTGTCGGCCGCCCCCGGCGGTGAAGGGCCGCCCACGGGCGACCGCGGCATCGATTTCGTCGTGGTCCTGGACCGCAGCGGGTCCATGCAGGGCCCGAAGCTGGAGTATGCCCGCCGGTCCCTGCTGAGCCTCGTCGCCGGCCTGACGGAGCGCGATCGCTTTGCGCTGTTCAGCTACTCCGACGCCGTCCAGAAACACTGCGATCTGCTGGCCGTGACCGATGGCAACCGCCGGGGGATCCGGTCCGCGATAGACGGCATTTATTCCGGCGGCGCCACCAACCTGGGGGACGGGCTGCGCGCGGGCGTCGACCTGATCACGGCCGCCGGCCGGCCGGGGCACCCGGGGAGGGTGATCCTGATCTCAGACGGCCTGGCCAACCGCGGCGTGACCGACCCGGCCGCGCTCGGGCGGATGGCGGCGGTCGCGGCCGGACAGGAGTTCGCCGTGAGCACCGTGGGCGTCGGCGCCGATTTCAACGAATTCCTGATGACCCGGATCGCCGACCAGGGCGCCGGCTCGTACTACTACATGGACAACCCGGCGGCGTTCGCCGAAATATTTCAGAAGGAGTTCCTGGCCGTGAAATCCGCTGCGGCCACCGGCATCGCGCTCAGCCTGGTCCTGCCCCCGGGGGTGCGTGTCGTGGATGCGTCCGGATACCCGCTCACCGTCAGCGGCGATACGGTGTCGTTCCACCCCGGCAGTTTGAGCGCCGGCCAGACCCGCCGGATATTCCTGACCCTCCAGGTGCCGACGAGCGAAGAGGCCCTGTTCCCGATCGGCCGCGTCACGGCCCGCTACCGGCACAACGGCCGGCCCCACGAAGCTTTCCTTGAGAACGCCTTCACCATCGCCTGCGTCGGCGACGAGGCCCGGGTCCTCTCCTCCATCGACCGCACCCGCTGGGAGGAAAAGGTCCTGAAGGAGGATTACAACCGCCTCAAGCAGGAGGTTGCCGCCGACATCAGCGCCGGGAACGCCTCCGCCGCGCACCAGCGCATCGACTCCTACGAAAGGGAGCAGAAGTCCCTGAACGCCGTCGTCAAATCCCCCGGGATCGCCCGCAACCTGGAAAGCGACGTGAAGGACCTGAAGAAGAGGGTCGACGAAACCTTCCAGGGCCCGCCGGCGGCCGTCATGGAAAAGCAGAAGTCCGGTTCGAAAGCCATGCAGTACGAGGGGTACTCGAACAGGAGGGCCAATTGAAGAAAGTAACGAGTAACGAGCAACGAGTAACGAATTTGAAGTTTTGAGTTATGAGTTATGAGTGCAACAGGTCTAATGGCTTGCCCGTTGGGAGCGGCATCTTGTTGCGATCGTTATGAGATGCGGATCGACTTCGCGGCTGGAAGCCGCTCCCACAGAACCCGAATCCCCCAACCCCCTCTGAGAAAAGGGGGTTGGGGGGAATTCGTGAAGGCTCGACATGACCAGGAAAAACCGTGCAAGGCATCTGGCTTTATCAACGACACCACGAATCGAGGAAAACCATGAACCGAAACTTCTCTCCGATCACCGCCTCAATCATCTTTGCAGCGGCGGCGGGCTTGCTGCTGGCAGCCGTTGTGAGCCTGCCGCTGCGGCCGGCTGCACGCATAACCGCCGCAAATGCGGCTATCTTCCTTTGTCTGGCTGCGTACTCGGTGTTTCTCGCCCGCTCGAGCGGCTGCAGCCTGCGGGCCCTTTTCGCCCCGCTTTTCATGCTTTCCGCCGTGCTGGCCGCGGCCGGGTCCGTCACCGCTTTCGTGGTCCCGGCCGCCGCCGGCCTCTCCTGGGTCCGCAGCGGAATTTGCTTCCCGGGGTCGATGGCCCGGCGCCTCTGCACAGAGGCGCTCACCTGCCCGGCCGGCCTGGCAATGTCCTGGCTGCTGCAGCCGCCGGGCCCCTGCGGCTGGGCGCTCGGCATCTGGATGTTCGGCCTCATCCAGGCGCTCTACTTCGTGGCGGTCGATGTTGAGCCCACTGGTTTGCCTGAAAAAATGGGGCCGGACAAGATGACGCAAGCGCACCGCCGCGCGGAGGCGCTTCTCCGGGAACAAAAACTGGCAAGAGCGTTCGAGGAGCTTGGTTTGTA
>JALOPD010000513.1 GCA_025454075.1 Desulfobacterales bacterium | reverse complement strand
CTGGGTGTCGGCGGTGGACATGATGAACCTGATGTCCGTGATCCTGACCCTGGGCGGGGAGATTTTCGCGCTGATCTTCGGACTGCTGCTTCTGTTCCGGACCATCCAGGCGCCGGCGGAGCCGGCCAAGGGGTCGCGCTGACCCGCACGCAGACCGCCGGCTGACCCAGCCCATTCCCTTTTTCCCACTGCTTCCGGGCGGGAAAAGGGGAGGGGCCCGGCCTTGGCGAATAGCGGGTCCTACCTCTTCGCCGTAATGCGCTTGCCGTCCGGCGCGTGCAGCACGAGGCGGCCCTCCGGGGAGATTTCGAAACGGAAAACCGCCTGCAGCAACTCCAGGAAACGGGCCTCCTGCAGGCTCAAGGGTTCCTCGCAGGCCATCATGGTGGTCCCTAGCTGCGAGAAGGAGAGCCCTTCTCCGGTCAAGTTGTAGCCCCCGATGAAACGGTTGCACGAGGCGTTCCCGGCCACGCGCCCATCCTCCAGGAAGAGGATCGTCGCCTCGGATGTTTCGACCACCGCCGCACCGCCGATCGTCTCCACGACCCATTCGCCGCCGGTGAGCAGGCTCTTCGGCTCGCCGCCGCAGCCGGCGTGCCCGTTGCCGTCGAGCTCGTAGCGCACCCGGTAGGGGTGGGGCATGCCGGTGGCGCTGTCGGCGCAGATCCGGGGCTGGATCCAGACCGCCAGGCGGCGGCCACCGGCCTCGACGCGGTAGCGGACGCCGTCGGCCGAAACCTGCGGCGCGGTCCGCGGGAAGCGGAGTTGAAGCGTTCCGAAGTCGGCGTTGAGGAAGATGGCCCCCGCGTCAATCGTGATCATCCAGCCCGGCTCCTGGCCGCGGGCGGTAAAGGGAAGCTCGGGCTCCCGGACGGCCAGGCACTCCGGGAGCTCCCTGCCGCGCACGGTTGCGCGCGCGCGCTCGCCCTTGCTCCAGAATCCGGTGTCCGATCCGTCGACGGCCCGGTAACGCGCCCCGGAGGCCGACACGACCGGCTTCAGCTCGAAGACCTCACCCCCGACGGTCAGGCGCGCATGCTCCCCCAGCGCACCGAAGATGACCGCGGTCTCCCCGCACGCGTAGGGTGTGCCGAAGGCGGCCGGCTCCCCCGTCCCCGGCATCAAAGATTCATTCGCCGCTGGATCCGTGTGCAGCGCAGGGCTGCAGCCGGAGGCGAGCACCATGCAAACGGCCAGAAAGGCCGACAGCGTCTTCCGGTCAAGAATTGGCATTGGTTCTGAAAACCTCCGATATCAGGGTTTGTTCCTTTCGACGCCTTCCGGCAGGTGGGCCGGCTTGAGGCTCTCTTCATAGACAAAGGTGGGCCTCCAGGAGGAGCGTTCGCCCAGGTCGTCGAAATGCTGCGCCAACCACTTATCCGCCGTCCGCCAGCCGATATCGTGCAGATGCTGCAGAAACACCCACTCCGAATTGAGTTTGCTGGAGACGCTCAGATCCTGCATCTCCTCTTCGGACTGGATCAGGTGGAGACGGCCGTCGCGGTAGGCCTGACGTTCGAGGCCTTCATGCTGGATTATCTCCCAGAGGAAAGCGATCGCCCGCAGTTCCTTCATCAGGCTGGCATTGAAGGTGATTTCATTCAGCCGGTTGTTGATTTCGTAGGCCGTCCGGGGAATTTTGGACCGCGTGAACGGGTTGATCTGGACGATCACGATGTCGCGGGCCTCGGTCTCATCGATGAGGGGGAAGATCGGCGGGTTGCCCATGTACCCGCCGTCCCAGTAGGCCTCGCCGTCGATTTCAACCGCCTGGAACAGAAACGGCAGGCAGGCCGAGGCCATGGTGGTGTCGACGGAAATGGCAGGCTGCCGGAACACTTTCGGGCGCCCGGTCCGCACGTTGGTGGCGGAAAGGAAAAGCTTCGGCAAGGCCGCCCGGTTGATGGCGTCGAAATCGAAAAAATCGGCCACGATATCGCGCAGCGGGTTGATGTTGAGCGGGTTGAGCTCATAGGGTGAGAAGGTGCGCGTAAGGCTGTCAAACAGGAGGAAGCTGGGCGAGAGATCCAGGCTCCAGCGCCCCATCATGACATCGAAGAAAGAGCGCTGGATCGGGCTCATCCGCCCGGCCTCGCTCACCCGCCTCCAGAAGCCTGAGAGCAGCTCCTGCGCCGTCTTCCGCCCCCCGCCCGCCAGCCCCTGGGCCAGCGCCACCGCGTTCATGGCTCCGGCGCTGGTCCCGCTGATCCCTTCGATTTCGATGCGCCCGTCTTCGAGCAGACGGTCCAGGACACCCCAGGAAAAGGCGCCGTGGGATCCGCCGCCTTGGAGCGCGATGTCGATTTTTTTAGTGCTGCCGTTTTCCATGTTCACACCCCTCTTAATGAATCAATCTGCGTCCGCCGCAGCGGCTGCCTCCGCGACCACGATCGTCGCCCGGTCGAGGCCGGTGTTGCCGTTGCGGGGATCGAACGCATATACGGTGATATCGTACGGGCCCGGGCCGGGGATCGGGAAAACGCCCGCGAACTGGCCGATCTCTCCGGCATAGGTGAGCTTGATCTCCGCGACCCGGTGATCTCGCTGGCGAATGATTGCAGCGACGTCGAAGGCATTCGCATCCCAGAGCCCGCCCGGCTCGATCGGGCAGCCGCACAGCATCATCACATTGGCGCGCAGCTCGATCTGCTTCTGTCCCGCCGGCACACGCCAGCGGGACGGCGGGGACAGGATGTCC
>JALOPD010000512.1 GCA_025454075.1 Desulfobacterales bacterium | reverse complement strand
CCAGTTGCCCTGGCGCTCCGGCGGCGCGACGAACCAGGCGTTGTCGAAACAGCCGACGTAGCGGACGTCGCCGAGCCGGATGAGGCCTCCGGAATTCTCGTCCAGCCAGTCGCGGAAATTCGGCCCGCGCCGCCAGCGTCGGAGGAGAGATCCGGTGGCCGCCCCATGGATCGGCCCGAAAGGCCCCGGGTCGCCCTCGAACGTATTCCGGATCTGCTCGAAGGTGGGCCGCGTGTGGCCGGGACGAACGGGATCGAAACCGATCACGAGCAGCCGGTAGGTGCGCACGGTCGGAATCATCCCGAGGTAAGGCTGCACAAAATCCGACCCCTCACGGCGCTTCCAGAGGATGCGGGTCGAGTTCCTGCGCATCCGGGCCTTCGACCCCGAATCCACCATGGCCTGGAGTTTGATCCGATGCCGGCCGGCGATCAGGTTCTTGCGCACAAAGACATGTCCGGTGGTCCGCCACGTCTTGCCGCCCTGGATCAACGTCACATCGGCGGGTGAAGCCGGCTCGCCGTCGATCAGCGCGCGCAGAAAGAGCCTGCCTTTGTCGATGAGCACCTCGGCGGAAAATGCGACCGAGAGATTGGTTACCGGCGCCTCCGTGAGGATCGTGGCGGGGCTTCCAAGGTCGGTCCACGTCGTCTGCTTGATTTCAAGGGACTCCCGTGGCATCCGCCTCAACACGCGCTGCGAGGTCGTTTCAGCAGCGGACACCGCCATCGTGCGATCCCCGATCCGGCTCGTGCCGCCCCGAGCCTTCCACTGCAATTTCACCGCATGCGTGCCCGGCGGCACGGACGGGGCCACGAACGTGAAAAAGCGGGTTCCGCCCCGCTGCGGATCGCCGGCCTCGGAGAAAATCACTTCACCGACCGCCATGCCATCGACGAGCGCCCGCACCATCATCCGCCCGGAGTCGGCCCGGCCCTCGGCGCTGAAGACGATCGCCATGCCGGTCGGCACGGAGGTGTTGATCGTCCCGGAAAGCTGGGGGATGTCCTGATAGGAAGCGGAGGACGTCGTGACGTCCGGCCCGCTCGTGGCGGCGGTCACTTTGAGCCGGTTAGGACCGGCGGAAGGGGAGGCTGAATGAACCGTGAGCACCCGGTCCCGGATGGAAGCAGCCGAACCGCTGAACGCCTGGATCTCCACGATATGCTGGCCGACGCCCACGTTCGGCTGGACGAACGTGAACGAGCGGACGCCATCGAAATTCACGTCCCCCGCCTTGAAGGCGACATCCGAAGGCCGAGCCGGCTGACCGTCGACCAACGCCCGAAACCAGATCGTCCCTCCCGGCTGATAGACCTCGGCGCTGACGGTGATTTCGAGGTCATCGCCCTGCTGCGAAGCAATGCCCGTGCTCAGACCCGGCAGCGCAGCCCACACGTGCAGTCGCACCTTCCCGGGAGCGGCCTCCGGCGGTGCAACAAGGCACAAGGTGGAGAGGTCCAGCGGTGCCAGCTTCTTCTTGGCCATGGACGGTGCCTGAAAACTCGCAGACGAACGCATTCAAGGATAAGATGTGGCTTCTGAAACGGGGGAACGGTTGCCCGAGAGCATGATTGCGCTACGGGCATCTGTATTCCCCATGCATGGGAGCACATCCGATCCTCCCATTCACCGGCCAACCAGTAAGAGCACCTGCAGTGGCTGTCAAGAATGAAAATTCACCCTCTCAGGCCGGCGGCGGGCTCTCCGCACGGCTGCCCAAGTGCCGGGCCAGGAAGCCTTCCATCCGGCGGTAGAAGTCAAAGCGGTTTTCCTCGTTGTGAAACCCGTGGCCTTCGTTGTCCTTCACGAGATCGTCAACCTCGACCCTTCTTTGCCGGAGGGCCTGCACGATCTGGTCGGATTCGGCCTTCTTGACCCGGGGGGCGTTTGCGCCCTGGGCCACCAGCAGCGGGGCCCTGATCCGGCCGGCATCAAAGACCGGCGACACCTTTCTCATAAGGGCCCGGTCATTTATTTGAACCTGAGCCTCGACGGCGTGCCGCCGGGCATCTTTTCTTCGCATGGTCACTCTTCCTGTCGCGACGGGTGCCGTGGTCGCGTAACGGTCAAAACGGTCTTAAACGCCTGAAGCCGTTCGGCGCCGTTTCGCCGGCGCCCGTTTGAGCCCGGCCGAAGCGCCCATACCGCAAGGACGGGCAACACCAGGCCCAGGGCTGTGGTGACGATCATGAGCAGCCCCAGCTCGTCGTAGCGGCCGCGCTCGATCACGAAGAGCCGGTTGAGATATTTGGTGCCGAGCTGGCTCGCCGAAAGCGCCAGGTTCGTGAAAGCAGCCATCACCGCGAAATAGGTGGCCTTCTGGTGGCGGGGGGCCTCCCTGGCGATCCAGGCCAGCATCGGGATCATGGCCACCTGGCCCAGGGGCGAATCCGCCATGGTGTCGATGAGGGCGATGGTGCGTGCACCGAAGCCGAAGTGGGCTGCGGTCCACTCGTGCAGCCCGTAGAACATACCGAGAAAAGGCAGCGTCATCAGCGTCCCGTAGAGAGACAGAAAGACCACCAGGTACGGCACCGGTCTTCGGCCCATCCAGCTGCGCAAGGCAAGCATCCCCCCGATCGCCAAAATGGAAGACACCTGCCGCAGGGTCCCCATGAACGCCTCGTCGAACCCGAGGCGTTCCATCTGCCACCAGCTCGCGCCGGCGCCCGCGCCAGGCATGGCCCGAAAGACGAA
>JALOPD010000511.1 GCA_025454075.1 Desulfobacterales bacterium | reverse complement strand
GCGGGCTGACCGCCGGCGTTGCCAACCTGCACTGGTCCAACCCGGTGATGATCGGCGTCGGTTGCCTTTTTCTCTTTCTGGGGATCAAAAAAGATGTGGAACCGTTGCTGCTGGTCCCGATCGGCTTTGGCGCCATTCTGACGAACATCCCTTTGGCCGACCTGATGGGCGACGAGGGGTTCCTGCGGACCATCTACAACATGGGCGTCGCCAATGAGCTTTTTCCGCTGCTGATTTTCATCGGCATCGGCGCCATGACCGATTTCGGGCCGCTCCTGGAAAACCCCAAGATCTTTCTGCTGGGGGCGGCCGGGCAGTTCGGCATCTTTCTCACCATCGGGCTTGCGCTGCTCTTCGGCTTCGACAAGCTCGACGCCGTGGCCATCGGCGTCATCGGCGCCTGCGACGGCCCCACGGCTATTTATGTGTCTTCCAAGTACGCGCCGCATCTGCTGGGGGCCGTTTCGGTGGCGGCTTACTCTTACATGTCGCTCGTTCCGATCATCCAACCCCCGATCATGAGGTTCATGACCACGGAAAAGGAGCGCAAGATCAACATGTCGGAGGTCGCCACCACCACGCCGGCCTCCAAGACCACCAAAATCGTCTTCCCGATTGTGGTGACCATCTTCGGCGGCCTGCTCGCCCCCATGGGACTGCCGCTGCTCGGGACCATCATGCTGGGAAACTTGATGAAGGAGTGCGGAGTCGTCAGCCGCCTGTGCAAGGCGTCCGAAAACGAAATCGCCAACGTGGTGACGCTCTTTCTCGGCATCTCCATCGGCGCCACCATGGAGGGCAAAGCGTTTTTGAGCCCGACGACATTGATGGTGCTGGCCTTCGGTTTCGTGGCCATCTGCCTCGATACGGTCTTCGGCGTGGGGTTCGGCAAAATCATGTGCTGGGCCACCGGTGGCAAGATCAACCCCCTGATCGGGGCCGCCGGCATCTCCGCCTACCCCATGGCGGCGCGGGTAGTCCAGAAGGAAGGCCTCAAATACAACAAGTTCAACTTTCTGCTGATGCATGCGGTGGGCGCCAACACCGGCGGTCAGGTGGGCTCGGTCATGGCGGCGGCCATTATGCTCTCGGTGCTGAAGGGAATGGGGATCATCCCGTAGGCCCCCCCCCCGAAGCGAAAAGCAGATGTGTGAAGCAGCCGAGGCGGCCGTCGGGGGCCGCCCCGGCTGTTTAATTTATTTTGGGTAGAGCTTGAGGTAGCCTTCGCGCAGAGCGACGCTGGCGTCGTGAACGCCTTTCTTGTACTTCTCCTCCGTCAGGTCGATCAGCCGGAACTGCTTGGTGTCGTGGTCCGCACGGATGATGCTGCCTGCGGGAATCCAGGTGTTGGCCGGCACCCGGGAGCGCATGACCACCGAGCCGACGCCCACCCAGACGGACTCCTCTAGAACCGAGTCGTAGACGACCGCACGGATTGCAACGAAACAGTCCGCCTTGATCGTGGCAGGGCCATGGATGATGACGCCGTGCGAAATGTTGCAGCGCGGCCCGACCGTGAGTTCGGTACCGGCACGGCCGTGGATCACCACGCCATCCTGGACGCAGGCGTCCGCCTCGATGATCACCGGGTGAACCTTGCCCTTTTCGTCCACTTCATCGGCCCGGATGACCGAGAGCGGCCCGACATAAACGCGGGCGCCGATGATCACTTTTCCCATGATCTGGGCACTGGGATCCACGAATGCGGTCGGGTCGATTTGCGGCAGATCGCCAAGCGGGTTGGGCCGTATTCCGTTGGTAGGCAGCTGTGAAGTCATCGGTGATCCTCCTCTTTGGTTGATATCGCAACGACCCGCCCGGGATTGAGCCGGCGGCCAACGATTTTCCACCTAGTGTTCTCTCTCTGCAGGAGCCCCGCCACGCCGAATCGCGGCTGGAAGCCGCTCCCACAGGATTCGACTCATCCGCGCAGCAGCTCCGGGCCGTCATTCGCAATCCATCCACTCTGTTCGCTGTTTCCACGGCCCCTCCGAGACGGAACCGGCGAGGCTGCGATGAGCGGCCTCAGGCAACGCCGTAGTAGCTCCGGTACCAGTCGACGAAGCGCTCGATCCCGGTGCGGATCGGGGTGGCCGGCTTGAAGCCGACGTCGGCCGCGAGGTCGTCCACGTCGGCATAGGTCGCCGGCACATCGCCGGGCTGCATGTCCAGGTACTGCTTTTGCGCCGTGCGCCCTAGCACGCTCTCGATCACGGCGATGAAGTCGTTCAACGCGACCGGCTGGTTGTTGCCGATGTTGTAGATCTTGTAGGGCGCATAGGAGGAGCCCGGGTCGGGACGCTCTCCGCTCCAGGCCGGGTTGGGCGACGGCAGGCGCCCCATCACGCGCACGACCCCTTCGACGATGTCGTCGATGTAGGTGAAGTCGCGCTGCATGCGGCCGTGGTTGAAGACCTGGATTGGCCGGCCCTTCAAAATGGCGTCGGTGAAAAGGAAGAGGGCCATGTCCGGCCGCCCCCAGGGGCCGTAAACCGTGAAGAAGCGCAGGCCGGTGCAGGAGAGCCCGTAGAGATGGCTGTAAGTGTGGGCCATGAGCTCGTTTGCTTTTTTGCTGGCGGCGTAAAGCGACACCGGGTGGTCGACGTTGTCGTGCACCGAGAAGGGCATGCGGGTGTTGGCGCCGTAGACCGAGCTGGAGGAGGCGAAGACGAGGTGGCCGACCCCGTGGCGGCGGCAGCCTTCGAG
>JALOPD010000510.1 GCA_025454075.1 Desulfobacterales bacterium | reverse complement strand
GCGCCCTGGTTTCAGCCGGTGCTGTCGCCGGTTACACCGCATCCGACGCACTCACTTAAGGCCTGCGATGTGCGCTTTACAGATTTCCGCAGTCGAAACCCTCCTGCACTACACCTTCGCGGGCAAGCACCTGCTCGAGGAGGCCTTGCGGCACAGCTCCTTTGTGAACGAAGTCCCCGAGGCCGGAGTGCGTGACAACGAGCGCCTTGAATTTTTGGGCGATGCGGTGCTGAACCTGGCGGTGGGCCACATCCTGATGGTGCGCTATGGCAGCCTCAACGAAGGTGATCTGTCGCGCATGCGATCTGGCCTGGTGAACGAGCAGCAGTTGGCCCAGATCGCCCGGCGGCTGGATCTGGGCCGCCACCTCCTGCTCGGCAAGGGCGAAGCCCAGACCGGTGGAAATGAAAAAAGCTCGATCCTCGCCGGAGCCCTCGAGGCGCTGGTCGCAGCGGTCTACCTGGATGGCGGCTTCGAGGCGGCATTCACGATCGTTCACCAACTGTTCCAGCCGCTGGTGTGCCAGATGGAGCACACCCACGACACCATCGATTTCAAAAGCCAGCTCCAGGAACTGGTGCAGACCCGCGCCGGTCATATGCCTGGCTACACGGTCGTGCGCGAGGACGGCCCCGACCATGACAAGACCTTCTGGGTGCAGCTGCGGGTCAAGGACGTCGAGGCCGAAGGGGTGGGAAAGAGCAAGAAGGCTGCCGAGCAGGACGCCGCCCGCAAGGCGCTGGCGCGACTGAAGCCGCATTGATCCCTGGCCCGCCACCGGAATCCGCCCGCCTGCAACAAGCGGTTTCATGACTCCCCGCCCTTTCATCATTCCGGTCTTCATCCCCCACGCCGGCTGCCCCCACCGCTGCGCCTTCTGCAACCAGTCGCTGGTCACCGGCCGGCCGGAAGCATCCCAGGCCCCCGAAGACAGCCTGGCGTCCGCCGATGAATTCCTCCGCTTCCGAAGCCGCCGCTCGGGGCCGGCCCAGCTCGCCTTTTTCGGAGGCAATTTTCTGGGGCTGCCTCATGAAAGGCTGCGCCGCCTGCTGGACACCGCATCGCGATGGGTTTCCGAAGCCCGTCTCGACGGCATCCGGTTCTCCACGCGTCCGGATACCGTGAGCGCGGAAACCTTGGACCTGATCAGCGCCTATCCCGTCAAATGCGTGGAACTGGGTGTCCAGTCCATGGACGAAGACGTCCTCCGCCGATCCCGCCGCGGCCACAGCGCCGCGGACAGCGAGGCCGCCGTTCGGCGCCTGAAAGACAGGGGCTACGACGTCGGAGTGCAGCTCATGGTGGGGCTTCCGGGGGATAAGGATGCCAGCCTCCTGGAAACCGGAAGACGCGTCGCCGGGCTCTGCCCTGCATTCGTCCGCATTTACCCGACCCTGGTCCTGGAGGGAAGCCTTCTGGCGAGCTGGTTTCGAGAGGGCCGCTATCGCCCGCTCTCGCTTGAAGAGGCGGTGGACCTCGGCATGAAGCTCTATGGCGGCCTGCGGCAGCGCCGGATTCCGGTCATTCGCACGGGGCTTCAGCCCACCACGGACCTCGCTGGCAGCCGCGGGGTGCTGGCGGGGCCTTTCCACCCGGCGTTTGGCGAGCTGGTTCAGAGTGCATGCTACCTGGATGCCATCCGGCGGGAACTGCGTGTCAGGCCTTTTTCCGGCGCCGCGCTCGGCCTGCAGGTGCATCCGGCCAACATCTCCCGGACGCGCGGCCAGCGCAACGCGAATTGCGCCGCGCTGCGGGGGGAATTCGGCTTCAACGCGGTGCGGGTGATTCCGGATGCCGGTCTGGATGATGAGATGGTCGCGCTCCCGGATGGCAGAGTGATAAGCGTCTTCGCCGCCGCCGGCGGTTAGCGGATAGCATGCGGCGGGCGGTGACGCTGACAAGGCCGGCTGCCAGCATGGTGGATTGCCTTGATTTAGAGGTCCTTTTTGAAGAAGTCCTCTGTTTCTTTCACTTCTCCCGGCCGTTTGCTGAAGTCGCTCGGCACCGTGCCTTCCTTGAAGCATTCAAAAATGGTCTTTCGGGATTCGGCGACCGGCAGCAGTCCGGTTTCGGCATCGATTTTCGCAAAAACCACCCCTTCCGGAGCCTGAAAGGCCTTTACGGGTTCGTTGGCGAGAACCCGCTTCATGAATTCCAACCAGATCGGGCTCGCCGCGGCGGCGCCGGTTTCAGTCTTGCCCAACGGCGCCTCGGAGTCGAAACCGACCCAGACGCCGGTGACATACTCCGGCGTATAGCCAATATACCAGGCGTCGTACATGTCGTTCGTGGTCCCGGTTTTCCCTGCCGCCGGCCGCCCCAGGGCCTTGATGCGCTGGCCCGTCCCGTGCTGGACCACACTTTCCATCAGGTTGGTCATGATGAACGCCGTGTCCTTTTCGATGACCTTGCGGCGTTCGGAGAAAGCCTCTTCGAGCACCTGACCGTCCCGGTCGACGATTTTCAAAACAAAAACCGGCTCGACCAGAAACCCCCGGTTGGCAAATACCGAATACGCCCGTGTCAGTTCGAACAGGGACACGCCGGAAGCTCCCAGCGCCAGGGACAGCGTGCGGGTCAGGTCGGAGGTGATCCCCAGCTTGCGGGCATAGTCGATGGTGTAATCGACGCCGATGTCCTGCAGGATTTTAACCGTCACCACGTTGCGCGACTGCGCCAGCGCCTCCCTCAACAACGTCGGGCCGTAG
>JALOPD010000509.1 GCA_025454075.1 Desulfobacterales bacterium | reverse complement strand
CCGTTGAAGGTGTAGGAGGTGTCCAGGCCGCCGAAGCCGTTGGCCTTGGTGCCGATGGGCACGTTGTGCCAGGCGCTCAGGTTTTCAATGTGGATCCAGCCGTTCCAGGCGGAGGAGAACCCGGCCTTGGACGCGCCGGTCTCCACCAGCCGTTTGGCGACAGTTCCCATGGTGAGCCAGGTCAGCGGCGGCTTTTCGGGGTCCAGGCCCGCCTTCTTGAACATGTCGACGTTGTAGTAAAGAACCGGGGTCGAGCTGTTGAACGGCATGGAGATCATCCGGCCGTCGGTGGTGGTGTAGTAGCCGGTGACGGTCGGCAGGTAGATCTTCGGGTCGAACGGCAGGCCGGACTCCTTCATGACCTCATACACCGGCTTCACCGCCCCCTTGGCCGCCATCATGGTGGCCGTGCCGACTTCGAAGACCTGCAGGATGTGGGGCGGGGCCTTGGCCCGAAAGGCCGCGATCCCGGCGTTCATGGTGTCCGAGTAGTTACCCTTGTAAGTTGCCACCACCTGGTACTGGGTCTGAGACTTGTTGAACCCCTCGGCGATGGCGTTGACCCGCTCGCCCAGAGCGCCGCCGTGGGCGTGCCACCAGTTGACCGTAACCGGCGCCGCCAGAGCCAGCGCCGGCACCACCACCAGCAGCACCGCCGCCAGGGCTATCCTCATGTGATTGAAGTGTTTCATGGCGTTCTCCTTTTCGCTGAGTGAGGTTGACTGCAGGTCAGCCCCCGGTTGGGGCAGTGGTTGCGATGGAAACCCGAAACGTGTTAGAAAACCATCACGCGAGCGTTAAATCTGTGTTCTGGAGAGAGAAATTATTCCATGAACGGGAACATAGTCAAACGAAATCTCGCGGGGGCGATCGTGGCGGCAGCTGTCGCACTTCTGTCGTTTGGCGCCTCCGCCACGGCCCAGGCCCCGCCCGGGGCCGGCGCCGCCGAACCAGCGAAAAAACCGCTGGTTGTCGGCCATCGCGGAGCCGCCGGCCTGCTGCCGGAAAACACCCTGGCTGCGTTCAGCCGCGGCTGTGAAATGGGCATCGACGCCATCGAGCTCGATGTCCTGGCGTCGGCCGACGGGCAGCTGGTGGTGCATCACGATTTCAGGCTGAAGCCGGAGATCGCGCGCACCGCGGACGGCGCCTGGATCGGCTCCGGATCGCCGCCGGCCGTCAAAGACTTGACCCTGGCCCAGCTCAAGGCCTACGACGTCGGCCGGCTGCAGCCCAAAACCGCTTACGCAGCGCGGCTCCCGGAGCAGACCCCGGTGGACGGCGAACGCATCCCAACCTTCAAGGAAGTGATCGATCTATTCAAGCAATCGTGCCGCCCTCCGACCCGGTTGTTCGTCGAGATCAAGACCACCCCGGAGGAGCCGGGCCTGACGCCGCCGCCGGAGGTGCTGTCGGAGCGGATCGTCGCTATGGTGAGAGAGGCGGGGATCGCCGAGCGCACGTGGATTCTCTCCTTCGACTGGCGCAACCTCGCGCACATCCAAAAGAGGGCGCCGGAGCTGGCGACCGTCCACCTCACCATCGTCAGCCCGGGGCTGAACAACCTCAAGCCGGGTCAACCCGGAGCGTCGCCCTGGCTGGCAGGGGTGGACGTCGATGACCTCGGCGGCTCCGCGCCCCGGGCGGTGAAGGCGGCCGACGGCCGGGTGTGGTCTCCCTATTTCAAAAACCTGACCCCGGAGACGCTGGCGGAAGCCCGGCAGCTGGGGTTGCTGGTATCCGTCTGGACCCCCGACACCCCCGAGGATTTAAAGAGGATGATCGAGATGAAGGTGGATGCCATCACCACCAACCGGCCGGACGTGTTGCAGAAGCTGCTGGATAAGCGCTGAGGGGCGGTCAGGCCGGCCGGCGAAAATTCCCTCCCAGCCCCCATCTTCCCGCGTTGCGTCTACATCTCGTAAAGGTCCTTGCCGTCGATCACCCGCATGCCGCGGGCGTGCAACACCTCGCGTGCCCTGGCCGTATCGTCGAAGCGGAAGATCATGATGGCGTTCTGGCCGCTCTGGCGCACGAAGGCATACATATACTCCACATTGACCCGGGCCTCGGCCAGTTCGACAAGAATACGGTGCAGGCCGCCGGGCGTGTCCTCCACTTCCACCGCCACGACCTCGGTGATGCGCATCGTAAACCCGTTTTCCTGAAGCAGCCGCTTGGCCGTTTCGTTGTCGCTGACGATCAGCCGCAGGATGCCGAAATCGGAGGTGTCGGCCAGCGAGAGGGCCCGGATGTTGATGCGGCCCGCCTCGAAGATGCGGGTCACCTCGACCAGCCGGCCCGGGGTGTTTTCCAGAAAAATCGAAATCTGCTCGGCGTTCATGACGATGGCTCCTTATATCTTGCGGTGGTCGATCACCCGGACGGCCTTGCCCTCGCTGCGCTGGATCCCTTTGGGCTCGACGAGCTTGACCTGAGTGGTCACGCCCAGGGTTTCGCGGATGTTGCGTTCCAGTTCCCGTTCGACGGTCTGCAGGTTCTTGATTTCGTCGGAGAACATGGCCTCGTTCACCTCCACCCGCACCGTCAGCTGGTCCATGTTGCCGATCCGCTCCACCACGAGCTGGTAGTGCGGCTCGAAGTGCCCGGTCTCGATGATGACGCTTTCGATCTGGGAGGGGAAGACATTGACCCCGCGGATGATGAGCATGTCGTCGCTGCGGCCCTGGATGCGGCCCATGCGCACCA
>JALOPD010000156.1 GCA_025454075.1 Desulfobacterales bacterium | reverse complement strand
CAATTTCAGGGCGGCCAGGGAACCTGGCAGCACAACCCGCAACACCGCAAAGGAGTCTCCTACCGGGACCAGGCGACCGGTCAGAAGTACAACCGTGCATCGACGAATGAAGCCGTTAAGACCAGGGAGCAATTCCGCGGACGTGCCGAAGCGGGAAGGCAGGACCTTGACCGCGGCGGTGCAGACCAGGCCAGGGCCCGTCAGGACGCAGGCCGGCGCGGCGGATCCGAGGGCCGGGCCGATACCAGGGACGCCTCGCGCGGCGGTGTCGGGCAGGAAAGGGACCGCCCTGGAGCCGGGCAGCGTGGCGGCCTCGATAGCCGACCGGCCGCCACGGAGGCCGGGAGGCGGGATTTCGGCGGCCAACGGGGCGACGCCCTGTCCGGCATGGACCGGGGCGGCAGCGAAGCACGTGATTTCAGCAATCGCGGCAGCTCGAGCCGTCAAAGTATGTCATCCGGCGGCCGGAACGGCGGCGGATTCAGCAGCGGAGCATCGAGGGGTGGAGGCGGCGGCCGGGGGGGAGGCAGGAGGTAGGCATGAAAACATACCGATCATCCATTCAGAAGGGTTCAGGGGAGAAGACGACGATGCTTCCGGGAATACATGGCACAGGACGTCCCGCACCGCTTTTCGGGGGTGTCGTTGCGGCGGCGGTCGCCCTTTTGGTTATTGTCGGTGGCGCGATGAACGCCGGTGCAGCGGTCAAGCAGAAAGGCTTCACAACTTCCGATGAGGCGGTGAGGGATTTTGTCGAAGCGATGCGATCCAATGATGAAAGCGAGTTGCTCGCGATCTTTGGCACGGCTGAAAAAGAATTGATCTCATCGGGTGACCCGTTCAGCGACCAACAGCGGCGGGAGCGGTTTATCAGCGCTTATGAACGCAAAAACAGCCTCACCCAGGAAGGAGCCCGGATGGTCCTGATTGTCGGGGAGCAGGACTGGCCCTTTCCGATCCCGCTGCTGAAGAAGGGCGACCAATGGTTCTTTGATACGAAGGCGGGCAAGGAGGAAATCCTGAACCGTAGGATCGGCGAAAACGAATTGAGCACCGTTCAGACGCTGCTGGCCATCGTCGATGCGCAGCGTGAATACGCGATGAACGACCGCGACGGCGACGGGATTCGCGAATACGCCGATAAATTCGGGAGTGACCCCGGTCGGCAGAACGGCCTTTACTGGGAGACGCGCCCCGGCGAGGAGCCGAGCCCCCTGGGTGAACTCGTAGCCGAGGCTCGGGCCGAGGGCTATCGGCGGACCGGACCGAAGCAGGGCCCCATTCCCTTTCACGGCTACTATTTCAGGATATTGACTCAGCAGGGAAAGCATGCCCCCGGAGGTGCGTTCAATTACTTGGTGAACAAAAACATGGTCGGCGGGTTTGCCGCGGTTGCATATCCAGCCGTGTACGGCGGTTCCGGTGTGATGACTTTTCTGGTGAACCACGAAGGGGTGGTTTACGAGAAAGACCTCGGTAAAAACACCAATAGAACTGCAATGGCGATGAAGTCTTTCGATCCCGACGCAACCTGGAGAAAGGCCGATTAGGACACCCGCAACTATGCAGCGCAATCCTCATTACATCCTTTTAGAGGATTCCCATGGCTAAATTGGGGAGTCGGAGACCTGCTGTGGCCGCAAAGACCGAGTATGAGCCGACGCGCACCGGCCTGCGCCCGGACACCCTCGCCCGCGCACTGCGGGACAACCTGTACTATACCCAGGGCAGAATCCCGGAGGCGGCCTCGCGCCACGAATGGTATGCGGCGCTCGCCGTAACGGTCCGCGACCGCCTGCTGCAGCGCTGGAATAAAACCGTTCACACCCTCCTGCAGAAAGACACCCGCGTGGTGAGCTATCTCTCGGCTGAATTCCTGATGGGGCCGCACCTCGGCAACGCGCTCGTCAACCTGGGGATCTTCGAGCAGACCCGCGAGGCGGTGGCGCAGCTGGGGCTCGATCTTAACGACCTCCTGGTTCAGGAAGAAGAGCCGGGGCTGGGCAACGGCGGCCTCGGGCGGCTGGCGGCCTGCTTTCTGGACTCCCTGGCAACCCTGGAGATACCAGCCATCGGCTACGGCATCCGCTACGAGTTCGGCATCTTCGACCAGGCGATCCGCGACGGCTGGCAGGTGGAGAAGACCGACAAGTGGCTGCGCTATGGCAACCCGTGGGAGATCGCCCGGCCCGAGATCAGCTGCGACATCGGTTTCGAAGGCCATACCGAGACCTACCGCGACCCTGATGGCCGCCTGCGAGTGCGCTGGGTTCCCGGCCGGCTGGTCAAGGGAATGGCCTACGACACCCCGGTTCTGGGCTACCGGGTCAACACCGCCAACCTCCTGCGCCTCTGGAAGGCGGAAGCCACCGAATCCTTCGACTTCGAAGCATTCAACCTGGGCGACTACTTCGGGGCCGTGGACGAAAAGATAGCCTCGGAAACGATCACCAAGGTCCTCTATCCCAACGATGAACCGGATCAAGGGAAGCGTCTGCGTCTCGCCCAGCAGTATTTTTTCGTCTCCTGCTCCCTGCAGGACATGGTTCGCATCCATCTCCAGACCGGCAACCGTCTGGACGCCTTCGCGGAGGCATGGGCGGTGCAGCTCAACGATACGCACCCTTCCATTGCCGTGGCGGAGCTCATGCGGCTGCTCGTGGACGAGCACCTCATGGACTGGGAGAAGGCCTGGGACATCACCCGCCGCACCTGCGCCTACACCAACCACACCCTGCTTCCCGAGGCTCTGGAAAAGTGGCCGCTGCCGCTGTTCCGGCAGGTGCTGCCGCGGCATCTGGAGATCATCTACGAGATCAACCGCCGTTTTCTCGAAGAGGTGCGTGTGCGGTTCCCGGGGGACGACCCACGTCTGGTACGTCTGTCCCTCATCGACGAGGGCGGCGAGAAGCATGTGCGCATGGCGCACCTGGCCAGCGTCGGGAGTCATGCCGTCAACGGGGTCGCCGCGCTGCACTCCGATCTGCTCAAGCAGACCCTGCTCCGCGATTTTTGTGAACTGGAACCTGAGAAATTCCATAACGTCACCAACGGCGTCACCCCCCGGCGCTGGATGGTCCTCGGCAACCCACGACTGGCGGCGCTGATCACCGAGAAGATCGGCGATGGCTGGGTGCGCTACATGGAGAATGAGCTGCGAAGGATCGAACCCTGGTGCGACGATCCGGTTTTCCAGAACCGGTGGCGACAGGTGAAGCGCGATAACAAGGCCGATCTCGCGGGATTGATCCAGGAACGCACGGGCATCGTCGTCGACCCGGACAGCCTCTTCGACATCCAGGTGAAGCGGCTTCACGAGTACAAGCGGCAGCACCTGAACGTGCTCCACATCGTCACGCTTTACAACCGCCTCAAGAAGAATCCCGGCGCGGACATCGCTCCCCGCACCTTCATTTTCGGGGGCAAGGCCGCTCCGGGCTACTTCATGGCCAAGCTCATCATCAAGCTGATCAACTCGGTGGCGGAGGTGGTGAACGAGGACTCGGATGCGGCCGGACGACTCAGGGTGGTCTTCTTCCCCGATTTCAACGTCAAGAACTCCCAGCCCATCTACCCGGCGGCGGACCTTTCCGAGCAGATTTCAACCGCCGGCAAGGAGGCTTCCGGCACGGGGAACATGAAGTTCGCCATGAACGGTGCGCTCACCATAGGGACCCTGGACGGGGCGAACGTGGAGATCCGGGAAGAGGTGGAGGCGGAAAATTTCTTCCTCTTCGGATTGACGGTGGAGGAAGTGATGCAGCTGAAGACCCGAGGCTACGACCCCAGGTACTATTACGAGTCCCACGCCGAGCTGCGCGAAGCTGTCGACCGCATCGCCGCCGGGCATTTCTCCCGGGGGGACGGGAATCTATTCAAGCCCCTCGTTGACTCCCTCCTCCAGCATGATGAGTATTTGGTATTGGCCGATTATCCGTCCTATGTGGCCTGCCAGGACCGGGTGAGCGCGGCCTATCGCGACCCGATGAGCTGGACCCGAATGTCGATTCTCAACACGGCCCGTTCGGGAAAATTTTCCTCGGATCGCTCTATCCGGGACTATTGCGAGCGGATTTGGAAGGTGAAGCCGGTGCCGGTGCTGCTCGGGTAGTTAGCAGCACGAAGCAATTAGTCGACTGATAATGAATAGGAGATCGTCATTATGAAACGCAAAGCATTCCTTTTGTCGGTGTCAGCCCTTCTGTTTCTAACCGGATGGGCGGGTGCGGTTTCGGAGAAAGACTTCGAGGTTCAAACCAGCCAGCAATTGTTGAACCTCTGCACGGCCTCGCCCGGCGATCCACTCTATCAGCAGGCCGTCAACTTCTGCCATGGTTACTTGGTGGGGGCCTACAAGTACTACGAAGCGGCGCATTCCGGCCCGAACGCTCCAAAGCTGGTTTGTCTGCCCGACCCTCCGCCCTCGCGAAGCAACTCAATAGCCATGTTCATCGAGTGGGCCAAGGCCCGGCCGCAATATTGGAACGAACCGCCCGTCGAGACGGAGTTTCGGTTTTTAATGGAAAAATGGCCCTGCAATAAATAGCTCAGGGGAGAGGAGTGGATCATGAAACGATACGTAACAGCAGTCATTCTGGCAATCAGCCTGGCCTTTGCGGGCTGTGCGGGCATGTCGGACACCCAGCAGCGCAGCCTGAGCGGCGGCGCGATCGGCGCTGGTGCGGGGGCAGTGGTCGGCGCCATCGCCGGCAACACGGCTCTGGGAGCAGCAGTCGGGGCAGTCGGCGGGGCGGCTGGAGGCTACCTTTACGACCGGTACGAGAAAACCAAGGAAGCCGAATATCAGAAAGGCTACAAAGCCGGTCAGCAGAGCCAGCCGAAGAGTCAATAGTTTAAAATTCGAATTTCGTTTCGCCGTTTACATAGTGGCGGTTCATGGCGCTCTCCGTTACTGTATCGGCAAGAAAGTTTGTTCTTTGTGGGAGAGACTTCCGGCCTCGATTTTCGCGGCAAGATGCCGCTCCCACAAAAAGCATCGCTGCAACGAAAACCAACTTCCTCGGAAGGATAGTATGGCATTGAGGTATTCGGCATGATTGACGCTGCGACATACGATCAAACCGCGACTCTCAGAAACGGAAAGCAGGTGAAGGTCCGTTCGATCCGGCCGGACGACAAGAATAGATTGGCGACGGCCTTCAAGAATCTCGATCCGGAATCGGTCTACACCCGTTTTTTCTATCACAAGAAAATGCTGACCGAGGCAGAGCTTAGATCCGCCACCGAGCTCGACTTCGAGAACGCGGTCGCCCTGGTGGTTACGATCGGTGAAGGAGAAAACGAGATCATCATCGGGGCCGGGCGCTACGCGGTCATCGATGAAACCAAACCATCCGGCAGCGCGGAGGTGGCGTTTACGGTCGAGGAGGACTACCATCGTCAAGGGATGGCCCGCATCCTGCTGCAACACCTGGCTTTCATCGCCCGTGATAAAGGCCTGTCCTGCTTCGTGGCCGAGGTCCTTCCGGAAAATAGGGGCATGCTCGGCGTCTTTTCCCGCAGCGGGCTGCCCATGAAGACGGAGCATGGCGGAGACGCCGTGCATGTGACGCTTTCGCTGAGGGGGGAGGGGACCTGATCCGGGCGCCATATTACACCTGAAACGAACGAGGGTTCATCCATGCTCATATTTTTCGCTTCCGTGGGATTCCTTATTCTCGGCTACTTCATATACGGCAGGCTCGTTGACCGGCTTTTCGGCGCGGATCCAGGTCGGAAAACGCCGGCCGAAACCCTGGAAGACGGGGTCGACTATGTCAAATTGCCGCCCTGGAAGATCTTCCTGATCCAGTTGCTCAACATCGCCGGGCTGGGGCCGATCTACGGCGCCGTTCTGGGGGCCCTCTACGGACCGGTTGCCTTGGTCTGGATCGTGTTCGGCTGCATCTTTGCGGGCGCCGTCCACGACTATTTCTCCGGCATGCTGTCGGTCCGCAACGACGGGCAAAGCGTCCCCGACGTGGTCGGCCGTTACCTGGGGAACGGCTTCAAACAGTTCATGCGCGGATTTTCGGTGGTCTTGCTGATTTTGGTCGGGGTGGTCTTTTTCCTTGGGCCGGCCGAGCTCTTGGAGAGTCTGACCGGCATCGACAAGAAAATCTGGACGGTGATCATCATTGCGTACTACTTTTTAGCCACCATCATGCCCGTAGACAAAATCATCGGCCGCATCTACCCGGTTTTCGGAGCCGTACTGATTTTCATGGCGGTCGGCACGATCAGCATGCTCATCGTTAAAGGCTATGAGCTCTACCCCATCAAGAGCATGCAAAACCTCAACCCGCAGGAGCTGCCCATGTGGCCGCTGATGTTCATCACCATCGCCTGCGGGGCGATCAGCGGGTTCCATGCGACCCAATCGCCGATGATGGCGCGCTGCCTGCCCAGCGAGCGCCAAGGACTCCCCGTGTTTTACGGGGCCATGATCGCCGAAGGGATCATCGCCCTGATCTGGGCGACGCTTGCCATTTCCTTCTTCCCGACGCCAGGGCTTTTGAACGACGTACTGGGAGAGGGCGGCCCTGGCCTGGTAGTCAACAAGGTCTCCACCACGCTCCTGGGCAGCGTGGGCGGGGTGCTCGCCATTATCGGGGTTGTGGTGCTTCCGGTGACCTCGGGCGACACGGCCTTTCGCAGCGCACGGCTCATTATCGCCGACGTGTTCAAGATCTCCCAGAAGGAGGGCCTTAAACGGCTTGGAATCGCAGTTCCGCTCTTTGTGGTGGGGGTCCTGATTTCCTTTTCGGACTTCGGGCTGATCTGGCGCTATTTCGGATGGGCCAACCAGACCCTCGCTGTTTTCGTTCTGTGGACGGCAGCGGTTTATCTGGCGGATATTAAAAAATTCCATTGGATCGCAACGCTGCCCGCAATCTTCATGACCGTTGTCGTGACGACCTTTATTTCGAATTCGGCCATCGGTTTCAACCTGCCCATGCCGCTAGCGACCAGCATAGGCATCGGGGCGGCGGTGGCGGCCTGCGCGGCGTTCTTCTGGAAGGTTCGGCGAATTCCGTCGGCCTCTGAACCGGCAAGAGCCGAGCGAGCCATGTGACCGGCAAAGGCGGGAGCAGTGCCATGAGAGAAATACGCTTGCTGATTGCCTGCAGCTTGATTTTGCTGTGTCCTGTAAATGCAGTTGCTCAGAATTACAGCGGCACCTGGACTGGGGTGATCACGGAGTCGACATCCGACTGCCACAACATAGTCAAGGCAAAACCGGGTGAGTATCAGCTGGCCTTCGCCCAGAAAGGCGACGAGTTGACGATCATGGTAAACGTGGCCAGGCGACCTTATAGGGGGTATATCGAGGCCGACAACCCAGGCCACGTTCAGGTCCGTGGGACCTACGCGGATGCCGGGGGCTATGTCTCTGAAGAAGTTTACATCAGTTTTGCCGAGCCCAACTCCGGCACGGGGCGATCGGCCTGGAAATGGTCCGACGGCTGGCATCAATGTGGAGGCCGCTTCCTGTTTACATTGCAGAAAAAGCGTCCGGAATAGCCATCTGATAGCCGAACGCAACTGATCACTATGGTTAGGGGGAAGCGTCATGCCCAATGCCATTGTCGTTCTGAACGCCGGCTCGTCGAGCATCAAGTTTTCGCTGTTCCTGGAGCGCGGGGACGACCTGCTGCCGGACGTTCGCGGGCAGATCGAGGGCCTTTACACGCGGCCGCGCTTCGTTTCGAAGGCGCCCGACGGCACGCTTAAAGCCGAGAGGTCCTGGTCCGATGGCGTCAAATTGGGACATGACGGCGCGCTCGACCACCTGGTCGGCCATTTACGGTCGGAGCTTTCGGACGACCGGCTGGTCGGCATCGGCCACCGCGTGGTGCACGGCGGCCTGGCCTATACCCAGCCGGTGCGCGTGGATGCAGAGGTGCTGAAGGCGCTGGAAACCTACGTGCCGCTGGCCCCTCTGCATCAGCCGCACAATCTCGCGCCGATCCGCCGGGCGCTGGAGCGCGCACCCGGGCTCCCGCAGGTGGCCTGCTTCGACACCTCGTTCCACCGCACCCAGCCCGAACTGGCCCAGATGTTCGCGCTGCCGGCCGACCTGCGGGAGGCCGGGGTCATGCGCTACGGGTTCCACGGCCTGTCCTACGAATACATCGCCTCGGCTTTGCCGGGAGTCGCCCCCGGGGCGGCCAAAGGGCGGTGCGTTGTGCTCCACCTCGGCAACGGGGCGAGCATGTGCGCCATGGAGGCCGGGCGGAGCATTGCCAGTACCATGGGTTTTACGGCGGTCGAGGGC
>JALOPD010000508.1 GCA_025454075.1 Desulfobacterales bacterium | reverse complement strand
CCCAACCGCCCTGCAGGCGGATCGTTTTGATGCCTAGAGGGACAAGGTATTCCTTGTACTCCTCGTAGTCGGCGAAGTCGCGGTCGAGGGTCTCACATCCCAACGTCCAGTTCGAGCCGGAGATCTGGTCGGCGCTGCGCGGTTTCAGGGTTCCGACACGTTTCAGGCCTGGATTGATGGGGGTTTTGGCGCGATCGGGCGACGGATCGATCTTGGGGCCCGCGGCCGCCAGCGAGGCCAGGGCGAGTAGAGTCAGGAAAAGATTCATACGTGGTTTTCGCTTTCAGGTGGTGGGAAGAACCGTGTCCAGGCACCTACGAGCATAGTCGATAATGCCCCGATCGCGGCGAATTGGATCAGGGTGTCAGCGCCGGTGCAAAAATCCCCATAGTGCCGGTCGAAAATTCCCCACCCCTTGACAGAGGCTGAGGCCGGCAGCCGACTCCATGAGGAGGAGGCGCCGAGATGTGCTGAGGGGGAAAGACGTGCAGGAAGTTGCCGAGATGAGACGGCAGGGAATGAGTATTCAGGCGATCAGCAAGTTGTTGGGCTACGATCGCAAGACGGTCCGCAAGTATCTGATCGAGCCGGTGGCGGTGCCGGAGTACGGTCCGCGGCCGAAGGCGCCGAGTAAACTGGACCGCTTTCAGTCCTACCTGGAAGAGCGCCTCCAAGCCGGCGTGTGGAATGCGCGAGTTCTGTTGCGGGAGTTGCGCGAGCGAGGCTACGCGGGCGGCTACACGATTCTGACCGACTGGCTGCGGCCGAAACGCCGGATGGCGTACGCCGTGGCCGTGCGGCGGTTCGAGACGCCGCCGGGCCAGCAGGCGCAGGTCGACTGGGGCCATTGGGGCACCCTGGAGATGGGCAGCGGAGAGAGCAAGCTCTGGGGCTTGGTCTTCACGCTGGGCTACAGCCGGATGATGTTCGCCATGGCGGCGTTGGATCAGAAGCTGGGGACGCTGCTGCGAATGCACGAGCGAGCCTTCGAAGAGCTGGGCGGGGTGCCGGAAGAGATTCTCTATGACCGGATGAGAACGGTCTGGCAGGAGACTGACGAGCGGGGCGAGATCGTGTGGAATCCGGTGTTTCTGGACTTCGCGCGGTACTGGGGTTTCCGGCCGCGGCTGTGCCGTCCGTATCGGGCGCAAACCAAGGGCAAGGTGGAGTCGGGCGTGAAGTACGTCCGGCGAAACTTCCTGTGCGGGTTGCAGGGCCGGGAGCCTGCGGGGCTGGATGATTTCAACAGCCAGTTGCGGGCGTGGGTGTGGGGCGTGGCCAATCAGCGGGTGCACGGCACGACACACCAGGCGGTGCAGGCCCGCTGGGACGCAGACCAGTTCAGCCTGCAGCCGGTGGCAGGCAAACTTCCCTATCCCTACCTCGACGAAGAGCTGCGGAAGGTGGCGCGCGATGGTTATGTCAGCTGGCAGGGGAGCCGCTACTCGGTGCCATGGATCTATGCGGGCAAGGAGGTCTGGGTGCACGGCCGGGGCGGCAGTGTCGCGATTCACTATGGAGACCAGCGCATCGCCGAGCATGGAGAAGCGCCGCGGCGGCACGTGGTGGTGCGCAATCCGGAGCACCACGAGGGCATTCCGCTGGGCGCGCGCGAGCAGCGCAAGACACTGGTGCACATTCGCAGCCAGGCGCCGGTGGTGGAGATCCGTCCGCTGGACGCCTACGAGAGCGTTGCGCTGGGAGGTGGGCGATGACGGCGATCGAGCGCTTGCGCGAAACGCTCGGCGCGTTGTCGCTAACTGCGCTGGATCTGCGGCTGGAGAGCCTGCTGGAGCAGGCCTCGAAGAAGGAGCCCAGCTACGCGGACTTCCTGCTGGAGACTCTCACCGCGGAGGTGGATGCGCGGCGACAGCGCTATCTGAAGACCCGGCTGCAGCTGGCGCACCTGCCCTATGTGAAGACATTCGAGCAGTTCGACTTCGGCTTCCAGCCTTCTATCGATGAGCGGCAGATCCGGGAGTTGCGGACCCTGCGCTTCGTTCATGAGGCGTCGAATGTAATCCTGCTGGGGCCGCCTGGGGTCGGCAAGACGCATTTGGCGGTGGCGCTGGCGGAGGCGTCGATCCGGGCCGGGCAGGCGGCCTATTTCATGACCGCGCATGATCTGGTCGATGATCTGGGCCGGGCCTACCGCGAGGGACGGCTGGACCGGCGGATGAAGGTATACCTGGCGCCGAAGGTGCTGATCATCGACGAGATGGGCTACCTGCCGCTGGACGATCTGGGCGCGACGATCTTCTTCCAACTGGTCAGCGCGCGGTATGAGCGAGGCAGCATCATCCTGACGTCGAACAAGAGCTATGGCGACTGGGGCGGGATCTTCGGCGATCCGATCATCGCCACGGCGATCCTGGACCGGCTGCTGCACCACTCGACGACGATCAACATCCGTGGAGAAAGCTACCGGTTGAAAGACCGCAAACGGGCAGGCCTGCTGGCAGGCCGGGAACAGCAAGAGGGGCGCGAACCGGCCGAGCTTTCGGCGGCCCCGGCCGTCGCTCCGCCCAAACCGCGCCGCCCAAGGGCGGCGCTGGGCTCCGCTCCGCCCGGGGCCGCCGAAAGCAGGTTCTGAGTGCTTTGGGGGTGGGGAATTTTGGACCGGAACTTTGGGGAATTTTCAGCCGGTATTGACACCCCATACATTATCTTCTCCGATCCGGCGAATGAGCCCGCCGCCCGGCTGGGTCAT
>JALOPD010000507.1 GCA_025454075.1 Desulfobacterales bacterium | reverse complement strand
AGCCACCTGAGAATTGAGCCCCAGGTTGTGGAGGGTCCCGATCACGTCGATCGAAAAAGATTCTACCGAGGGCCGCTTTTCTTGAGGGAAGCGGCAATCCTGCGGGTAAGTGCACTTCTTGCAGAGCCCACAACACTCCCCGACCAAACTGAAGGCCTTGTAATAACCCTCCAGAAAAAGCCGGCGTTCCATTACTATGGTGCCCTTCCAACAGCGCACCTGAACACTTCTCTTTTTGGCGTTGTTGACGCTGAAATTCTGATGGGATTTCGAGCCCACCAAAAGCAGGGCCGTAGAATACTCGGAGAGAATGCGCCGGGTTCTCTCGGGGTCGGGCGTCGCCGGAGGGCAGCACCAACTGGTGTTGTAGCGCACGCAGCCGTACCGGCATTTGAGATTCACCCATTCCGCGACGACGATCTTGTCGATGCCGATCGGGAAAACGTCCGTGATGTCGTGTTTTCGACCCTCGACTAAAAGGTCTTGGAGGAGGGGTTTGGGAATCCCGGTGTTCTTTTTGAAAGGCACGACCATCGGTGGCGACATCAGTCCGCCCCCTCCTGCGCACAGGTGATGTGAAACTGGACATCGCGCGGCAGCGCCATTTCAAGTGCGACTTCCGCGGCTTTAATGATCGCGGAGGGAACCGTGCAGGACGCATGGCAGCCGGACTGTTCCGCGGAGGTATACACCCGGTTGCGTGTCAGGGGGGTGAAGAGATCCTTCAGGGACAGCGTGGTCACACACCCCGACAGCCGCTGAATCTGCTTGCACTGCGACCCCGAAACCGTCACGGCGACCGTGCGGCGATCCGTCCGTTTCGCCCGGATGGTGCACACAAACCCGCAGATGCCCGGCTGGACGGTCACACAGACGACGCACGGCTCCTTGGCGGTCTTTGCTTCCGCAACGACGATCTCGGGGTCGGAGTCTTTGGCCATCAACCCTTCATTTCTGGTTCAGGATCTCATCGGCGACGACACCTTTGAGATGCGGGAATTGATCCTTCATGTGGGGCACCTGCATGGACTCCATGAATTCCTGCTGGAAATTCGGCTCCACCGTGAGCTCAACATACTCCACGTTGCGCGAGCACCAGTTGGCCTCGGCCCGTTTGCGAATGTTCAAAAGCGCCGCCCGGCACCCGTCGCCGGCGGCATTGCCGACGCTTAGAATCTTCTCGATCTCGCAGTCCGGGAAAAGCCCCATGACCAGCGCCTTGGTGCGGTCCACGTGCGTGCCGAACGCGCCGGCGATCTTGACCCGTTCGACCTTCTCCAACCCCATGCGGCGCATCATCAGCTTGCAGCCGGCATAGAGCGCCCCCTTCGCCAGCTGGATCTGGCGAATGTCCTTCTGGGTCACCACGATGTCCTTGTTGATGCTCGACTCCTCGGCCCACGCCAGGACGAACTCCGGCTGGCGGTTGTCCGGGTTGACGCGGAAGCGCTTGTGTCCTTCCATGGCTTTGCGGTTGAACACCCCGCTGCGCATGATGATGCCCGCACGGAAGAGCTCGGCCAGCAGGTCCAGGATCCCGGAGCCGCAGATCCCCTTGGCCTGCATCTCTTTGGGTTCGGAATACTTGCGCCAGGCATCCCGGCCGATGACTTTGTAATTGACGTCCTTGGTCGCGGGGTCGATATCGATGCGCTCGATGGCCCCCGGGGCGGCCCGCATGCCGAAGGTGATCTGGGCGCCCTCCAGTGCCGGTCCGGTGGCGCAGGAGGAGGAGATCATCTTGTGGCGGTTGCCCAGAACGAGCTCGCCGTTGGTCCCGATATCGATGATGAGCTGGTTTTCCTCGTACTTGTAAGGCTCCTCGGCAATGAGCACGCCAACGTTGTCCGCCCCCACGAACCCGGCCTCGATCGGCAGCACGAACAGGTAGGAAGAGGCGTTGATCTTGATGCCCAGGTCGCGGGCCTTGATGTCCAAGCTGTGGTGAAGAACGGGCGGGAAAGGCGCCATCCCCACGAACTCGGGGTTGAGGTTGAGGAAGATGTGGTGCATGGCGGTGTTGAAACCGATCGTGACGTCCTCGATGTCATCCCGCGTGAGGCGCAGGTAGGTCTTGCCCTCTTCGGGAACCTCCACAAATTCGTCGGGCCCTTCTTCGCCCTTTTTCTTTTTCTTCTTTTTCTTCGGCGGGAAGGTATTCTGAATGGCCTGCTCGATGAGTTCGTTCACCCCCTCGATGATGTCGTTGCTCATGCGCTGCAGCCCGTCCGGGGACGTCATGTGATAGGTGATGCGCGCCATGACGTCCTCGCCGTATTTGCACTGCGGGTTCATCATCGACACGGTGTCGAACACCTTGCTGGTGGTCAGATCGCAGAAATAGGCCGCCACCGTGGTGGTTCCAACGTCGATGGCCACCCCGTATGTATGCTCCACTTTACCGGGCCGGACGCGAATGATCTCCTTCTCGTTCCACACGCTGACGGTGACGGCCCATTTGCCGTCCCGCAGCGCCGTCGGCAGGGCCCGCAGCGTAAAGATGTCGGCGGTCAGGTTCGACAGCCCGTGATCCCGCTCCAACCCCTTGCAGACCCGCTCGAAGTCTCCCAGGGGGTCGTGAAAGGTGGGGGGATCCACCTGGACATAATAAATACGCACGGCCGGGTTGTGCTCGATGTGGATGTCGCGGGCGGCCTTGCTGACGACCTGCTTGCCGGCGCGGGACTCCTCGGGCACGAACACCAGGAGGTC
>JALOPD010000506.1 GCA_025454075.1 Desulfobacterales bacterium | reverse complement strand
ACAACTTCGGCCACAACGACTGCGCCGTGACGCCTTAGAGATGTTAATGGAATAAGCTGCGCCATTGAAAATCCCTCCTGTCCTCCCTTTTCCAAAGGGCATTTCCCCTCTTTGTAAAAGAGGGGTCGGGATTTCCAAGCCTATGCGCCAACAATTTTGAACTGCTTATTGAAGTAGCCTGGACAGGCTTTGAACCTGAACTGCGGAAACCTGTTTGAGTGGTTTTCCCCTTGCGCGAAGGAGCTTAATAGCACGCTCGACCAGAGCGTGACCACAGACATGATCGCCCACACATGGAGCGCCCCCTACGACGGCTGGATCCAGCTGCGGGTGACCGACAGCGAGGGGACACACAGTTTTTTTTGCAACGAACCTGGAGTGGACGGCAAGAATCTGGGTTAGTTCATTTCCCGCCAGCCAAAAATCTTCATCCTCCTTCCCGACCCCCACTTTTTTGAGGAAGGCCGTCCTTGGCTGTTTATGAGATAGGGACCGGGAAAAAGGATTTCATCGGTGACCGTGCCAATCATGAAGCGAGATTGTTATATGAAACCTGTACAAACGCGCGTGCTCCTGGCGCTGGCTATCTGGCTGGCGCCGTTTATCGCCTTCGGAGATGGCCTGCAGCCCGTTCCGGACTACGGGCGGGCGATCGGGCCGCCGGCGGTGGCCGGGACGCCTGCGGCCATGAAGGCGCCGGAACCCGGCCTGCCGGAGCCCCAGGCGCCGGAATTGGCGGAGACCTTCGAGGGCATCAACTTCGACGACAACGGCGCCCTTTCCGGCGTGCGCTTCATTCCGCCGGACCCTATAACGGCCGCCGGCCCCGGCCATTTGGTCGCCGTGGTCAACAGCGCCATCGAGTGGTACGCCAAGTCCGGCGTCCGGCAGTTCCGTCAGGGCCTGGATGACTTTTTCGCGCCCCTTTCCCCGGAGAGTTGGCCGTTCGATCCCAAGGTCATCTATGACCAGCACGCCGCACGGTTTGTGGTCGTCTGCCTGGTCAAGGTCGACAACGGCACGGCCGATCCGTCCAACGTCTCCCGCATGCTGGCGGCCGTCTCCGACGACAGCGACCCCAACGGGGCCTGGCATTTGGCGTCGATCGACTCCAGACTCACCCTCGATGCCTCTGTGCATTGGGCCGACTTTCCGGGCCTGGCGGTGGACGAGGAGGCGGTCTATATCACCGGCAACATGTTCACCTTCGGCACCGGATCCTTCGGGGGATCACGGCTGTGGATTCTTGGCAAGGGACACGGGACGGGAGGCTTCTTCGACGGCGGACCCCTCTCGTTCACCCTCCACGACCCATCGTCCCGGGCGGGCCTTCCGGGTCAATCCTTCACCATGCAGCCGGCGCACGTTTTCGGCACCAGCGGCGTGGCAAACGGAGTGGGCACGTTTCTGGTGAGCTGTAACTGGTCCAGTGGCATTGACGAGCTGGTCAGCGTGATCCGGGTGGACGACCCCCTGGGTGCGCCTTCCTTCAGCAACCAGTTCGTCAACCTGGGGAACATCCACAACGCTTCGGCCGCCTTCCCGGATGCCCCCCAGGCCGGAACCGCAGGCCTGATCGACGCCGGCGACCGCCGCGCGCTGCATGCGGTTTGGCGCGGCCATTCGCTGTACGTCACGCACGCCGTCAATTCGCCTTCCGGCCCGAATGCCGGACAGGCGACGGCCCACTGGCTGGAAATCGACACGGCTGATCTTAACGCCATCAGTCTGGTCCAGCAGGGCGACATCGGCGGGGAGGACATCGCGCCCGGCACCCACACCTTCTATCCGTCTATCGCCGTCGACGCCTTCGGAAACATCGGCATCGGCTTCGCCGCCTCCGCGCCGACTCTGTTCCCCGGGGCGTACTACACCGGCCGCAGACCGACCGACCCGACCGGTACGGTACAGCCTGCAGTCGCTCTGGCCGCGGGGGTGGACTACTACATCCGCACCTTCGGCACCACGCGCAACCGCTGGGGCGACTATAGCGGCGTCAGCGTGGATCCTTCCGACGACGCCACATTCTGGGCTTTCAACGAATATGCGCTGGCGCGCGGCACCCCCATCAGCGGAGAAGACGGCCGCTGGGGCACCCGCTTCGGGAGATTCTCTTTCGAGGCCTGCGAGGGGGACATCACCGGCAACGACAAGGACGTGGACGGTCTTGACCTGGCCGCCCTGGCCGTCAACCTCGGCCTGCTCAACCTGTCCCTGTTCGCCGAGGACTTCGGCCGCACCGCTTGCCCGTAATCGGCCGAAACCGATAACACGGGACGGTGCTCGTGACTGCCGTGTTCAAGAACGTATCGCCCCGTTCCTCAGCCGGGGCACCTGCATCCGTAGCGGACTCTATGGGTCGAGCGACAACAACTGCGGGATGCCGGCAATACGTCCCTGTGGTCCGGCGACGACTCCATCCCCGATTTTGCCGGCACGAATCTCAACTCCGCCGTCACCCCAACCGTCAGCGCCTTAGCCAATGTCTGCACTCGCGCCAGCGGCGGCTGGCACGGGCCGGGGCCTCTCTGGCATTCGGGCGCCGGTGAAGCCGCGCAGGGCGATCTGCCGGCCTCTCACCGGTAGAAAAGATACCCCGCCAGCAGCTTGACGTATTCGTCGGCCACCTTCATCACGTAGGCGCCGTCCCACCACCACGGGTCGGAGTCCTCGGGGTCGCGGTAATCGACGGGGTGGAAGTGGAAAACCAGGGAC
>JALOPD010000016.1 GCA_025454075.1 Desulfobacterales bacterium | reverse complement strand
GATCGGGATGATCCGCAACCATTACGTCGGCCGGACTTTCATCCAGCCCACCCAGAGCATGCGGGACTTCGGGGTGCGGGTGAAGCTCAACCCCGTCAAAGAGCTGCTGAAGGGCAAGGAGATCATCATCATCGACGACTCCATCATCCGCGGCACCACCGTGAAGACCCGCGTCAAGTCGCTCCGGCAGCTCGGGGTGAAACGGGTGCACATGCGGATCTCCGGGCCGCCGCACCGCTTCCCCTGCCACTACGGCATCGATTTCTCCACGCGGGGCGAGCTGATCGCCGCCGGCAAAACCCAGGAAGAGCTCTGCCGGATTCTCGGCCTGGACACCCTGCACTACCTGAGCATCGAGGGCCTGCTGGAGGCTACCGGCGTTCCCGACGCAGAGAAGCTCTTCTGCAAGGCCTGCTTTGACGGCCGCTACCCCGTTTGCTTCGACGAAAGCCTGTCGAAAGGGTGTCTCGAGGCGACCTGAACGCCTCCCGTGTCCTCACCCGGCGTCAGCCCGTTCGCCCCGGGCTCGGCGCTGTCCCGAAACTTGTCCTTTCAGACGCCCCGGTGTAGAATGGGATCAACACACAGGCCGGCGTTTGACCGCCGGCAGGAGGGGTGGCATGATCGAGTCGAAATACCTGAAGGACAATATCGAGAACATCCAGAAGCTCATGGCGATTCCCGCTCTGCGGAATTTCGAGACCAAGAGCCTGGGGAAACTCCTCAAGCTCAGCAAGATCCGCGAATACGAGGACGGCGAGGCGATCATCCGCGAGGGGGACCGGGACACCTGGCTCTACTTCCTGCTCTCCGGCAAGATCCGCATCACCAAGGAGAACCTGGAGATCGGCGTCATCGACAAGAAGGGCGAAATCTTCGGCGAGATGCGGATCATCGACAGCGGGCACCGCTCGGCCACGGTCGCCGCCGTCGGCAAGACGACCTGCCTGGCCGTCGACACCACCGCCAAGAGCCGCTTTGCCACCCAGACCCTCGACGAGGAGAAGCTGGACTTCCTGCTTCTGCTCTACCGCATCTTCGCCGAGTACATGTCGATCCGGCTGCGCGTGACCAACGATGAGCTGGTGGCGGCGAAGAAGAAGATCAAGCATTTGATTTCCAAATTGTAGGAATGCCTAAAATGCGCTAAAATGCCTTAATTGCCTAAAATAGAAAAAGCAATAAACCCCGCCGCCGATAGCCAGGCCATTCCACTGCAGACGCTCATCGCTGCAGCTTTTAATAGGGCATTTAGAAACCCATGAATTTTAGGCATTTTAGTTCATTTTGGGCAATTTAGGCATTCCATCATGCCCTCCACCGTTGAATTCAAACGCCAATCCGCCAACGTCTTCCTGCACGTGTTGACCCGCTGCAACCTGCGCTGCCGGCACTGCTACATCAACCCCGAGCAGCACGGCCGCCGGCGCCTGCCCATCGAGCGCATTGAGCGTTGGCTGGCGGTCTTCGCCGGCCGCAGCCCCGGCGCCAACCTCGTCCTGCTCGGCGGAGAGCCCACCCTGCACCCGGACCTGCCGCGGGCCGTACGCAGCGCCCGCCGGCTGGGCTTTGCCAGCATCACCATCGATACCAACGGCTACCTGTTCCACGACCTCCTCGACCGGGTGACCCCCGCCGAGGTGGATGTCTTCAGCTTCAGCCTGGACGGCGCCGGCCCCGGGACCAACGATGCGATTCGAGGCGAAGGCTCCTTCGATGCCTGCCTGAACGGCATCCGCCGAGCGCGGGCCAAAGGCTTCCAGACGAGCCTGATCTTCACGGTAAGCCGGGCGAACTTGCGTGATCTCACCGCGATGGCGCCCTTGCTCGAGGAACTGGGGGTCGGGCGGTTTTTCATCCAGGTGCTGGGGCTGCGGGGCAAGGCCGCGTGGACCGGTTGCAATCCGGGCGCAGAGGAAGTTTTGCGGGTGCCGCCGTCGGAGTGGCGCGCGACGGTGCCGACGGCGGCCGAGGCGATCGCCCGGCGTGGCATCCGGGTGGTGTATCCCAAAGTGTTTCTCGGACCGGAGGATAAATTCGAGTGCGCGGGGCGGGTGGCCGACAACTACTTCGTCTTCCCCAACGGCCGGGTCTATCGTTGCCCGCTCTGCGAGGATTTCCCGTTGCACAGCCTGGAACTGCGAGACGGCCGGCTGGTCGAGACGCCGCGGCTGAACGAAAGTGATTTCTTTCGGCTGGACATCCCCGAGGGCTGCGTCATGAACCAACTCATCCAGCCAGACCACCCGATTTCCGCCGACGGTTTGCCTGGATTCAAGATCGCCTGCTGCCTGCTGAAAGAAGAAATCCCGCCGTTGGGTGACGGCCCGCGCGTAAGGAGGTGAACCCTACGGTGGAGCCGCTCTCCCTGCGTCACAGGATCATCGCACTCCTCCGTACGCGGGAGATGGACGCCCGTGAGCTCTCCCGGGAACTGGGGATCAAGGAGAAGGAGGTCTACGACCACCTCGTGCACGTTGAACGCTCGGCGGCGGCTACGAGCGCCACCTTCATTCTCACCCCCAGTCAATGCCTGCTGTGCGGCTACGTGTTCGAGGACCGTCGACGGCTCACGCGCCCCAGCCGTTGCCCTAAGTGCAAACGCTCCAAGCTCCAGAGCCCTTCCTTCCGGATTGCATAACCGCCGCCGATTTTATCCGGCGGCGGTTATTTGACCTAAGTCAATTTATCAGTTATACAGATTAGCTATAAAACTTCCGATCATATCTTTCTCTCCTAGTGCCATCATCGATTGTGGAAACAACTTAAGGGGCCGCTCTCCTTCATGCACCATTGCATCTGCCAGGCCCCTCGGCCGTAACCCTTGCTTAAAAGGTTGCGAAGCGATGAGTCTCCTGGCCTTCGGGCCGCCCCAGCTCATGGCCAAGACCGAAAGTCCCCTGTTCTGCAGCTCCTGCCACGTCATGGAATCCCAGTACGAGGCGTGGTTCAACGTCGGCGCCCATCGCACGATCCGCTGCGTCGACTGCCATCTGCCGCATGAAAACATGCCGGTGTACTATGCCTGGAAATCCATCGACGGCATGAAGGATGTCATGGTGTTTTATTCCGGCAAGACGCCGGAAACGATCACGATCTCCGAGCGCGGGAAGAAGTTCGTTCAGGCCAACTGCATCCGCTGCCACTCCGAGCGCGTGGCGATGATCAACCAGGATCGCAATTGCTGGGACTGCCACCGGTTTCTCCAGCACCACCTGGCCGGCGCCCGCATGACGAACTGAAACCCGCCGATCGATTACATCTAAAAACATTTTTAAGGAGGGGGAGATGTCCTACAGCGCAAAACACATCTTGGCAGTCTGCTTGTGCATGGCCCTGGCATTCGTTCTTATTGCATGTGAACCGCCCAAGCCGCAGATGGTCAGGACCGTCAACATCCCGGACGGCGAAATCGACCCGGCGGTCTGGGGCAAGGCCTTCCCGGAACAGTACGAGCTCTGGAAGAAGACGGCGGAGCCCGTCTCCGCCCGGCGCAGCAGGTACAAAATCGGCATGGACGGCGGGGCGGTCAGCGTGGACAAGCTTTCCATGTATCCGTACATGGCGCTGCTGTTCAACGGGTGGGGGTTCGGGGTGGAGTACAACGAGCCTCGCGGCCACGCATTCATGGTGCGCGACCAGGTCGAGATCGACGCCTCGCGCATCGGCGCCGGCGGCGTCTGCCTGAGCTGCAAGAGCCCGTATTCGGTCGGGCTGCAGAAGCAGATGGGGACCGATTACTACCGGAAGCCCTTCAAGGAAGTCCTGGGCATGATTCCCGAGAAGAACCGCGAGCTGGGGGTCGCCTGCATCGACTGCCACGACAACAAGGACCAGAGCCTCAAGATCTCGCGAGGGTTTACGCTGATCGAGGCCTTCAAGTCCATGGGGGTCGACCCGGCCAAGCTGACCCGCCAGGAGATGCGTTCGGCGGTCTGCGCCCAGTGCCACGTGACCTACAACATCCCCAAGGACAAGGAGAACAAGTCGGTCGGTCTTTATTTCCCCTGGCAGAACAGCAAGTTCGGCGGCATCACGATCGAGGACATCATCAAGCAGATCCGCAAGGACGAGACCGTCCGGGAGTGGAAACAGACGGTGACCGGCTACCGCATGGCGTTCATCCGGCACCCCGAATACGAGTTCTGGACCAACAACAGCACCCATTTCAAGGCGGGCGCCTCCTGCGCCGACTGCCACATGCCCTACACCATCGTCGGCGTGCACAAGGTGTCGGACCACCGCGTGATGAGCCCGGTGCAGGCCGACATGAAGGCCTGCAAGCAGTGCCATGCCGAAAGCCCCGAGTGGCTGAGGGAGCGGGTCTTTTCGATCCAGGACCGGACGGTGTCCATCATGATCCGCGCCGGGTATCAGACCGCCACCGTGGCCAAGCTGCTGGAGACGACCCACAAGGCCCAGGCGGAGGGCAAGGCCATCGACCAGCAGCTCTACGACAAGGCCAAGGAATTCTACGAAGAGGCCTTCTACCGGGTGCTCTTCATCGGCGCCGAGAACTCGGTCGGGTTCCACAACCCGCCGGAGGGGTTGCGCATCCTGGGTGATTCGGTGGCGTTCGGCACCCGGGCCGAGGCCTATCTGCGCCAGGCCCTGACCAAGGCCGGCGTCGAGGTGCCGATCAAAGTGGACCTCGAGATCATGAAGTACGCGGACGAACGGGGCGCGAAGAAGCTCAAGTTCGACCCCGCCCTTGAGGTCAAGGACCCCTACGGCCTGCAGGGCAAGTTCTTCTAGCGCAAAATGCCGCCCTGGGAAACGGGCGGCATTTTGATCGAGATCAAAAAAGCGCCCCCGGCGAACTGCCGGGGCGCTTTTTTGAATGGGGACAGGTCTCGGCTCACATGGCGTAGAGGTCCCGGCCGTCGATGACCCGCATGCCTTCGCGCTTCAACACGGCGGTGGCGGCCTGGATGTTGTCGAACCTGAAGATCAGCACCGCGTTTCGGCCGCTCTGCCGGACGAAGGCGTACATGTACTCCACGTTGATGCTTTCCTTGGAGAGCGCCATCAGGATCCGGTGCAGCCCGCCGGGCCGGTCCTCCACCTCCACGGCCACCACCTCGTTGATCCCGACCGTGTAGCCCTTCTCGTTGAGCAGGCGTTTGGCCTTCTCGTGGTCGTTGACGATCAGGCGCAGGATCCCGAACTCGGTCGTGTCGGCCAGGGAGAGCGCGCGGATGTTGATCCCGCCCCCCTCGAAGATGCGCGTCACCTCTTCCAGCCGACCGGGCTTGTTTTCAAGAAAAATGGAGATCTGCTCCACGTTCATGTCCGCCTCCTTTTTCAAGGTTTTGAAAACGGCGCCTCAGACCGTGATCCGGTGTCGCGCGGCGATTTGGCTGACGGCCCGATGCGTGTTTTCGCCCTAACTGTTAATAATTGCGTTGGTCGATGACCCGCACGGCCTTGCCTTCGCTGCGCTGGATGCTCTTGGGCTCCACCAGTTTGACCACCGTCGTCACCCCGAGGGTTTCCCGGATGTTCTTCTCGAGCTCCCGCTCGACGCTCTGCAGGTTCTTGATGGCATCCGAGAACATGCTCTCGTTCACCTCCACCCGGACGGTCAGTTGATCCAGGTTGGCGACGCGTTCGACCACGAGTTGGTAATGGGGCTCGAACTTCCGGGTCTCCATGATGACGCTTTCGATCTGGGACGGGAACACGTTGACCCCGCGGATGATCAGCATGTCGTCGCTGCGGCCCTGGATGCGGCCCATGCGCACGATGGTGCGGCCGCAGCGGCACGGTTCGGGGTGCAGGACCGAGAGGTCCCGGGTGCGGTAGCGGATCACCGGGAAGGCCTCCTTGGTGATGGTGGTGAAGACGAGCTCGCCCGTCATGCCCCAGGGCAGCACCTCGCCGGTCTTGGGGTTGATGATTTCGGGGATGAAGTGGTCCTCGAAAATGTGCAGCCCGCTCTGGGCCTCGATGCACTCGACGGCCACCCCGGGCCCCATCACCTCGCTCAACCCGTAGATGTCCATGGCCTTGAGGTTGAGCTTTCTCTCGATCTCCTGGCGCATGCGTTCGGACCAGGGCTCCGCCCCGAAGATGCCCGCCTTGAACTTGAGGTCGCGGAAGCTCACCCCCATCTCCTCGGCCGTTTCCGCCACGTGCAGGGCGTAGGACGGGGTGCAGGTCAGGACGGTCGGGCCGAAGTCCTTCATGATCATCACCTGCCGCTTGGTGTTGCCTCCCGAGATGGGAATGACGGAGGCCCCTAGCCGCTCGGCGCCGTAGTGCACGCCGAGCCCCCCGGTGAAAAGGCCGTAGCCGTAGGCGTTGTGCACGATGTCGTCCTTGCGCGTGCCGGCCGCCACCAGGCTGCGGGCCATCATCTCGGCCCAGGTCTGGATGTCCCGGCCGGTGTAGCCCACCACGGTGGGCTTGCCGGTGGTGCCGGAGGAGGCGTGGATGCGGGTTACGTTGTCCATGGGCACCGCGAACATGCCGTACGGGTAGTTGTCCCTCAGGTCGGTTTTGTAGGTGAACGGCAGTTTCTGCAGGTCGGCGAGCGAGCGGATGTCGCCGGGCGCCACCCCCGCCTCGTCGAACCGCCGCCGGTAAAACGGTACCGTGTTGTAGACCCGCGCGACCGTCGCCTGCAGGCGCCGCAGCTGGATCTCCTCCAGGGCCTCGCGCGGCATGGTTTCGAATTCTTCGTTGAAAATCATGCTTTCTGATCCTCCTCCGGGAACATCGTCTGGGACAGCTCGACGAGTTTGTATTTCTGGATTTTGCCGCTGGCCGTCATGGGGAACGTGTCGACAAACGCCACGTGCCTGGGGATCTTATAGCGGCTGATGCGGCCCCGGCAGAAGTCCTTGACGTCTTCCTCCGTCACGGAAGCGCCCTGCTTGAGCTTGACGAAGGCGCCCACCTCCTCGCCGTACTTGCGGTTGGGCACCCCGACCACCTGCACGTCGGCGATGCCGTCCAATTTGAAAAGATACTCCTCGATCTCGCGCGGGTAAATGTTTTCGCCGCCCCGGATGATCATGTCCTTGAGCCGGCCGGTGATGGCGAGATACCCGTCGGAATCCATCACGCCGAGGTCGCCCGTGCGCAGCCAGCCATCGGCGTCGATGGCCTTGGCGGTCGCCTCCGGCATCTTGTAATAGCCCTTCATCAGGCTGTAGCCGCGGCAGCACACCTCGCCCTGCACGCCGGGGGGCTGAGCGCCGCCGGTTTTCGGGTCGACCACCTTGACCTCGATGCCCGGCATGGCGCGGCCCACGGTTTCGGTTTGACGGCGGATGTCGTCGCCGATCAGGGTTTGGGTGATGACCGGCGAATTCTCGGTGAGTCCGTAGCAGATGGTGACCTCCTGCATGAACATCTTTTCAATCACCTGGCGCATGACCGCCACCGGGCAGGGAGAACCGGCCATGATGCCGGTGCGCAGGCTGTCGAAGCGGAACTTGCTGAACAGCTTGTGGTCCAAAATGGCGATGAACATGGTGGGCACGCCGTAGAGCGCGGTGCAGCGCTCCTGCTCGACGGCGGTCATCGCCGCGACCGGGTCGAAGCCCTCCAGGATGACCAGGGTGGCTCCGTGGTTCACCGCGGCCAGGACCCCCAGCACGCAGCCGAAGCAGTGAAAGAGCGGCACGGGCAGGCAGACCCGGTCTTTCGGCCCGAAGTGCTGGTTGGCGCCGATCCAATACCCGTTGTTGCCGATGTTGAAGTGCGTCAGCATCACGCCTTTGGGAAACCCCGTGGTGCCCGAGGTGTACTGCATGTTGACGACGTCGTGGGGGTCGAGGTCGGCCTGGCGGGCCCGGTAATCCCCTTCGCCGGTCATGGAACTCATGGCCAGGACCTCCGGGATGGAGTACATTCCGCGGTGCTTTTCCAGGCCCAGGAAAAAGACCCGCTTCAGGTGCGGGAAACGGGCGCTGGCCAGCTGCCCCCGCTCCTGGGCCCGCAGCTCGGGGACGAGCTCATAGATGGTCTGCAGGTAATCGATGTCCTGGTAGCCGTCGATGAGAAACAGGTTCTCCGACTCCGACTGTTCCAGAACATAGGCCAGCTCGTTGATCCGGTAGTTGATGTTGACGGTGAGCAGGATGGCGCCGATCTTGGCGGTCGCGAACTGCAGCGCCACCCAATAGGGGACGTTGGTCGCCCACACGGCCACTTTTTCGCCTTTGCGGATGCCCATCGCCATCAGGCCGCGCGCCAGGCGATCGACGAGATCCCCGAACTGCCGGTAGGTCAGGCGAAAATCCCGGTCGACGTAGACCACCGCCTCGTTGTCCGGGTAGGCGTCGACGGCCCGGTCCAGGATCTGTCCCAGGGTCCACGGCCTCAACATCTCGCTGTTCATGGAGACTCCCTTGTTCGTCAATCCGGGAAATAGAGCACGGCATAAATGGCGGCAGGCATGTCGCCCAGGCAGGACACGTAGTGGGGCACGATCGAGTTGTAATAGATGCTGTCCCCCGCGTCCAGCTGATGCGCCTCCTTGCCGTAGATGATCTCGACGCGGCCGGAGGCGACCACGATGAACTCTTCGCCCTCGTGGGAGGAGAGGGTCTTGTCAACCGCCGACTCCGGCAGCAGCTCCACGAAGAAGGGCTCCATGTGCCGGTCGGTTTTGCCTCGCCCCAGAGAATAAAACTGCAGGGCGGCCGGGGCGTGTTTGGAGCGGAGCATGCTCAGCTCGCGCGAACGATCCCGGCGCCGGATGATGAGCGGGTCCCGGCTGACCTGGTCGTCGAGAAAGGTGCCCAGGCGCACCCCGAGGGCCCGTGAGATTTTCAAGAGCGGCCCCAGCGAGGGGTAGACATCCTCCTCCTCGACGAGCCGGATCAGCTCGGACTTGAGGCCGGTCCGCCGGGAAAGCTCATCCAGAGTGATCCCGTTTTTCTGCATGACGGCCTTGATGCGTTGTCCGACTTTTTCGGTCTTCATGTGGGCCTCCTGCGCAAAAAGAGACGGTGCGGCTGTGTGCCATGACGCAAAAGGGAGCATTCATACACCAGCTGCCCGCGGATTAAAAGCAAAAACCGGACACCCTACCGAGGAGAGCGTATCGGCGTTGGTCCTTGACGGAGATGATGAAATCCGGTACACGTGCCGCCATCCATGCGCACGTCTCATTTCTTCACCGTCTACGGCCGGGTCCTCGAATTGCTGCGTCCGGTGCGCGGGCTGGCCGTCACCCTGACCCTGGCCAACCTGGCGCTGGCGGCCATTCCGTTTCTGGACCCCCTCCTGTTCGGCAAGGCGATCGACCTGCTCAGCAACGCCGCCGCCCGGGGGGCCGAGGCCACCTTCCACGACGGCGTGCGGATCTTCGGGCTGTGGGCGGCGGTGGGGGTGGGAGGCATCGGCGCGCGCATTCTGGTGTCGCTGCACGCCGACCGGCTTGCCCACCGCCAGCGGCTGAACGTCACCGCCATGTTCTTCGAGCACGTTCTGCAGCTGCACCTGGCCTACCATCGCAGCGCCCACTCCGGCCGGCTGATCAAAATCATGCTGCAGGGCAGCGACCAGCTTTTCGGGCTCTGGCTGGGCATGTTCCGCGAGCACCTTTCCACCCTGGTGGCGCTGCTGGTGCTGCTGCCCATGACCCTCTTTCTGAACTGGCAGCTGGCGCTGCTGATGATCGTTCTGGTCACGGGGTCGGCCCTGCTCACCGCCTATGTCAGCCGCCGCACGTTCAGCGCCCAGGGCGAAGTCGAGGAATATCGCTCGACGCTGGCCGAGCGGGCGGGGGATGCGATCGGCAACGTGGTGCTGGTGCAGAGCTTCGTGCGGCTTTCGGCCGAGATGCGGATGATGCGCGACGTGATCGAGCGCCTGCTCTCGATCCAGTTCCCGGTCCTCAACTGGTGGGCCGTGGTGAGCGTGCTGCAGGGGGCGGTGGCGACCATTACGGTCATCAGCATCTTCGCCATGGGGGCCTGGCTGAACCTGAAGGGCGAGGCGAGCGTCGGCGAGATCGTGACCTTCATGGGGTTTGCCACGCATCTGCTCGGCCGCATGGACCAGGTGGTCGGATTCGTGAACGGGCTGTTTATGGAGGTCCACAGCCTGGGGGAATTTTTCGAGGTGCTGGACACCCGGTCGGCGGTGGCCGACCGCCCCGGCGCGCGGCCGATCGAAAACGTCAAGGGCCGGGTAGAATTCGACCGGGTGAGCTTCAGCTACGACCCGCAGCGCAAGGCCCTGGTGGACGTCAGCTTCACGGTGGAGCCGGGGCAGACCGCGGCCCTCGTCGGGGAGACCGGCGCCGGCAAGAGCACGGCGATGGGCCTGCTGCACCGCCAGGACGACCCGCAGGGGGGCGCCATCCGCATCGACGGCGTGGACATCCGGGACGTGACCATCGATTCGCTGCGGGCGCACACCGGGGTGGTGTTCCAGGAAAGCCTGCTGTTTTTCCGCAGCATTGCCGACAACCTGCGGGTCGGCAAGCCGGATGCCACCGACGCCGAACTGGAGGAGGCGGCGCGGCTGGCCTGCGCCCACGATTTCATCCTGCGGCAGCCGCGCGGCTACCAGACCCGCATCGGCGAACGCGGCGCCAACCTGAGCGGCGGCGAGCGCCAGCGCCTGGCGATCGCCCGCGTGCTGCTCAAGAACCCGCCGCTCCTCATCCTGGACGAGGCCACGAGCGCCCTGGACGCCGCCACCGAAGCCCAGGTGCAGCAGGCCCTCAAAACCCTGAAACAGGGGCGCACCACGTTCATCATCGCGCACCGGCTGGCCACCATCCGGGACGCGGACCTGATCCTGGTGTTTCAGAACGGCCGGGTCATCGAGCGCGGGAGCTTCCAGGAGCTGGTGCGCCAGGGCGGCTTCTTCGCCCAACTGGTGGCGACCCAGTTCCAAAACCCGGCCGCCGCCGAATCCGAAACAAGACAGGCCGATACAGCGGTTCCATTGCCGTCCGACAGCATGTAACCCGTTTTGAGTTTCAAGAAAAAAGGCGGCCGCGCAATCACGCGGCCGCCTTTTTCAGTATGCCATCCTATTAAAATAAATGCCGCCCGCGCAGCGGGCGGCATTTATTTTACACGTTCGGCCTTGATGATCATGACCGTGTCCACGGGAACGTCCTGATGCCCGCCGCGGTTGGTGGTCTTGACCTTCGTGATGGCGTCCACCACGTCCATGCCCTCCACCACCTTGCCGAAGACGGCATAGCCCCAACCCTGGATGGTCTTGTTCTTGAAATCCAGGAAATCGTTGTCCACCGTGTTGATGAAGAATTGGGCCGTGGCGCTGTCCGGCACCTGGGTGCGGGCCATGGCGAGGGTGCCGCGCTGGTTCTTCAGCCCGTTGTCGGCCTCGTTCTTGATCGGCGGCTTGGTGGGCTTCTCCTTCATGCCGGCGGACATGCCCCCGCCCTGGATCATGAAGTTGGGGATGACGCGGTGGAAAATGGTGCTGTTGTAGTGGCCGGCATCCACATAGTCCAGGAAGTTTTGGACCGTCTTGGGGGCCTTGTCCGGGTAAAGCTCGATCACGATCTTGCCCTTGTCGGTCTCAAGCGCGACCTTGGTCGCGTCGCCGGCGGCGGCCGGGGCCACGGCGGCAAGGACACTGAGTGCGGAAATCCATGCAACTTTCATCAGAGAGTCTCCTTTCGGGTTTTGAGTGCCCGGAACATAAACGAATATCGCCCAAAGTCAAGCGCAATCCGCATTCTCAAGAAGGCCGCCCTGCCCGAGAGAGGCCCGGTCGTCATTGATCGGCGGAGCAGGCCTGCCCCCGCTGCCGGCGCACGGCGCGCACCGTGACAACGGCCACCGTCACCGCCGCCAGCGGCAGGACGAACATCAGCAGGGTGTTGCTGAACACCGGCAGCGCGTCGTGCCCCGTGGCGTCCATGATCAGATAGGCGGTGTAGGCCGCGTAGCCGCCCAGGAACAGCCACCCTTCCCAGCGCGCGATGGCGCAGCCCGTGAAGAAGATGGGCAGGCACGCCAGGGCCGCGGCCACCATGACCTCCATGTCGAAGTTGAGCAGGGACGGGGCGACGTTGAGCCCGCCGGGCGTCACCAGGCTGGATACGCCGATGATCAAAAGGATATTGCAGATGTTGCTGCCGACGACGTTGCCGATGGCGATGTCCCGCTCATTGCGGATCGTGGCCATGAGAGAGGTGAAGACTTCGGGAAGTGAAGTGCCGCCGGCCACGATGGTCAGGCCGATCACCACATCGCTGACACCCATGGAAGCGGCCAGGGCGACGGCACCGGCCACCAGCCAGCGGGACCCCAGAATCAACAAGGCCAGGCCCATCGCGATGACGGCCGCCTGCACGCCGAGGCGGCGGGCTTTTTTCGCCCGGACCGCCTGCGGCCGACCCCCTGCCCCGCCGGCTCGAAGCGCGGTGCGCTCTTTGCGGCTCTTCCGAACGGCCCAGACCGTGTAGGCTGCGACCCCCGACGCCAGGAGGGCGCCATCCGTAAAACCGAGCCGGCCGTCCAGGGAGAGCGCCAGCAGCAGCACGGAAATGCCGATCATGATCGGTACTTCCAGGCGCACCAACTGCCGGCTGACCACCAGTGGCTTTATGGCTGCGCAGGCGCCCAGGATGAAGAGCACGTTGAAGATATTGCTGCCCACCACATTGGCGACGGCGATGTCGGCGTTGCCGGCCAGGGCGGCCTGAAGGCTGACCGAGAGCTCCGGCGCGCTCGTGCCGTAGGCCACCACGGTCAGGCCGATCACGAGCGGCGAAATCCCCAGTGCTCCTGCCAGGCGTGAGGCCCCCCGCACCAGCAACTCCGCCCCGAGCACCAACAGCATAAAGCCGCCGAGCAGCATGGCCGTTGTTTCAATCGTCATATGGTTTTTTTACGTCCATAATGGCTCTGAGTCTGTACAACCGGCCGGCGAGGCCGGTCGTCCAAAAGATGGTGGATATTAATTCCGCGCCGGAAGGGGTCAAGAGGGCTATGCAATCAGCCGGATCTGTTCTATCCTGTCGGCCAACCGGTCGTTCCCGCCTTGCACCGGCAAGGCGCATTACGGTGCCGCCCGCAGGTTGATGCATGCCAACGAATCGAATCCTATCCGAATTGACTCAGGCCAAGGCCCGGGAGAGACAGCGCCTCGAGGCCGGTGCCGACCCCATGGTGGCCGGCTGGCAGTCTTTTCTCGAGGGGGTGCTCATTCGCCTGGAGGACTACCTGGTTCCGGGGCAACTGGTCACATTCCAGTCGGTCGCGCCTCAGGAAAAGGCCTTTTTCGAGTCCTTGTCGAAGGCCGTCGTGTTCCCACCCGCCGTCTGCGCCGTGTTCATTCCCCCGAGCGTCCTGCAAGGCATGTTCTACGGTTTGGATTCGGGGCCGGCGCCCGCCCGTCTCGCCACCGATGCCGGGATTGTTCTGGCCAACCGCTGCCACGACTTCGCGATCGTGCTCAACACGCTCTTTGCCATGCCGCCTTACGCCGCCGGCATCGATGTCTATGAGGAGGGGCGGTTGATCGCCGGCTACAGCTACGCGAGCATCGAGGAGTGCCGGGACAACCTGTCCCAGGCCATTCACACCTATTTGAAACCCCAGGCTCCGGCTTCGGCATGCCCGTGACCACCGCCTTCATCCGGCGCCGGCCGGCCGATGCCCCCGAAACCGACCTATCGTTTGAACCGGTTTGATGCGGCGATCCGCTCGTTGGACGGCCGGCGAGGTTACTTTCTCAGCAGAAACGAGCTGCGGGTCATGCCGGCGCCGACCGAGTCGTAGAGGATGGTGCGGGCGTGCCGGAGGCGCTCCAGGTTGCGGTTGACGGGAAAGCCCTGGATCGTGTCGGGCGCGAGGGCGCCGCGGGCGAGGTCGTAGGGCAGCCGCTGCATGCAGACCACCGAGCAGTTGCCGCGCTCGTGGATGTTGACCACCATCTTTTCAGCCAAAAAGCGCGCGACCTTCTCACGCTCGGCCGATTTCCCCTCCGCCAGCACCTGCTCGAGGGTCAGGGGCAGCATGGCGAAGTTGGCCTGGTGTTCGATCAGCAGGTCGATGTCCTGCAGGGAGAGCCGGTTGGCCGCGAGCAGCGCCGAAAGGTGGGCCTTGGCCCCCCGGGTGGCGTAGAGGAACACCCCTTTTCCGTCCATCACTCCGAAGACCCCGTCCGCATCGAATTTGGCTTCGATGAAACCCGCAAAGCAGCCGTGGCTGCGGGTCAGCGTGTCGACGACCCCCCGGCCCGGAGGGACCCGCACCGGGGCCGAGCCTTCGACGAGGCTGAGGCGCACCGGCTGCCCTTCCTTGAGGAACACGGCCGCCAGCCGGCGGTATTTGCCCGAGGCCGTGTACGCGCAGGCCATCCGTTGCACGGTGCGCGGGTCGCTGTCGGAGCTCATCAGGTCGTAGGCGAAGCCGGCGCCGCCGCTTTCATAGATTTCAAGGGCCGTGCGAAAATTCTTGAAGGTACCGGCCGCGGTCTCTTTCGGGAAAAGACGCTCCATCAGCGCGTGCTGCACGCGGGCGGCGGTGGCCGGAATCCGCAGCTCGATTCGGCCCAGCTGGTTGTCGACGATGATTCCGTCCAGGCGCCCTTCACGCGCCCAGGGCAGCAGGCCGGATGCGATGGCGGCGATGAAGTCCTCGCCGGCGTCTATGACCGCCTCGGCGCTCACGCGGCCGGGCGACGAGCTTCCGGCGCCGGCGCCGATTTCAACCGCCGTGGCCAGGGCGTCGTCGCCGAAGATGATGTTGCTCGTGTCCAGCGGCTTGAAGGCCTCGGCGCGGTGGACGTTTTCGGCGCCGACGACCACGGCGAGGTCCCCCGATTGAAGCATGCCCGCCAGTGCCAGCATGTAGAGCGCCTCCACGCTCACGTTGAAGCCGGGGCAGCCGGCATAGAGGTCGAGCACGAGCGCCCGGGGGCAGGTCTGCCGGATGCGGTCGTACAGGTAACGGCTGGTCGGCCCCGGGTCGAACTTGTCCTCGCCGATGTTGGTGGCCGCGATCAGAACGCGGATGCGGGCCGGGTCGATGCCGGAGGTGTCGAGCAGGTCCTGGAACGCGAGGAGGCCGATGCGCGCGTCCATGGGGGCGGCCACGCGGGTGCGCACGCCGATGCGCTCTTCGATGGTCTCCCGATTGACCGGGATGCCGCCCTTGAAGGCCATGCCCTTGTTTTCGTAAATCGAATTGTCTACGAGCGTGCCGCCGTTCCAGGCGCCCTGGGCGATGATGTCCAACACGAAATCCGGAGTATCCATTCGGTTCACTCCATGGCGAATGACGCAGACCAACGGCTTCCCGGACCGGAATCATACCAAGCGCCACCGGTGCCGGCAATCAACAAATCGGGTTTTTCGCGCGGCCGTCAGACGTTGAAGCGGAAGTTGATGATATCACCGTCCTTGACCTCGTAGGCCTTGCCCTCCAGGCGAAACGTCCCGCGGCGGCGCGCCTCGGCCGTCGACCCGGCCGCCATGAGATCCTCGTAGGAGATCACCTCGGCCCGGATGAAGCCCTTCTGGATGTCGCTGTGGATCACGCCGGCGGCCTCCACGGCCGGGGTGCCCCGGCGGATGGTCCAGGCCCGGACCTCGTCGCTGCCGACCGTGAAAAAGGCGACGAGGCCCATGACCTCGTAGGACTGCTGGATCATCCGGCCCATGGCGGAGGTGCCGATCTGGTACTCCTTGAGAAACTCCGCGGCGTCCTCCTCGCTCATGCGGGACAGCTCCTGTTCCAGTTTGCCCCGCAGCACCAGGCATTTTTCACGCTCGGCGATCTCCCTGATGTCGGGCAGCGCCGGGTCGCCGTCCTCGTTGTTGAAGAGCACCAGCACGGGCTTGGCGGTGAGCAGCGCAAAGCCTCTCAGCGGCTTGGCCGCGCAAAGCTCGGGCGAGCGGCGCAGCGGGGTTTCGCTCTCGAGCAGCCGGCGGCACTCGGCCAGGAGCGGCTGTTCCTCGGTGGCCGTCTTCCTGCCGCGCCGGTGGTCGAGCTCGATGCGCTCCAGGCGTTTTTCCACCTGGACGAGGTCCGAGAGGATCAGCTCCTGCTCCACCGCGCGGAAATCCGCGGCCGGGGTGGGATCCGGTCCGTGGTTGCGCACCACGTGGATCAGGGCGTCGCAATCCTTCACGGGCAGCCAGGGGTTGGCCTCCTTCTTCTGGCTTCCCTGGCCGGCGAGGAAATAGTCCACCTGGGCATAGATGGTCTTCTGGGGCTCGAACATGCGGCTCAAGCGGTCCACGCGCTCGTCGGGCACGCGCACCACGGCGAGCCGGTCTTCGCCGTGGGAAGCGGTCTCGCTTCCCTGGCGGGTCAGGGCCTCGAAGGTCGTGGACCGCCCGGAGAGGGGCAGCCCGATGATGCCGAGTTTCATGGGCGGATGCCTTTCGGTTCAGGAGGTGATGGCCGCGGGTCGCGGTCGGCTCCAGCGGTTGACGATCAGGACCGTTGCGATCGGGACCACCAGGCCGACGAGGCTCACGGTGATCATCAGCCGGCCCAGCTCGCCGTAGCTGCCGCGCTCGACGATGAAGATCCGGTTCATGTAGCTGGTGCCGAGGCTGGCGGCGGAGAGCGCCAGGTTCGTGAAGGCCGCCATGACCGCGAAATAGGTGGCTTTCTGGTTCTCGGGCGCCTCCCGGGCGATCCAGGCCAGCATGGGCACCATGGCGACCTGGCCGAGCGGGGAGTCGGCCATGGTGTCGACGAGGGCGATGGCGTGGGCGCCGAACCCGAAGACCCGTTCCGTCCACTCGTGCAGGCCGTAGTACATCCCGACAAAAGGCATCGTCATCGCCGTGCCGTAGAGCGACAGAAACACGACGAGATAGGGGATCGGCCGGCGGCTCATCCAGCCCCGCAGGGCGAACATCCCCAGGATGGCCAGGATGGACGAGATCTGGCGCAGGGTGCCGAAGAAGGCCTCGTCGAAGCCGAGCACGTCGATCTGCCACCAGCCGGCGCCGGCGCCGGCCCCGGGCATGGCGCGGAACACAAAGACGATGACGGCGATGCCGACGATCTCCCGGCGTTTTTCAGGCGCCATCTCCCGCAGGAGCTGGCGGATCAGGTAGCCGATGATGAGCAGCGAGACGCCGAAGATGGTTTCCATCTTTGCCGCGAACTGGGACAGCCCCAGGAAAAGGCCGGCGGCGACGAAGGCGGCGCTGCCGCCGAGGATGGTCCAGTTGGGCTTGAGTTCCGGCATCTCGGCGTGCAGCATGCGGCGGATGTCCGGCTCGGCAAACCCGCTGCGGCGGTAGCGGCGGCGGCGCCGCATCAGGTTCACGTCCCCGAGGGTCACCCCGGCGACCGAGATCACCGGGATCAGCAGCGACACCTCGTACATCACGAGATAGGACAGGGTCTGGGCGAGCCAGCCGCCGAGGCCGGCCACCAGGGCGCTGCCGCCGACGATGGCGATGCGCCCCAGGGTCTGCATGGTGACGTGCATGCGCTGCAGGTCTTTCTCCGGGATCGGCACCCCGTTTTCGTCATGCCGCGGCACGGCCTCCACCGTCATGGCGTCGGCCACCACGTCCTGGAAAACAAAGCCGACGGGCGCAACCAGGGAGGAGACCACGTACCAGACGTCCAGCGGCAGGAAGCCCGCCATCCACTCCTTGCAGCCCGTGAGCCCCACCATGATCAAAAGGCCGGCCGCCATCAACAGCGCACCGAAATACACGAAAAACGATTTGCGCGGCCAGAAGAGATCCACCAGGTGCCCGACGGGCATCTTGAGCGCCCAGGGAATCCCGGCCCAGAAACCCAGGCTTGCCAGAAAGGCCGCGGACAGGCCCAGCTGTTCCTTGACGAAAAAGCTTTCGATGATGCCGGTGAAGCCCGAGACGCCGGCCGCCAGGTAGACCATGAGCGGCGGGAGATAGCTCAAGCGCATTTCCCGGAAGATGCCGAGGAAATCGACGGTGAACCAGCGCCATGTGCGGCCGAAGAGGCCGCCGGAAGGCATCGGGTTGGTTTCTGTTTGCATTTTAAAAAAAAACTGCACCGTTTCCGGTGCAGGCTCGGAAGTTTATATTCAGGCCCTTTCTATACTGAATTCATCGCCCGAATCAACCCCTGTTTTCGGAACAGCTATGTCCGACCGCATCAGGAGGGGCCCTTCCTTCCGGAGGTCAGCTCCTTGATCGAAACCGTACCCTGGGAATCAAACGGCAGCGTCGACGGCATGAACCCTCCGCCCGCCATCCGGACCTTGCCTTTGACCTGGTAGCTCAGGTCTTCTCTGTGCGGCAGCCCGAAGAGGCTCTTTATGATATCCAGCACCGACGAATAGACCGTGACCGGAACGGTCTCCGAGCCGAAGGCCGGCACCTTGACCGGCGTGTTGGAAATGCCGTAGGCGAAAGGTTTACCGTTGATTTCCAGATCGCAATCCACGCCCTTGATATCCAGGTCCACGTCGTTGGGGTTCGTCACTCGCAATTGGACCAGAAACGCCGTCTCCATGCCCTTGCTTTCCTGCACCTGGATGTTGGAGATGGAAACGCGGGGGGTTTCGAGCGGCTTGCCGATGCCGGCGCATCCCGCCAGCGTCAAGACCGCCAGCAGGGCGGCGGCGAATCGGAAAGGGTGCCTTTGCATCGGATCCTCCGCTTTCAGTTTTTCTTCGGCAATATGCCTTTGATGAGGTCGCGCGCTTTTTCCTTCGCCTTTCCCTCGCCGGCGTCCAGCGGGGCGAGCGCCTTTTTTAGTTCGCCCTTCGCGATGCCCTCAAGGTCGGGTCGGAAGCTGGGATTGGAGAAGCTCCCCGACACAAGGATCGGCACGTCGATTCCGGAGCGGCTTTTTTCATCTCCTTGGCCCTTGATGGTGCCGACCAGTTTCGTGTCCACCCGGAAATCCAGCGTTTCTTTCACCAGGTCGGCTTTGCCGGCCGCAAGCAGCCTCAGCAGCGGCGATTTTAGGGTTGTCTCGGAGGTGTGGGCCACACCGTTGTCGATGGTGAACGGAACAAGAAGTTCGGCAAAATCCGTGCGTGGCTTCGGGCCGGACTTGACCTCCCCCCCCAATGCGGCCTTGACGTTGCGTGCCATGCCGGCAAGGTCCACACCGATGATGGCGCCGTCGCTCACGACAAAGCTGCCCTTGCCGCCCAGGGTCTGCTTGATGCGCGCCGGGTCGTCGCCGGTCATGGACAGCGTCATCTGGGCCTTGGCGGTGCCTTCGAGAAAGTCTTTGCCGGCCAGGTCCTTGAGCAGGGGGTGCACCTGCACCCGGTCCAGATGGAGCTGGAGATCCGTTACGGGGCTGGGGCCTTTGACATCCACCACGGTCTTGCCGGATGCGGTGCCCTGGTAAAGCTTCATTGTGAGCGGATCCAACGAGAGAACACCGTCCCTTGCCGCAACCCTGAGGTTCACGTCCTCAAGCTTGGCGCTGTTCACGGTGAGCTGGCCCACAGCGACCCTCCCGTCCATGATCAGCTGCCGCAGGGGCGTGTAGTCGGTTTTCTCGGCCGTCGCAGAAGCCGGTTGGCCGCCGGGCGGCGCGGCTTGAGCCTCCGGCGCCTTCTGTTGGCTCGCTGCGGCCTTCGGCGGCAGATAGCGGTCGAGGTCGATCCGGTCGAGCTTGAAGTCGAAGGTGAGGTCGGGCTTGGAGAACTCCCTGGCGTTAAGATTGAAGGTCAGCTTGGAATCGTCCAGCGCAAGCGACCCGTCGGACACGGAAACCGCCTTGGCGTCGGCCTTGACGGCGGCCGTGAACGCCAAACGCTCCAGCACCCTGGCATCGGCGGCGGCGGGCAGCGGCTGACCGATCTCGGCGAAGAGTTTGCGTGGCGAGAACTCGCTTGCCTCTACGGAAAGGCTTGCCCGGGGGGCGGCCAGCAGGTTCTCCACCGTGCCCTTGATCTGCAGTTTCAGCTGGTCGAAGGCCTCCGCCTTGACCTCCAGAGGGACGGCGCCCTGGCCGATGTTCGCCCCCACCGGACCGAAGCGGCCTTCGGCGGCCAGCGGTTTTTGGTTGAAAGACGCAGAGAACGAAAAGCGCACCGGCCGTTCCAACGACACATCCTTCAGCGACAGGTTCATCCGGGAGATCTCCCGGTGCGAACCTTTTCCGTGGTCGATCCATGTCAGCCGCCCGTTCTGGATGCTCAGCTCCCCGACCATGAGCGACTGGACGGGCAGCCCTGTCGGGGCGGGGGTCGGGCCGGGTTGGGTCGAGGGTCCGGCCTCCGCCGGCTTGGCCCCGAAGTCCCAGCTGACGCGGCCGTCCTTGTTCGACACGAGGAAGATGCGGGGCTCGAGAACCACCAGGCGGTCCACCTCCACCTGCTTGAACAGCAGGGGCAGCAGCTTCACGCGGACGTCGAACGACTTCACCGTGAGGAAGTCCTTCTCAGCGAACGCCGGGGTGTTGCCGAGTTTCAGATCGGAAAACGACACCCCCGCCCACGGAAACAGGCTCAGGCGGACGTCGCCGCCGACGCTGAGCGGCCGGCCGGTCGCCTCGGAAACATATTTTTCAAGCTCGGGCTTGTACCGGTTCACGTCGATGAAAGCGGGGATGATCAGCAGCGCTGCGATCACCACAACCACCAGTGCCGCAGCGGCGATAGCCGTCCACTTGAAAGCCGTCTTCATTTGACCCTCCACCCTGATGAGAAACTTTCCGATTCTAACCACTGATCGTTCGGATTCAACCAATTTTTTCTGCCGCTATTTCAAAAAGATACAACATGTGGCGTCCCTTCCCGAATTGACACACCACATGAGGTGGGTGTAGACTTCAATCAAAATATTCGCACCGGCGCGGGTGTCTCCCACCGGAGTGCTGAAACGACGGTGCGACCGCGTCCGTATGGAGGTTATGACGATGATGAAGCTCCAAAGGTTGCATGAATTGTTTGACGCCCACCCTGAAAAAAACGAGCTGGGGTTCGAGGGCGCCTGCCATGACTGCGGCAAGGGGGTGAAGGTGGGCGTGGCGCTCTCGGCCGAGGGTTTTGCGATCAGCGGCGGGGCGGTCTACGAGCCCGAGCCCGAACGGTTTCACATGAAATGCGAGGAGTGCTTCCACCGGGACCCGCACTTGTCGAACTACCGCCGGTGCGAGGTTTACAGCCGAGTGGTCGGCTACCTGCGGCCGGTGTCGCAGTGGAATGAAGGCAAGCAGGCCGAGTTCAGCCGCCGCAAGGCCTACAGCCTGTAGACGCGCTCATGCGGCGGGGCCGGCAGCGGCGGTCGGGCAAGCGTCACATCCCCCCGGATCAGCGCCGGGGTTTTTTTTGCGACGACAAGGCGTTCTGGAGTTTTTCGGCCAGCGCCCCGAGGGAGGAACCCGCGCTCTGGGCGCTGAACTGCTGCCAGTTGCCCTCGTCGCCCTCGCTGGCCGGTGCCAGCGAGATCCGGCGCCGCTGGAGGTTGATTTCCTCCACGGCCACGTGGAGGGTGTCGCCCTCCTTGGCCTTTTCCAGGGCGGCGGCCGCCGAGGAGCGGCGGATGCTTCCCAGCGGCAGAAGCCCGGTGATGCCGGGCGCCAGGCGCACGAAGTAGCCGAACTTTTCCCTTTTCTCGAGAACCCCCTCCACGCGCTGGCCCACTGCGAAGCGGTCGAGGACCTCGGCCCAGGGATCGCCCTCGGCATCCCGCAGGCTGAGCGAGATGCGCTTTTTCTCCAGGTCCAGGGCCTTGACGACCACCGTGACGAGGTCCCCCGGGTTGACGATGTCCTCGGTCTTGTTCACCCGCCGGGTGTAGCTCATCTCGCTGATGTGGACCATGCCTTCGATGCCCGGGGCGATCTCGACGAAGGCCCCGAAGGGCATGCAGCGGGTGACCCTGCCGCGAACGACATCCCCTTCCTTGCATTTATCCTCAACGCTGAGCCAGGGGTCCGCCTCGAGCTGCTTGATGGAAAGGCCGATGCGCGGCTGTCCTTTGGCTCCCGCGGGCTCGATCCCGAGCACCTTGACCCGTAGGCGGTCTCCCGGCTTCAGGACATCGCCGGGCTGTGCCGTCTTGGACCAGCCGATCTCCGAAACGTGGACCATGCCCTCCACGCCGGGGGACAGCTCCACGAAAGCGCCGAAGGGCATGATGCGGGTGACCTTGCCGTCGAGCACCTCGCCCGGCTTCAGCGTCGCCAGGTACTGCTTGCGGGCGGCCTCAAGCTCCCGGCTGAGAAGGGCGCGCCGCGACACCACGATGTTGCGGCCCCGGTCCTCGAAGCGCGTGACCAGGAACTGGTAGCTCGCGCCCACGTGCACGGAGGGGTCTTCCGCCGGGGTCAGGTCGATCTGGCTCAGCGGGCAGAAGGCGCGGCGCTGCATGACCTCGATCGTGAAGCCGCCCTTGCAGATCTCTTTGACCTTGCCTTCCACCGGGGCGGATTTTTGCTGCGCTTCGCGCAGGATCTCGGCCCCGCCGATTCCGGATAGGGCCCGCGACAGGCGGATTTCGTTTTCGCCGACGGCGGTCACATAAAGCTCCAGCTCGTCGCCCTCGGCGCAGGTGAGCTGTTGGCCGGCGTCGAGCAGCTCGCTGCGTTCGACCACGGCGTCGATCTTCATCCCGGCGTCGACGAAGATCGTGTCCTTCCCGATCGATATGACTTTGCCCTTCACGCGGTCGCCGACGCGGACCTCGGACCGGGTTCCGGGGCTGAAGGCTTCCAGGAGCTGGGCGAAACTCTCTTCGGGGGCGCTGGTTTCGGGTTGATCGGTCATGAATTCGGTTCCTCCTCGGGGATGACAAAGATCGAATCCCATATCAGAAGCGCCGGTCAAACACAAGTGCCGCCCAAGGGACGACCGGATGCAACGACGCCGGCGCATGGACGCCGGACCCGCAAACGGGCGCAGATCGCTCGGTCGGCGCGTCGCGGATCAGGCATTGACAAAGCCGGCGGGCTACGGTACCCGGCATAAGGCCCCGGCCGGCGGAGCGCCGCCACCCGGGCCCCGCGCCGGCGCCGGATGGCGCCGTCCAGACTGCAACCTCCCCCGGAGCGCTACAGCCGATGAGCGAACGCAGCTACTTGATGGAAAGCGAAGAGGAAGCCATTCGCCTCGATGTGAAGACCGACGGCCGCACGGTGGAGGAACACGCCCGCTGGGCCGGTCTTCGGCCCGGGATGCGGGTGGCCGATTTCGGCTGCGGGTCCGGCAAGACCACCTTTCACCTGAACCAGGTGGTTCAGCCCGGCGGACGGGGCCTCGGCGTGGACATGGCCGCCCAGCGCATCGATTTCGCCCGGGCGCATTATGAGGCGCCGGGGCTCGAGTTTCGCGTGAAGGACATCCGCGAGCCGCTGGACGAACTCGGCCTTTTCGACTTCATCTGGGTCCGATTCGTCCTGGAATACTACCGGGCCCAGAGTTTCGACATGGTCCGCCACTTCAGCGCCGCCCTTAAGCCCGGGGGCACGCTCTGCCTGGTCGATCTGGACTGCAACTGCCTGCGCTTCCACGGCTTCCCCTTGCGGCTGGAGCGCGCCGTGCAGTGCATCATGGCGCGGCTGGAAGAGCGCCTTAATTTCGACCCCTACGTGGGGATCAAGCTGTACTCCTTTCTTTACGACCTGGGTTTTGAAAACATCCAGGTCATGATCACGCCTCACAACCTTATATACAGCCGCTTTCGGGAAAACGAGAAGTTCAACTGGAGCAAAAAAGCGCAGATCTCCGGAAAACTCTCGGGTTACGCGTTCGAGGAGTACGCGGGCGGATATGACGAGTTCATCGCCGAGCTCGACCGGCTGTTCTCCGATCCACGGGTCTTCACGTACACCCCGCTCGTGGTCTGCCGGGGGGACCGCCCGCGGTCATAGAACGGCCGTCACGGTTTCACACTCACGCCGTCGTTCCGGCGGGCTTCGGGTGTCCGTGCCTCGGTTTTGTGACGTCCGGCGCCCACCCGGCAGCCCCGGCGTGTGGCCGCGGTCACAGGTAGCGGGTGAGGCGGCTGAGGTATTTCAGGTAGGCCTGGTCGGCGCCGAACGTGTGCACGATCCACAGATGATAAATCTTGTCGAGCGGAATGCGGTGCGCCTGCGGATAGGCGGCCGGATACACCAATGCCACCATCTCCTCCAGCCCGGCCGCTTGAGACGCCATGCGCATGGATTGCATGAAGATGCCCGGGTCGAGGCCCTCCGCGTCTGCGACCACCGCCTGGAGGCAGTGGGTAAGGTCCGAGAGATTCAGGCCGACCTCGGAAACGTTGGCGATGATGAAAGCCTTGAGCCGTTCGCGGTGGAGCAATGCGAACAGATAACGCTCCCGTTTCAATTCAAGCCGCCGATAGTCCTGGGATAAGCCGTCGATTTTCCAACTGGCCGGCTCGAGATCCATCGCTTTCAGCATGAGGCCGCCGGAGGCGTGGTTGTAAAAGTCGTTGAGGTCGGCCACATCCTTGTCCGCGGCCGGCAGCAGCTGCCAGCCGTCCGGCAGCGCGTTTTCGGCCTGCGGCCGGCGGGGAATGCTCAGGTAGGCAAAGGCATCGATCGAACAGCCCTTGGGATTTTTGAGGTACTGGGCGAACCCGCCGAACACGCGCTGAGGGAACTTGTTCTGCGGCCGGTAATAGCAGGCGAGGTGCTCCATGTGCAGGCTGCGGAAACGCAGCGTGTCGTGGGTGAATCGGCTGATTTGGTCGAGGACGACCAGGCCGGCCTTGTTCAGGGCGGATTTGCGTGCGGCATGATGGTGAATCAGCCAGGTGCTCTGCCAGAACCGGAGCATCGCTATATGGCCGAGAATGACGCCGTTGTCCTGGTAGACAAAGTGCCGGGCGATCTCCGGGCCGCGGCTGTAGAGCTTCTCGTAGGTTTCCTTGATCTGCTTTTTGTTTTTGTGGATCAACGCGTACTTGGTCGGGTAGATGAAGCCGGTTTCAAACAGAAAATCCCAGAGCGCCTCAAGGTCCAGTTCGTTGCAAAGGTAAGCGTTGCGGTCCTTGCTCTGATGCAGCATGGCCAGCAGTTTCACGTGGTCCGCCGCCGGCATGTCCATGAGCGCCAGGCCGCAGCGGACGACGCGGGCATTGCCCCGGCTGCCCAGCGTCTTGCGGAACACCACCTGCACGCTGCACGTGAGCTTGAAGCTGTTGGCAAACCAGAGTTCGACTTCGGGCAGGACCAGGCCCGGCATCAGAACGGCGGTGTGCTCATCCTCCTCGACGGCAAACCCGGATCCGGACAGATCGATCACTTTTAAATCGACACGCCGGCCGGTGAGGGGATGCCGCAACACCAGATTGGGAGACGGGGTCAGCGCCTGCCGCTGACTTCGAAACTCGGCCTTCCGGTAGCGATGAATCTCCTGCTTGAGCGGCTGCATCACATAACTGCGGGTGACGGAACCCTCCGTGCTGCGGGTGATTCGGCATTCCCCCGCGAAAAAGGTTTGGGCCTGGTTGAAGAAAACCACGTTCACCGGCAGGTCCGGATCAATCCAATCGAAGCTCTGCGGAGGAGGGGCCCCCAGTTCGACACGGAACGAAAAAGCGTTGAAATCCAGCAGCCGGCCGGCAAACGATGAGGAGTTCTGGGTGACGCTGGCGGAGATGTCGCGGCAGGTTTGCCGTTCGACTTTGCGGTGGCTGATTTCGTGGCTGACTTCCGGCAGGGCCAAACGCGCGCCGTTCGCGTGGATCTCGATCACCGTGGGAACGGCGTGAATGAAGCGCTGGCCGCGGGGGACCAGAACGTAGGCCAGATTGAAGGATGGGAGCACGGCGGGCATTTCGGCGGGGTGCGCCCACCGGCACTCCAGCACGCCGTCGAGACACGGCTGCGGAAAGGCCGGGACCAGCAGGCTGCGATGGTAGCGCCGATGGACAAAACAGACCTGGATGCAATCATCCTGGAAATGGCTCAGGTTCAGGCGGTTGACCAGAAACTCCAGGGTGACCTTGCGGCTGGTGCCGGCGCTGCCGGCATCGTTCTTCAGCACCGCGGGATCGGTCAGCAGTTGCTTTTCCTGCCGGGTGACCTCGGTGGGGGCAGCGGAGCCGGCTTTGGGTAAAGGCCCGTCCTCGATGCAACTGTCCCTGGCAGAAGAGATGGGAAGGATTTTCGGGCTGGTGTTTTCCATGAAGTTACCAACGGTTCGGTTAGAGGTTCCCCCGGGGGCGCTTTGCCGAGGTCGCCGGAACGCAAACCAGCCATCCCGCGCATTGCAGCATAAATTGGGCGTCGTCAATGTGTGGGTAGACAACTACACAAAAATAATACCATTAATCCATAACAGAAGGTTTCCATAGAGGCAAGCCCAATTCTTAAACCGGCAAATGAACAGGTGCAACTACAGCCGTTGTCAGGCGGATCGGGGTGCCCGCCGCAGCGCGCCGCAACCACCCGTTCAACGACCCAACGTACGGCAGCCGGCCCGCTGCATACTACCTCGGACAGCCCCAGAGGACCCTCTTTCACGGAGCCGCCGGCCGTCGCTGCCTGCCATATATCCCCCCGCTTCGGGTGTTGCGAATCTGCTAATCTGAGGTATTATTTTAGGTTGAAATTTATGGAATCCGGTGTGAACGCATCGACTGAATTCGGAAAGGAGTCAAAAGGATGGGAAATCAAATCCGGACGACGCTGCTGATGGCATTGCTCACCGTTCTGATCATGGTGATCGGGCAGTGGGTCGGCGGACGCCAAGGCATGATCACCGCCTTGGTCATTGCCGCCGGCATGAATTTCTTCAGCTACTGGTTCTCCGACAAAATCGTGTTGAGGATGTACAATGCCCAGGAGGTGGGGCCGCAGGAGTCGCCCGAGCTATACGGCATGGTGCAGGAGTTGTGTCGTCGCGCCAACTTGCCGATGCCCAAGGTGTACGTGATCCCTCAAGATGCGCCCAACGCGTTTGCGACCGGCCGCAACCCGGAACATGCGGCGGTCGCCGTCACCCAGGGGTTGCTCAAGCTCATGAGCCGCGAGGAGGCCATGGGGGTTCTGGCCCACGAACTGGCGCACGTCAGGAACCGGGACATCCTGATCGGCAGCATCGCCGCGACCATGGCGGGCGCCATTATGATGCTGGCCGACATGGCCCGCTGGTCGGCCATCTTCGGCGGCGGCCACCGGGACCGCGAAGAAGGCGGTGGCGGCGGCGGGTTGGGGCTGATTTTGATGTCGATCCTGGCGCCGCTGGGGGCGATGCTGATCCAGATGGCCATCTCCCGTTCGCGGGAGTACATGGCGGACGCGACCGGCGCCTCTTTTGCCGGGACCCCCGAGGGGCTGGCGCGGGCGCTTGAAAAGCTGGGGGCCTATTCCAAGCGGCTGCCGATGGATGCCAGCCCTTCGACGGCGCACATGTTCATCGTCAACCCGCTTTCCGGCCGCAGCCTGATGAGCCTGTTTTCCACCCACCCGCCGCTGGAGGAGCGCATCGCTCGCCTGCGCGGCCGGCGCGTCCAGGGCGTTCAACCGCCCCCGGGACCCGGACCCGCCGATCCCCAGGACCCGGCGCGCGCCATGTGGGATCGCTTGTCCGGGAAAAAATGACGCTCAGCGAGGCGGGATGCGGCGCTTGCGGGTTTTTCGTCCGGAGCCTGTTTCGCGGCAAAGGCGGCAGCGATCGTCGCTGCAGCGCTGGCAGTCGAAGCAGTCCCGGCAGTGGTGTTTTTTCGATTTTGCCGGGCAGGGCGGCGGCACATAAACATTTCCGCGCAGCCCCGGGAGTTTTGTAAAAGGCACCGTGTCGTTCCTCCTGTGAGGATTCAAAGGAACACTAAGGCCGCCCCCGGCGGATGCAAGCCGCATCGGCTACGGCGATTCCGTGCGGTCCCGCTTCAGCAGGTTTTCCAGCAGGCCGGCAACGACCGCACACTCCAGGCCGAACGGAAGGTAGCCGGCATAGCCGAGAACCGGCATCTCGAAGACCTCGAAGCGATGAACGAAAGGGATGCTGTATTTCCACTTGGCCAGGCTGTAGAAATTCCACATTTCCCAGAAAAAGCCGCAAACGAGCGCGGCCAGCGCCGCGGAAACGGGGACGGTCCAGTCGGTGCCGGCCAGGTCCTGCAGCGGGTGGGCCTCCCGGCGCAGACCCTTCAACGAAACGATGATCAGCAGCGGCGCCACCCACACCAGGGAGTGGAAAACGTTCGGCCACACGCCGATGCCCGCCAGCCCCGCAGCGGCAGTCGCCAGCACCCCCCACGCGGTGAGCGGGTGGTCGAAACCGGTCAGCGGCCGCACGCGGCCGAAGGCGCGTCGGAACCAGGCAAAGGATCGGATGAGTTCCCCTGTGCTCAGGACCGCCGGCAACACCGTGGCGAAGGGCAGGGTGGCGTACCAGAAATACTCCCAGGGGCCGAAGTGCTCCCCGACATAGTACCAGTTTTGCACGAAGCGGTTGAGGTACTCGAAAAACCACCAGAACACCGCGCTGGTCGGGAACAAGGCCAGGAAAAACACCGGTCGGTGGGTCAGCAGCGACCGGCCGGTGCGGCGGCGGCACAGCGCGTTGACCGCGACGATGTAAGCCAGCCAGAGCGGGGTGAAGGTATGAGCCTGGACAAAACCCATCCAGGGGAAGCGGGTCCACGCCAGTACCCACGCCCCCGCTGCGGCGGCAGCCGCTGACCAGCCCCACCAGGGGAAAGGATATGCCCCGCTTTCCGCCAACGGTGGGCTGCGCCGATAAGACCGCATGGCGCGCAGGGCCGCCGCAAAGGTCGCTGCCGCAATCAGCAGCGAGTACAGACAGAACGCCGGCCACGAAAAAGGGGCGTGATGCACCCAACGGGTTTGAGGCGGGAACTCCAAATAGGGCCCCGGCGGCGACCCGGCCAGCCACACCCCCAGCAGCGGGAGCCCGGCCAGCATCCCGGCGAGGGGGATGAATATCGTCAGGAATCTCTGAAGGCGGAGCAAGAAAGAAAGCATAGGGCAGCGGACATGGAGACCGGGGCGTAGGGTCTAAAAGGCGGATGCGGCTGTTTTGCCGCCCGGTGCGCG
>JALOPD010000505.1 GCA_025454075.1 Desulfobacterales bacterium | reverse complement strand
ACCACCCGCGGGAAGGCCGAGGAGCCCTGCCGGGCGATGTCCCGGCGCAGCTCCGCCTCGGCTTCGGCCTGTAGGGCCAGCATGCGGCCACCGGAGGCCTCCACCACACGCACGGCCGTCACGAACCCGCTGCGTCCGGCAATCCAGTCGGCCAGCCGCAGGAGACGCTGGCGCCGCTCAGGGTCGTTGGAGAAGGCCAGTATGTGCGGCCGCCAGTCGCGCGGGTGCTCCGGGTCCTCCGCCATCCCCTTGAGGTGCTCCCGGACCTGCTGCAGGTGATAGGACCGCTGGCTGTCCGCCCAGCGCGCCGGGCCGGCGGTGCGTCGGAGATACTGATAGACGGCGAAAATGACCGATACGGCCAGCACCCCGATCGCGGGGTCGACGGCGAGCATGACCCCCAGGCAGGCGAGCGCACCGGCGAGGCTCAGACGCTTGTGGAAATAACGGAACCGCGGCCGAAAGGACGGGCTGCCCGTCTTAGCCTCGAAGTAGGTGGCGTAGTTCAGCAGCCCATAGGAGATCAGGAAGAACATCGAGACCACCGAGGCGATGACGTTCAGGTTCCCCGCCGCGATGGTCGCCAGGGCGATCGCCCCCGAGAGCACCACCGCTCGGCGTGGATTGTTGCCGGCGCCGTAGCCCTTTTCGAAAAAAGTGAGCACCGGAAACACCCGGTCGCCGGCCAGGGACTGGAGGATCCGCGGCGCCCCTAAAAACGACGCCATCGCAGAAGAAAGCGTGGCTGCCACCACCCCCGCGTCGATCAGAACTCCCCAGACGGCCACCTGTTTCATGGCATTGTAGTCTTCGCGCAGGACGTCGAGCGGCAGGGCGCCTGCAAACAGGACTGCGACCGAAAAGTAAACCAGGATTGAAATGCCGACGGCCAGAAAAGTTCCCAGGGGAAGGCTGCGCGCCGGGTCCTTTAGGTCCCCGGACATGCTCACCCCTTGGGTGAAGCCGGTGACCGCCGGGAAGAAAATGGCGAACAGCACCCAGAAGCCGAGCCCGCCGTCAGCGGCGCTCCAGTTGGCGGCCGCCAGAGCGCCGTCCCAGCGCATGAACCCGCCGGCGTAGAACGAGGCCAGGGCGCCGGTCAGAAAGGCCATGACGACGTACTGGAAGCGCGTGGCCACGTCCGCCCCCTTCCAGGCCAGGACAAGCAGCAGGGCGACCGCCGCAACGGCCACCCTCTGCGAAGTAACGGCCGCCTGCCCCGCAAGCGCGGCTACCGCTTCGCCGAAGCCGATGCAGTAGAAGGCGATGGAAACCGACTGGGCCAGGAACAGCACCAGGCCGAGCGCCCCGCCGAACTCGACGCCGAGGGTGCGTGAGATCAGGTAGTAATCCCCGCCGCCTTTGACCCTGAGGTTGGTGGCGACCGCCGAAAGAGAAATGCTTGTCAGAACGGAGATGGCGTTGGCGATGCCGATGATCACCAGGGCCTTCATCGGGCCGGCGCTGCCGACGACGAAGCCCAGGCGCAGAAACAGGATGATGCCGAGAATGGTCAGCACACTCGGGGTGAAGACGCCGCCGAAAGTGCCCAGCTTGTTGCTGTCGGCTTCTTCTTCAACGACCGCATTGAGATTATGTTTCAAAGGGGATTCCTAAAATAGGATAGACAAGCACAATAGAACATCTTGTAATCCGATGATGATCTGCATGTCAAGAAACGGCAAGTTCCAAGAGTGATAAACAGATTGTCGATGCGCGACACAAAATTGCGCAGAAGCGGTATCGCGATTTGTAATTTTTGAAGATTGCAAACACCCGCTCGAATGTCGTATTCTGATGGCGGCTGAAAAAGAAACAGAAGATGACTGAGAGCATTCAAGAGATATTACAGCGAATAAAAATTTATTTCGATGAACACCATTCAAACCTCGAACTCCAAATCAAACCGCTTGGGAACGTTCGGAGGGGTCTTTACTCCTTCGATTTTGACGATCCTGGGCGTCATCATGTTCATGCGTGCCGGTCTTGTCCTCGGGCAGTCCGGGATCCTGCATGCGCTCCTGATTCTTTTTCTTGCAAAAAGTATTACCACGCTCACTGCCCTGTCCATTTCCGCCGTATCCACCAACACCCCCGTCTCCGGCGGCGGGGCGTATTTCTTGATATCCAGATCTCTCGGACCAGAGTTCGGGGGCGCCATCGGGATTGCCCTGTTCTGCGCCCAGGCCATTTCGGTGCCGTTTTACACCCTCGGGTTCACGGAAGCCCTGGTGAGAACTTTTCCAGACATGGCCGTCCATTTCCGAACGATCGCGCTGGCGACCAGTCTCTTGCTCTTCCTGATCTCCTGGGTCGGAGCCGGTTGGGCGATTAAAGCCCAATACGTCATTATGGCCTTTCTGGCGCTGTCGATTGTTGCATTTCTTGGCGGAGCGGCTGCGAATTTTCAATTGGATTTAATCAAAAAGAACTGGCCTTCCGTCTATGCATCCCCCGGAATGTCTATTTGGACCATGTTCGCTATCTATTTCCCGGCGGTGACCGGAATCATGGCAGGGGTGAACATGTCAGGAGATCTGAAGGACCCAGCGCGCTCGATCCCTATTGGAACCCTGGCTGCGGTCAGCGTCGGTTTCCTTGTGTACCTAATCCAGATAGTCCTCGTCGGCGGCGCGCAAACACGCCTTCAGTTGATAGACAGCTCTTTTGAAACTCTCTGCCGGCAGGCCCTTTTCGGTTCCGGTTCCCTGGTGGTTGCC
>JALOPD010000504.1 GCA_025454075.1 Desulfobacterales bacterium | reverse complement strand
CGCTGTTCCATGTGGGCGGGCTCTTCATGGCGACCATGAGCTTTCACGCCGGGGCGCTGAACGTGAACATGAGCAAGTTCGACGCCGCCCAGGCGGTGGCGCTGATCGCCGAAAAGAAGATCACCGTGATGTTCGACTTCGCGCCGATCCTGGGCTCGATTCTGGAGCAGCAGTCCAGGTGCGGCAAAGACATCCGCTCGCTCCGGCATGTCATCGGACTGGAGTCGCCCGAGACCATCGAGGCCTACCAGCGGCAGACCGGCGGAACCTTCTACTGCATGTACGGCCAGACCGAGACCTCCGCCATCGCCACTTTCGGCTGCTACAACGACCGGCCCGGCTCGGCCGGCCGGACCATCCCGGCTGCCGACGTGAAGCTGGTGGACGACCGCGACTGCGCGGTCGCGGTCGGCGAGGTGGGCGAGATCGCCGTCAAGGGACCGATGGTCTTCAGCGGCTACTGGAACCTGCCCGAGGACACCTCCCATGCCTTCCGCGGCGGCTGGCATCACACCGGGGACCTGGGGCGCTTCGACGAGGAGGGGTATCTGTTCTACGCGGGGCGCAAGCCTGAGAAGGAATTGATCAAACCCGGGGGCGAGAATGTCTACCCGGCCGAGGTCGAGAAGGCGATCCTGGAACACCCGGCCGTGGAGAAGACGGTGGTGTTCGGGGTGCCCGACCCCAAATGGAAGGAAGGCATCAAGGCGGTCTGCCAGCTGAAGCCCGGGCAGACCCTGACGGCCCGGGACCTTGCCCGGTTCGTGGGCGAGCGCATCGCCAGCTACAAGAAGCCCCAGTACGTCGAGTTCGTCGCCGAGATGCCCCTGCTCGCCGACGGCGCGCCCGACCGCGCCAAGGTGAAGGACGCCTACGGCGGCGGGCGGAAGCAGAGCTGAGTCCCACCGGAGGCGCCATGCCCGCCAGTGCCTCGGATCCCGAAAAAGTGGCCTTCACGAAAGGTGCGCGGCTCCGGCGATGACGGACCGTCCGTGATTCCCGGCACCCTCCGGCCTGGGCGGTCCCCTCCGCCCGGGCGGCATTCGCTTTGCCGCGGGGAGTGTCGGGGCTACTTCTTTTTTTGCTTCTGCTGGCCCACCCGGACCTTGGCCGCTTCGCTCTTGGCCTCCGCTTTCGCGTGCGTGGCCGATGCGCAGACCCCCAGGCGCCACTTGGCGGCCGGGTTGACCCAGATCCGGCAGAAATCGCCGTCGATGTTGTCGCATCCCGCGCATTCCTTCACGATAGGGGATTTCTGGAGCGGAACCGCCATGGAGAACCTCCGATCCGGCACGTCCTGTCAGGTTCACGGCCGCTGATGGATTTCGCGCAACAAGCGCATTGAGAGCTCCCGCCGCGCGCTGCGCCGCGGGAGGTGGCTGCCGACAAGAGCCGGCCGGCAGCAGGGTTCAGGGGGCGCGATCGGCGGCCTCGACGAGAGCGGCGACCAGTTCGCGGCAGAAAGCGGGGATGTCCGCCACCACCCGTCCCCAGACGAGGTGGCCTTCGCGGAAGGCGGGCGCATCCACCCAGACGGCTCCGGCGTTGGCCAGGTCGTCCTTGATCCCCAGCGAGCCGGTCGCCCGGCGCCCGCGCACGATCCCGGCCGATATGGCCACCAGCCCCCCGTGGCAGATGATCCCGATGGTCTTGCCGGCGGCGTCCATCTCGCGAATCAGCCGTAGGACGGCCTCATACCGGCGCAGCTTGTCCGGCGCCCAGCCGCCCGGGACGATCACGGCGAAGAGCTCGCCGGCGCGAAGCGATGCGATGGCGGCGGCGGGAATGATTTCCAGGCCGTTCTTGCCGCGGACCGGCGTGAGATCGATCCCGGCGGGGATGAGATCGGCGCCTTCCTCCTGAAGCCGCATGGCGGGGACGTAGAATTCGAGGTCTTCGACCCCTTCGGCGATGAGGACCGCTATGCGCTTGCCGCTGAGCCGCATGCCCGCGTTCCTTTCGCGGCCGAACGCGGTGTCCTCGTCACGGACGCCGGTGGCCGCCGTTTTTTTCCCACTGGTAGACGCGCACCGGCGGGATGTTGAGCAGTTCGATTTCCATCTGCCCGGCCCCCAGGAGAGGGCGGCACAATTCGGCGACGCGCGTGGTTACCTGGTAGGCCACGAATCGGCCGTTGGGCGCCAGCAGGGACGAGATGGCCTCGACGACCTGAACGCCCGACCGGTGGCTCATGGTTGAGAACGGAATTCCCGAAATGACGACCTCCGGACGGTCCAGGCCGTAGCGGTCCAGGATCCGTTTCAGCTCACAGGCATTGCCCAGGTGCGCGATGAGGCGGTCGTCGGAGATTTTCTGGACCTTGGCATGCAGCTGCGGGTTGATTTCGATGCTCAACAGCCGCGCGTGGCGGGGCATTTCGCTCAGGATGGCGCGGGTCGTGCCGCCGGTGCCCGATCCCAGCTCCACGATGGTTCCGGCCGAGGCGACACCCGACGTTTCCAGGATGCGCTTTTCGAGGAAACGCGAGCTGGGAATGACCGATCCGATCTGGAGCGGATGCTTCAGAAATTCATGGAAAAAGGCAAACTGTCCATTCAGCTTCGCCATAATCTCTGCTTCGGACCTCCTGTCGGAGCCGACCGGCGGCGGCGCCGGCGGCAGGATCAGTGCTGGTGCGTGATGCCGCCGAAGTAATCCTCGGGCGGAATCTCGTGGATGACGGCGTGAACGTTCCGGGAATCGACGCCGGTGTATTGACG
>JALOPD010000503.1 GCA_025454075.1 Desulfobacterales bacterium | reverse complement strand
GTTCATCCGCAGCCTCCGGGACCAGTTGGGGCTGACGGTGCTGTGGATCGAGCACGTCATGGGGGCGGTGATGCAGGCGGCCGAACGCGTCATCGTGCTCGACCAGGGGCAGGTGCTCACGGCCGGCAGCCCTCAAGACGTGGTTCGCGACCCGCGGGTCGTTCAGGCCTATCTGGGAGACTAGCGATGGCGGCACTGCTGGAGGTGGAGCAGATCGATCTTTTCCGCGGCGAGACTCAGGTGCTCTGGGGGGTTTCGCTCGCGCTCGCGCCGGGAGAGCGCGTGGCCGTCCTGGGCAGCAACGGCGCCGGCAAATCCTCCTTGCTGGCGGCCGTCACCGCGGCGATCCCCCCGGCGGCCGGGGCGATCCGCTTCGACGGCCGGTCGCTGGCGGGCAAACGGCCCCATGACGTCACCGGCCTCGGCATCGCCCTGGTGCCCGAGGGCCGGCGGGTCTACAAGGACATGTCGGTCCGGGAGAATCTCGAGATGGGCGCTTTCCCCAAGCGCGCCCGCGGCCGGCTCAAGCAGACCCTGGAGCACGTCATCCAGCTGTTCCCCATCCTGGGACAGCGCCGGGACCAGCCGGCCGGAACCCTGTCGGGCGGAGAGCAGCAGATGCTCGCCATCGGCCGCGCGCTGATGAGCCGGCCCCGGCTCCTGCTGGTCGACGAGCTGTCCCTCGGGCTCGCCCCCATGATCACCAAGTCGATCTACCGCACCCTGTCCGAACTGGGCTCCGACATCACCATCCTGCTGGTGGAGCAGAACGTCGAACAGGCGCTGAACGTCTCCCGGCGCGCCTTTATCCTGGAAAACGGCCGCATTACCCGGTCCGGACGGTCTTCGGACCTGCTCCAGGATGCCGACATCCGCCGGGCGTACCTGGGGCTCTAGCGCGGCACCCCGCCCCTGTCCCTTCCCGGGCCCCGCCCCGCAAATAGAAGCCGCCCCCATTTTTCAATTGTGCCCCCGCGCCCTTTTGCCTATAAGATGCAAATCAGTGCCCGCGATGGCGGCTTTTTGATGACGCCGCCATGAATCAACCCCGGCCGCCGGAGTGAAACGATGGATTGGCTCATACCGGCCCAAACCGCCGCGCTGGCGGGAACGTCGCTGCTGGCCTTGCTGTTCTGGTACCTGTACTCGGATGGGCGCTGCACGTATCTGAAGCTCTGGGCCGCGGCCTGGGCGGTCTATGCCTTTCGTTTTGTCGTTCAACTGGCCGGCGGCCTCCTCGGCGCTCCGCTGGCCACCGCCGTCGTTGCCCAGTGCGTCACGCTCCTCTCCGGCGTTCTCCTGCTGGCCGGCACCTGCGCCTATCTGTCCCGGCCGCTGCCCAAGGCGGCGCTCGCGGCCGGCGGCATCGGCCTGCTCCTCATCGTGGCCATCCCCTGGGCCGGGGCCGCGTTCGGGGTGCTGGCGGGACCCGGCTCCGTCGTCGCCGCGGCCGCCTACGCATGGACCGGCGGGGTCATCCTCCGGTCCCCCGCCGTCATTGGAGTCGGTAGAAACCTGGCCGGCTGGGCGCTGCTCGCCTGGTCGGGATTGAAGCTCAGCCATCCGCTGTGGACGACGGCGGGCGTGAGCACGCCGGGGTGGTTCCTGGCGGCAGCTTTTCTGGAAATCAGCGTCGCGGCCGGCTTTCTGCTGATGTATTCCGAAACCACGCGCTCCGAGCTGGCGCAGAGCGCGGAGCGGCTGCGCCAGCTCGTGCAGGGCATGCCCGTCATGCTCGACGCCTTCGACCCGCAGATGAACTTCATCGCCTGGAACCGCGAGTGCGAGCGCGTGACCGGCTACGCCAGCGCCGAGATCATCGGCAACCCGCGCGCACTGGAAACCCTCTACCCGGACCCGGCGCAGCGCGCCGGCATGCTGGCGGACATCGCGGCCAGCGGGTTCAATTTCCGGGATCGGGAGTGGGAGCTCACCACCCGGCACGGCGAGCGGCGGACGATTGCGTGGTCCAATCTTTCGCGGGATCTGCCGATGCCCGGCTGGCACACCTGGGCCGTGGGCGTGGACGTCACCCCGCGCCGCCGGGTGGAACAGGATCTGCGCATCCGCGTCCATCAACAGGAGACCGTGGCGATGCTGGGCCAGGTGGCGCTGGCCGGCGGAGACGCCGCCGGGTTCCTGAAAGGGGCCGTTCAGTCCATCGCCCGCGAGCTGGCGGTCGAGTTCTGCGAAGTCCTGGAGCTGCTGCCCGAGGGGGATCGACTGATCTTCCGCGCCACCCTTCCGGACCTCGATCATCTGGTCGACCGGGAGACCGTGGCTGCGGGCCGGGGTTCCCAGGCGGGCTATACCCTGCTCTCCCGGGAGCCGGTGACCATGGCGGACATCGACGCCGAAACCCGCTTCTCGCCCCACCACCTCATGCGCGCGCACGGGATCGTCAGCGGGATGAGTGCGGTCATCGGCGGCCGGGAGCGCGCCTTCGGCGTGCTGAACGCGAGCACCACGCGCAGGCGCACGTTTACCAAGGACGACACCCTCTTCCTGCAGTCGGTGGCGAACGTGCTGGCCGCCGCCATCGAGCGCAAGCAGGCGGAAGAAGCCCTGCGCCGGCAGGAGCAGGCTGCGCGGAAGCTGGCGCAGGAAGAGGCGGTGATGGCCGAGATCGGCCGGATCATCGGCTCCACCCTGACCATCGAAGACGTCTACGAGCAGTTCGCGGCCGAGGTGAAAAAGATCCTGCCCTTCGACCGCATCTCCATCAAC
>JALOPD010000502.1 GCA_025454075.1 Desulfobacterales bacterium | reverse complement strand
CGGCCGCAAGGGGCTGGAATATTCTTTGTTCGGCAGCGTGGCCGCCAAGGTCGTCCGCAATGCACCGGTGCCCGTGCTGACCATCAATCCGGAACGCCTCACCTAACCCTGCACCGGGCTGCTGGCTGAACCAAATCGAAAGAATGAGGAGGCGCGGCAGGGTCGCCGCCGCGCGGCTCCCGAACTCCTCAGCCGCCAAGCTTACGCTCGGCCCATGCCCGGCGAGCGGTCCGATGCTCCTCGGAGGCGAGCACCGCTTCCATCGCGCCGTCCATCTCCGCGAGAAATTCCTCGAAAGCGAGATCGAATGCCTGGAGGGTGAGCCACTTCGCCCAGATAAGGCTCGGCCGCGGCACCTCCAGATATCGCGCCGCCCACGCGGCGAGTTCACGCTCGAGGTCGGCGCGCGGCACCACCCGGTTCACGAGCCCGATTCGGTACGCTTCCTCCGCCCCGATGTTCTCTCCGCTGAGGATCAGGTGCCGCGCCCAGCCCGCGCCGATCAGCCGCGGCAGCCGGTATGTCCCCATCCCGGGTAGAAAGGCCTCGCGCACCGCCGGGAGTCCGAGGACGGCGTCGTCAGCGGCAATGCGGACATCACAGCTGATAATCAGCTGCAGCCCGCCGCCGAGGCAGTATCCCTGGACACCGGCAATGACCGGTTTGTCCAGCGTCTCGATCGCGCGGAAGGCGAGCTCCGCGCGATGAAACCACGCCCCCGGAATCTCGCCCGCGGCGAGGTCCGTGAGGTCGAGCCCCGAACAGAAGGCTCGGCCCTGACCCGTCAAAAGCACGACACGCACGGAGCTGTCCTGTTGCATCTCGCGGGAGGCTGCAAGCATGTCGTCGGGCCAGTCGCAGCCCTGCGCGTTCAGCACCCCGGGGCGGTTGAGGCGGATCTCACCGATGGGGCCGCGCTTGTGTACTTCGATTCTGTTCATGGTTCCGTCCGGCTCCTAATTTATTCTGAATCGTCTTCAGGTTAGGATTACGGGGACCCGGATCCCCTCAGCGGCTGGCGCTGGTGACGTAGAAGTCGTCGATGACCCCCCGCCATTTGAGGTCGCGGCCGAAGTCACGCGCCGCTTGCGGATCGGGGAAGGGAGCGATGCGCACCTGATACCAGGTTTTTCCGCTGCTCGCGGTTTCGACCGAGTAGGCCTTCAGTCCTTTCTTCTTGAGGTCTTCCACCAGCTTCAGTGCATAGTCCTGCCGCAGATAGGCGGCCACCTGCAGCGCGAACTGGTCGGCCGCGGCAACGGACGCGGGACTGGCAGGAAGACCGACGGGCGGTGCGGAGGCCGGGTCGGGTTCGAAGACATCGATTCGGTTCAGAACCATCCATCCGACTCCTGCTCCTGCGCCGGCGATCAGGGTCAGCACCAGCGCGCGACGCATGCCTGGATGGCGCCTGACGCCGGCGAGCTGCCCTATTCCGGCCTTCCCCCATTGGCGCAATCGATCGTGGATCAGCCCAAGACCGACGCCAGCCTTACGGGTCAGCTCGCGCAGGCTGACCCGGTGCCGGCGGGGCCCGGGGATCAGGGACGCCCGCTCCTCCTCGTCCTCTTCGGCCTCGTCGGCCGCCGGCGCCATGCGGAAGGCCGCCTCCTCTTCGTCGGACGGCATCGACACCGTGAAGTCCATCGGTTCCTCGTCCGGCGTTGGCCGCTGCGATGGAGCCGGGGGTTTTCGGGGCGGAGGGGTGCCTGTCGCCGGCACGGGATCCCCGGCTCGCCGAAACGCCTGCCGGGCCCATTCGTCGGTTCGTCCGTTCCTTCGAAAAAGCCGCTCCAGATCGGCGCAGAATTCAGCCGCTGCTCCGCCGTCCCCGGAGCAGGCCCGGCGATAGGTCTGCAGGGCCGCGTAGTCGGTGCGCTCCGCCGCCAGGCAAAGCCGTGCCACGGCCATCTGGATGACGGGGCGGTGGGGATGAGCGTCTGCCAGCCGGGCGCCCAGATCCTGGTGCTCTTCGCGCAGCCTGCCCCGGCGCTCGACATTCTGCACCCACTGCTCGGCGACCTCCGCATCGCCCGGGCAGGCCCACAGGTAACGGGCGATGAAATCCTCTGCGATGTGGCTGAGACGGCTCTCGGACAGATAGTACCTGGCGATTCGTCCGGCCAGCGGCAGCAGCGTTCGCCGCCGGGCGCGCGGCGACACCCAAAAACTGTCGAGCACGCCCAGCGCACGCTGAAACGCCCGCTCCGCGTCTTTTCTCAGACCGTCGCGCTCCGCCCGGTCCGCCCGGCGCATGAGCCGCCGCACCCGCCCCAGCCCCAGCCGATTGGCAGTCCAGGCGGCCGCGGCAAACCCCGCCGTCAGCAGGCCGGCCGCCAGCAGGGGGGCCGCATCCACCCCCACCGCCGGCTGGAGGAGCGCAAGGAGCTGGAAGCTGCCGAGGCCGCCGATCAGCAGGGCGATCCACAGGCACACCGACACGTGTCTCAGAAAATGGAGGATCATGGCCTCACCGCCTCACTGGCCGCCGCCGGTGGGGCTCGGCTCGCGGCCGTCAAACGCCGGGGCGATCGCTTCCATCTGGCCTCCCCGCAGCGCGACCTCCATGCTCCGCGGACCCCAGGGCAGGGCCGGCTGCCCATTCGTCGGATTTACCTGCAGAAATCGTATGTCCGCAGGCACCGCAAAGTCCCGGCGCGGCGCACCCTCGGTGGCTCTGCGCATGAATTCCGCCCAGATCGGCGCGGCTCCCCGGCCGCCGGTGACC
>JALOPD010000501.1 GCA_025454075.1 Desulfobacterales bacterium | reverse complement strand
GTGGTCGGTGGACAGCCGCCGCTACGGGAGCTACGCCACCTGGGCCTACAACCACGAGAAGATCGCCGACACCTACCCGCGGCTCTACAGCATCTTCTTCCCCAACGAGTTCCGCAACGCCGCGCGGCCCAACCGCACCAGCCCCATCTTTGAGTATCAGAAGCAGGCCGGCGCGGTGTTCGGGGACTATTTCGGCTGGGAGTGCCCCAATTACTTCACCGCGGCCGCGGCCGACCGCTGCGAGAGGCCTTCCTGGCGGCGGTCCAACGCCTTCCCCTGCGTGGCCGAAGAATGCCGCCACGTGATGAACCACGTGGGGCTGCTGGACCTGACGCGTTTTGCCAAAACGCGGATCAGCGGCCCGGGCGCCGAGGCCTGGCTCAACCGCATGAGCTGCCAGCGGGTGCCGACCCAAGTGGGCCGGATCGCGCTGGCGCCCATGCTGACGGAAAAGGGCTTATTTAAAACCGACATGACCGTGACCAAGCTCGCCGACCAGGACTACCTGTGCGTTACCGCCAGCCTGGGCAAGCGCCACGACCAACACTGGCTGATGCACAACCTGCCCGGCGACGGCTCCGTGCGCATGGAAGACCTGACCTACGCACAGGGGTGTCTGGTGATCGCCGGCCCCAAGAGCCGCGAACTGCTGGCGGCGGTGACCTACGGCGACGTTTCCAACGCGGCCTTCCCCTTCAGCACCAGCCGGGAGCTCTTCGTAGGCCGCACCAAGTGCCGCGTCAACCGCATGAACTACGTGGGCGAGCTGGGCTACGAGATCTTCCACCCCATCCAGCAGCAGATCGCCGTCTATCAGACCCTGGCGGCCGCCGGCGGGAAGTTCGATCTGAAGATGTTCGGCATGCACGCCATGGACTCCATGCGGCTGGAAAAGGGCTACCTGGCCTGGAAGAGCGAGATGAACCTGCACCACACCCCGCTCGAAACCCATCTGGACTGGACCGTCAAGTGGGACAAGGACTTCATCGGCAAGGCTGCCCTGGAAGCGCAGAAGCGGGCCGGGGTCAAGCAGAAGCTGGTCTGCATGGTGGTCGACGCGCAGACATCCGACCCCTGGGGCTACAACCCGATCTTCCAGGGCGAGACGCGCGTGGGCATGACCAGCTCGGGCGGCTTCGGCCACCGGGTGGGGAAAAGCATCGCCTTCGGCTACGTCCCGCCGCAGCTGGCGGCCCCCGGCACCCGGCTGGAAGTGGAGGTGCTGGGCGACAAGCGCCAGGCCACGGTGGTGGCCATGCCCCTGTACGATCCCAAAAACGAGCGTATGAAGGGATAGTTCAAAATGAAAATCTATGTATGCGTCAAGCATGTTCCGGACACGGCCGCCAACATCAAAACCGCGGGCGCGAACGGATTCGACGATGCGAACTGCAAGTTCATCATCAACCCCTACGACGAATACGCCATCGAACAGGCGGTGCGGCTGACGGAAAGCCAGGGCGGGGAAGCGGTGGTGGTGACCGTCGGCAAGGCGGCCGCCATGGCGACCGTGCGCAGCGCCCTGGCCATGGGGCCCCAGCGCGGCATTCTGGTGACCATCGCGGACCAGTTCCTGGACAGCGACATCACCAGCCAGGCCCTGAAAGCGGCCATCGAAAAAGACGGCCAGCCCGACCTGATCCTCACCGGCAAGGGCGCCGTGGACACGGAGAGCTTTCAGACCGCCTACCGCCTGGCCGAGGCCATGCAGCTGCCGGTGGTCAACGAGATCCTCAAGATGGAGCTGCGCGACGGCAAGGCCGTGGTGGAGCACGAGATCGGCGGCGGTTCCCGGGAAGTGCTGGAGTTGGCGCTGCCCTGTGTGCTGGGCGCCACCAAGGGGCTGAACGAGCCCCGCTACCCCAAGTTCCCGGACATCATGAAGGCCAAGAAGAAAGAGGTCAAACAGATGACGCTGGCCGACCTGGGTCTCTCGGCGGCCGCGGCCCAGACCGAGCTGGTCCAGCTGGAAAAGGTGCCGGACCGCACGGCGGCCAAGGTTCTCCCGGGGCCGGTCCGCGAAGCGGTCCGCGAGCTGGTGCGCATCCTCAAACAAGACGAAAAGGTGATATAGGAGAACGGATTGATGGCAACTATCGGCGTAGTCATTGAAACCGAGAGCGGCAAGGTCAAGGAGACCAATTTCGGGGTCGTCACCGCCGCCAGAGGCGGCGGTGCAAACACCGTCCTGGCCATTCTGCTGGACGGCTCGGCCGAGGAGGCCAAGGCGGCCCTGGGCCCGTACGGCGTCCACAAGATCGTGCCGCTGAGCGCCGCGGGTGCCGACCTCGCGCAAAGCCCGGACCTGCGCGCCCGCGCGCTGGCGGCCGCCGTCGAGCCGCTGGGGTTGAAGGCCCTGCTGGGGCTGGCCACGGCGCCGGGCCGTGATCTCTTTGCGCGCCTGGCGGCCTATCTCAAACTGCCGCTGGCTTCGGACTGCGTGTCCGTGGACATTGCCGCCCAAACGGTGCGCAAGTCGCATTTCTCCGGCAAAACCATCGCCACCCTCCGCTTGAAGTCCAACGTGATGCTCTGCGCTTTGCGGCCCAATGCGGTGGAGGCTGCGCCGGCGCCCGCCAGCCCGGAAGTCGCTCCCCTGGCCGTTACGGTGCAGGACCCGGGCCGGGTCAGGGTGCTGGAGGTCAAGCAGGCGCCCGGCGGGAAGATCGATCTGGCCGAAGCCAGCGTGATCGTCACCGGCGGGCGGCCCATCGGCGCCGCCGACAATT
>JALOPD010000500.1 GCA_025454075.1 Desulfobacterales bacterium | reverse complement strand
TTGGTGTTTGGTGTTTGGTGTTTGGCGGCCGCAACACCCTCTTTGTAAGATCCCTTAAACTTTAAACCTTCAACCTTAAACCTTAACCAGTCTTCCTACATATACATCCCGCCGCTCACGTGCAGCACCTGGCCGGTCATGTAGGCCGCGGCATCGGAGGCGAGAAAGGTCATCGCGCCGGCCACGTCGGCGGTCGTCCCGGCCCGCCCCATCGGGATCTGGGCCAGGAACCCCTCCTTGATCTTGTCGCTCAGAACCGCGGTCATCTGGGTCTCGATGAAGCCCGGCGCCACCGCGTTGACCGTTATGCCGCGGCCGGCAAATTCCCGGGCTACGGTCTTGGTCAGGCCGATGAGGCCGGCCTTGGACGCCACGTAGTTGGCCTGGCCGACGTTGCCGACCACTCCGACCACCGAGGCCACATTGATGATCCGCCCCGCGCGCTGCTGGGCCATGAACCGCACCACGGCCTTGGTGCACAGGAAGGCACCTTTAAGGTTGACGCTCATGACCAGGTCCCAGTCGGACTCCTTCATGCGCAGCAGCAAAGCGTCGCGCGTGATCCCGGCGTTGTTCACCAGAACGTCGATGCGGCCGTACTGCTGGCTCACCCGGTCGGCCCATTTGGCCACGGCCGTCTCGTCGGCCACGTTCACCTGCTCGAAGGAGGCCTCGGGCCCAAGGGACGTGAGCGCCTCCGCCCCGGCCTCCGGATTCACGTCGCAGATGGCCAGCTTGGCGCCTTCCCGGGCAAAGGCCTCGGCCGTCACCAGGCCGATTCCGGCCGCACCGCCGGTGACCATCACCACCCTGTCTTTGAATCGCATTGATTTCTCCTTCGATGCAAACGAGTTGACCTGCAACCCTGGCGGCACGGTCAGCGCCCGAAGACGATGTCCGCCAGGCGATCCATGTCCTTGATCACGTTGCGACAGCTGCCGGCAAACTCGTTGAACCGGATCTCGGCCAGCGAAGCGGCCACGGCCGCCGCCTCCATCTCGCCGGTGCCGGTAAGAATCCGCAGGCTGTTGCGCGCCAAGAGCTGGCACACCTCCGCGGCGAATATCCGCGCCACAAGCGCCGCGCGCTCGGCCTGGGGCTCTCGGGCCGCCGCCAGCGCCGCGGCCCTGCGGGCAGCGGCCACGCCCACCTCGACATGGGCCATCAGGTCCGCCAGGTCGAACATCAGGATCTGCTGCCGCGTGAGCCGATTCGTGTCGGCGACCACGATCAGATGGTTGAGCGCCCGGGCGGCCAGGGCATAAAAGCCGCCGCCGCAGCCCGGCGATGCTTTATGCAGCTCCTCCATCTCGGCCGCCATCGCCCCGTAAAATCCGCCCTTGGTCTTGCGGCTCTTCTTCCAGCGGAAGGTGCTGATGATGTTCTGCTGGATCTCGCTGGTGCCCTCGTAGATGGTGGTGATGCGAACATCGCGCTTGATCTTCTCCACCCCGTATTCGTTGATGTAGCCATAGCCTCCCAGGGCCTGGATGCCGTCCTCGGCGGCACGGTTGCCGGCTTCGGTGGCGAACCACTTGGCGATGGCCCCTTCCACCTCGAGGTCCGTCTCGCCGGAATCGAGCCGCTCGGCCACCTCGTCGATGTAGGCCGCAACCGCCGCCAGCCGCACCACGTTGGGCAGGATCAGCTTGTGGGTGTAGCCCTGCTTCTCGGACAGCGGGGTCTTGAACTGGATGCGTTCCTGGGCATAAGGAACGGCGATTTCCAGGGCCGCCTCGCCGGCGCCCAGCGCCATGGCGGCCACCATCAGCCGGGTGTAGCCGAAGACCGCGTTGGCCTGCTTCAGACCCTGGCCGGGCACGCCACCGATCAGGTTCTCCACCGGCACGAAGGCGTCGCTGAAGGTCAGCGGCGAAGTGTTGGAGGCCCGGATGCCGTGCTTCTCCTCGCCCTTGCCGCGCTGGTAGCCGGGTGTGTCCTTCTCCATCACGAAAAAGGTTGGCCCCTCCGGTGCGTCGGCGAGGACGGTGATGAAGTCGGCATACCCGCCCGTGGAAATGAACTGCTTGGTGCCGTTGATGCGGTAGCCGGTGATCCGGCCGGAGGCGTCCGTCACCGGGTCGGCCTTGGTCTTGAGGGCGGCCACATTGCTTCCGGCATCCGGTTCGGTGACGGCATAGGCCACGAGGGCTTCGCCCGCAGCGATCCGGCCCAGCCATTTCTTCTTCTGCTCCTCGGTGGCCCCGACGATAAGCGGGTCGGCCCCGAGCTGGATGGCAAAGAAGGCGGTGGTGATTCCCAGGCAGATCTTGGCCATTTCGCGGGTGATCGCGCAGCTGTCCCGCGCACCACCCCCGAGCCCGCCGTAGGCTTCCGGAATCATGAGCAACTGCAGGCCGATCTCGGGCCCCAGCATCTCCCGGATGATTTCCTCGGGAAAGATCTCCTTGCGGTCGAATTCGAGAATCCGCTCCTTGCTCAGCAGACGCTTCTTGAGTTGCGCCAGCGTATCCAGGACCATCTGCCTGGATTCAGGATCCAACCCGGCCAGCGACCGGCCAGGGGCTTTGTCCTGCAATGCCATGCCGTCGTTCCTTTATTTATTCTTCTTCGGTCTTGATTACTTTTGGACAGGGACGGGGCGGACAGGCTTTTTCCGGTCCGGCGCTTGTCCCTGCGGGATTTGGACACTTTTCGCTTGGGCAGACCCATGAGCAATCTCCTAAATATTTGATTTTTAATTATAAAAATAACTAATAGCTGCCTAATTATAAGTCCTGGTCTAAGTAATTTAATTCGCTCGGCATGTCAAGCTTTTTTCGAAAAAGCGCCCGCGGGAAGAGTTCTTGAGAAGGTGGGGGATCTGTGGTATCTAACGTTATCCCGCGGTCGCACGCGGGCGCTTTTTTGTCTTAACTATCTTACATTACATTATTTTTTGTTATCGACTGGACGCTGCGAGCCGGCGGCGGCGGGAAACCGGCGTGCGCTGGACTGCCTTGCCGTGCCGATCATGAGGATCTGCCTGCATCCGTTGCCCCGGACGGCCGGCTCCGCCGGATTGCTTGTTCATCTTAGCTAATCATTAGAAATATAAACAGGGTATTTTTAATTATTTCTAAATAGTTAATTTCAAAGTCTCATAGACGCCAACCGGACCGACCTTTTAGCAAAGCCATTGGAGGGCGCGCAGCCGCCCACCTCCGCGTGGCGTGTATGGGCTCACCCGAGGAGACTGTCATGTCCGAAGTCACCACCCGTTTTCCGCCCAGCCCCACCGGCTTTCTGCATGTCGGCGGGGCCCGCACGGCGATATTCAACTGGCTTTATGCACGCCATACCGGCGGCCGTTTCGTGCTGCGCTTCGAGGACACGGACACCGAGCGCTCCTCCCAGCAGTATGTGGACGCCATCCTGGAATCCCTGCTGTGGCTCGGCATCGACTGGGACGAGGGGCCCTATTTTCAGACCCAGCGGTTTGCCGTCTACCGGGACTATATCCAGAAGCTGCTCGACTCCGGCAGCGCCTACTATTGCACCTGCCCGCCGGAGCGCCTGGATGCCATGCGCCAGAAGGCCATGGCTTCGGGCGGCAAGCCCAAGTACGACGGCACCTGCCGGAACCAGGGCCTCGCGGCCGGGCCGGGGGCGGCGGTGCGCTTCAAGGCGCCGCTGACCGGCACGACCGTCCTGGACGACGTGGTCAAGGGCGGCATCGTCTTCCAGAACGAGGAACTGGACGATTTCATCATCTGCCGCAGCGACGGCACCCCCACCTACAATTTCGCGGTGGTGGTGGACGACATCACCATGAGCGTCAACACGATCATCCGCGGCGACGACCACGTGATGAACACCCCCAAGCAGATCCAG
>JALOPD010000155.1 GCA_025454075.1 Desulfobacterales bacterium | reverse complement strand
GCCGTGCGCGCCGTCGGCAACGCCGTCGGCAGGAACCCGGTCTCCTTCGTCATCCCCTGCCACCGGGTCGTCCGCAAGACGGCCGAGTTCGGCAACTACGGCGGCGGCCCGGCACGCAAAAAAGCGATGATCGGCTGGGAGGCGTCCATCGCGGCCGCCTGAGCCGCCCGGCGCCGCATCCGCAGCGCCCGCGCCCGGAAAGGGCAGAAACCTCCGGGAGGCATTTTCATGGAGCCGCTTGATCGAGCTGCTTTTTGCCGCCCCTCTTTTCTCGTTTGCGGTCGACTTCGATTTTGACTTTCAACAGGTCCACCAGCACTTGTATGGATGTGTCCAGCAACGAATTGGGAAGCTTGGCCACAACCGTCACTTTTCCGCCCTCTTTTGGATATTTCGTGTTCCAGATCATGTACCGGAAGCCGGATTTCAGATTGTTGCTGAAACCTGTCTTCGCTAATTCCTTGATGATGAACGCGATGGGCGTGCGATGGAAACCTTTCGATCTGAGCTGCTGGAATAAATAGATATGGCACAAATCGTCATACGTGAGCAGGTTCTTGTCTCCTCGCGCCATCGCTTTATGCCAGGATGGTATGATAAAGCCTTTGACGATCCAATCTCGTACCCTCGTTTTCTCGATCCCCAAAATGCGTGACGCGTCAAGAGTTGAGTAGGTATCCATAGGCGACCTCACTCATTAATGACTTTTTGCAAACGTAAATTTCACCTAATGCCCAATCAAATAGATAGTCAACAGAATAGTGCCGACAGCCGGAGGTGCAGAAGCAGCCGGCGATGATGCCGCCCGGAGCGAGCCGTCCGATATTCAGCCGGGAAAGCCGCATGGCAAGTGCGTCCACTGGCGTTTCACTTGCCCCCCTGGCTCCTCGACCCCTGGAACCATGGCTTCTCTTATTATATTGAATTTAGCCGTTCAATAGCTAATCTGGGCAAAGAAGGGAGATGAATGACCAATGATCGCAAGAATCTGGCACGATTCGATCAGCGCTCATCTCATTATGAACTCAGGGAGCGCCTCGATTATTAATCAGGCAGACGATTTGAGGAGGAGACAATGACCATTCAACTCCGGGAAGTCGACCAGGTCGAGGTCCTCACCCTGCAGGACAACTACATCGACATCGCCGCGCATGACGGCACCGCCGTCGTCCAGCGGCCGGCATCGGCGGATGCCTCCGGCCGCCGGGTCAGCATTCTGGCCGAGCACGGGTTCTCGGCCGTGGTCAGCCTGGAGGTCGAGGGCCGGACCCGGAGGGCGCTGTTCGATTTCGGGTTTTCCCCGCAGGGCGCCTGGCAGAACGCGCGCACCCTGGGAGTGAACTTGGCGGAGATCGAAGCCATGGTCCTCTCCCACGGGCATATGGACCACCACGGCGGGCTGCCGGCCTTTGCGGAAACCCTCGGCCGCCGGGGCGTCGAACTGGTGCTGCACCCGGCCGCCCTCCGGGGGGCGCGCTACATCAAGCTTTCGGAGGAACGCCGCCTGCAGCTGCCCGCTCTCGACCGGGAGCGGATCGAAGCGGCGGGGGTGCGGGTCGTGCCGTCACCGACCCCGCACCCTCTGCTCGACGGCGCCCTGCTGTTCCTGGGGGAGATTCCCAGACGAACGGATTTCGAGAAGGGCCTGCTGAAGGCCCGGTATGAGGAAGGCGGCGCGGAAAAGTTCGACCCCATCGAAGACGATTCCGCGGTCGTGGCCCATGTCCGCGGAAAAGGCCTCGTGGTCCTCTCCGGCTGCGCCCACGCCGGCATCGTCAACACGGTCGCCTATGCGCGCGAGGTCACCGGAGTGGAGCCGATTTTCGTGGTGATGGGCGGATTTCACCTCACCGGCGAGGATTTCGAGCCCATCATCGGCGACACCACCGAAGCCCTCAAAGCGTTCGATCCGCGCCACATCGTGCCCACCCACTGCACCGGCCGCAGGGCCTCCGTGCACATCGAGCGCGAAATGCCGGATCGATTCCTGCTGAACATGTCGGGAACGAAGATGGTCTTCGCCGCCTGAGATTTTTTATAGCCAAGGATTTAGTACGGGAATGTCGGCATATTTGAAGTCGTCCTCATTGCGGGTGACAAGACGACAGTGATGGTACAAGGCAGTGGCGGCAATAAGGGAGTCGATCGCAGCCAGTTTTTTTCCGCGGGACTCCAATCCTCCAGCCATTTCACCCCACTTGAGGGCCACCTGAAAATCAAAGGACAGTATCCGGCCGCTGAACATGATCGGCAGTTCGTCCCGTAACCAGCCCTGGAGAGTGGCCTTGCGATCGGAATTTGGAAGTTTCTCAATGCCTTTACGGATTTCCCCTATGGTGAGCACACTCAAAAATGCGGTTTCGGGATCGATGCTGTCGATCCAGGCGATAATTCTGGCGTTAGGGCGCTTCGCAACCAGCTCTGAAATCACGCAGGTATCCAGGAGATATTTCACAGGTCGATGTCTTCTCGCAGCGGGTCCTTGCTTCGGTCAAGATCGAGCTTTGAACCCGCAAGCGGGGATTCCCGGAAAAAAGACGACAGCCTTTTTTTCGCCCCGGTGATTTTACGGTAGTCCGCATAAGAGAGGACGACCGCGACTTCTATACCCCGCCGGGTGATAACCTGCGGGCCGCGATGAGCCGCCTCCTCGACGACTTCGCTGAGCTTGTTTTTAGCTTCTTGAATCTGCCATATGTGTTTCATAGCCCACCTTTGTCTGTCTAGACAGTCTAGACTATACATGCCTATAGCAAACATGTCAACCGCGAAGCCCATATGAGGCAACGGGTGGAGGCTTTAAATGGCGCTTTCGATGCGCATTCCAGCTGGACGCCGCGCACAGGCTATTCCCCTACTTGCTCGGTGGTACGTTCATCGGCCGGCACCAGGGCGGGGTTCTGCATGATGATGCGGGCACACGTGTTCCATCGCAGCAGTGCTTCCTGGCTGCCGGGAGAACACGTATTCAAGGCTTGGTCGTAGAGCTTCATGGCCTTGCGGAACCACTCGTAGGCCAGCTGGCCCGAACCCGGTTCGTTGCGTTCGAGATGAACCTTGGCCCGGCGCTCACAGATGATCCCCCCGTAATAGGCCTTGCAGTATTGGTCGCCGAGATACGGCAGAATTTCCTCGGCCTGCTGGAAGCTGGGGGTCAAACTCTGTCTGAAGGAATCCGTCAGCGCCAGCAGCAGCATGATCAGCGCCTTCTGGTTGCCGGGGTCGGCTTCGAGAATGTCCCGGCAGATGCTCTGCGCTTCAAGGGGCTCCTTAAGCAAGCGGTAGCGTTCGGCCTTTTCAAGCGCGGCGGGCATGGCTTCCTTGGAGAGTTTCTTCAGGGTGAACATGTTGGTCTCCTTTCGAATGCGGCGGGCTGGCCCGGAAACTCCGGCCCCCGGGCCTGGAATCGGAAGCGCTCGCTTTCAAGCCTCGCGGCCGGCGCGCCCCACCCGCTGTTTCAGTGCCCGCTTGATGCGGCCCAGGCACTGGGTGATGGGGATTCCTTTCGGACAGACCTCGGTGCACCACCACATGGTTTTGCAGCCCCAGATGCCGTTCTCGTCGTCGAGCTGTGAGAGCCGGCGTTCGAGAGCCTCGTCGCGGCTGTCGAAAACGTAGCGAAACGCCCTCAGCAGGGCCGCCGGTCCGAGGTACGCTTCATTGACCCGCGAAATCGGGCACCCCGCTGTGCAGGACCCACACAGGATGCACGGCAGGGCGGGTTCGATCTGTTTCTGTTTTTCCGGATCCTGCAGCCTTTCCAGCTCCGGCGGCTCTCCCTCGGCGACCAGGTAAGGTTTGATACTGCGGTGCTTCTCGAAAAAGGGATCCAGGTCCACGATGAGGTCCTTCAGCACCTTGAAAAGCGGCAGGGGCTCGATCACGAAGTTGTTGGCGGTTTTGAAATCCTTCACGAGCTTCTGGCAGGCCAGGGCGATCCGGCCGTTGATGACCATCGCGTCCGACCCGCAGATGCCGTGGGCGCAGGAAGCGCGGAAGGCGAGCGTAGCGTCCTGCTCGGCCCGGATGCGGTTCAGGCAGTCCAGGATTTTGTCGGACGGTTCGGCATCGACGACGTATTCCTGGTAGCGCGGCTTTTCATCTTTGCCCGGATCGAACCTGAAGATGATGAACGTGCACCGCATGTCAGTATTTCCTCTCCTGAGGTTGAAACCGGGTGATGACCACGGGTTGGGTGGACACCTGCGGCTGCCGGTCCCCGTCCAACCGCACCAGGGTATGGACCAAAAAGTCCTTGTCGTTGCGGGTCGGGAAATCTTCGCGGCTGTGGGCTCCGCGGCTTTCCCGGCGGAAAAGGGCGCTCACCGTGATGACTTCGGCCAGGTCCAGCATGTAGCCGAGTTCGAGCACGTCGAGCAGCTCGCGATTGAAAACGCTGCCCTTGTCGGAAAGGCTGATGCGCCCGTATTCCGCTTTGAGCTCTTGAATCATCTCCAGGGCCGCCTGCAACCCGGATTCGGTGCGGAATACCGAGACCTTGTCCATCATCACGGCGCGCAGTCTGTCCAGGATCGGCCCATAGGAGGTGCCGCCCGATTTCGATAGCAGATCATGGATGGCTTTCTGGTGCGCCGCCGCCAGCCCGGACGGATTTCGCGGCGCAGCCGCAGTTTGAAGGAATTCGCGCAGCGCCTTGCCTGCACGCCGGCCGAAGACCAGGATGTCCAGCAGGGAGTTGCAGCCCAGGCGGTTGGCGCCATGCACCGAAACGCAGGCGCACTCCCCGGCGGCATAAAGACCTGAGAAAACCGTGCCTTTCCCTTCGAGAACCACATGCCCGTCGGCATCGGCGGCAATGCCGCCCATCATGTAGTGGCAGGTCGGCTGCACCGGGATGGGCTCCTTGCGCGCATCGACGCCCACATAGGTGCGGGCGAACCCCGTGATCTCCATGAGCTTTTTTTCAATGACTTCTTCCCCCAAATGGGTGAGGTCCAGGTGGACGTAATCCTTTCCGTCGATGCCCCGGCCGGCACGGACCTCCTCCAGGATGCAGCGTGAAACCATGTCCCGCGGCGCCAGGTCCTTGATGGTCGGGGCATAGCGCTCCATGAAGCGCTCGCCGTTCCGGTTGCGGAGAATGCCGCCTTCCCCGCGGGCGGCCTCGCTGATGAGGATCCCCATTTTGTAGATTCCGGTCGGATGAAACTGGACAAATTCCATGTCTTCGAGCGCCGCGCCGGCCCGGTAGGCGATCGCCATGCCGTCGCCGGTGGAGGCGAGGGCGTTGGAGGTGGTTTTGTAGATTTTTCCGGCGCCTCCCGTAGCCAGGAGAACCGCCCGGCTATGGAAGACATGGATGGCCCCGGTGGCCAGCTCATAGGCGACGGCTCCCCGGCAGCAACCTTGATCGACGATCAGGTCAATGAGTTGAAATTCGTTGAAAAACTCGATCCCGAGCTGCAGGCATTGCTCCCAGAGGGTGTCGAGGATGACCCGCCCGGTTCGATCCGCGGCGTAGCAGGCGCGCTTGATCGGCGCTTTGCCGAAGTCACGGGTATGGCCGCCGAAAGCCCGTTGGGCGATCTTGCCCTCGGGGGTACGGTTGAACGGCACGCCCATGTGCTCCAGTTCGATCAGCGTGCGCGGGGCGTCCCTGGTCATGATCTCGATGGCATCCTGGTCGCCGAGGTAATCGCTGCCCTTGACCGTATCGAACATATGCCATTCCCAGCTGTCCTTTTCCTCATTGCCGAGAGCGGCGCCGATGCCTCCTTGAGCCGCACCGGAGTGCGAGCGCGTGGCGAAGACCTTGGTGAGGACCGCCACCCGAATTTCACGGCCGAGCTCTATGGCTGCCCGCAGACCGGCCAGTCCTGCGCCGACGATAACGACATCGTATTGGTGTTCCATGATCCCACCCTAAAGCGGTTTAGAACGACGGTAGAAGACAGATGCGGCTCGATGAAGGCGTCGGCACTACTTGTATAAAAACCGGATCTGGAATGTAAAGCCCTTTTTCCCGGGCGCTCGCGTCCGGACACGCGCGGAAAAGCCGGTAGACCCGCTCGGCCGTTTTTTGAAAACCGGCATTCAACAAATTATCATCCGTCGCTGCCGGTTGAGGTCGATTGTCAAACGTCTCATAATTGTCTTTGCATCATTCCGGGACGATTAAAAATTCTTTCTCGAGCACGTCCAGGGCCTGTTCGACCAGACCCATGTCGGCCTGAGTGCCCATGTGGCCCAAGCGGAATACCTTGCCGGCGATCGGGCCGTAGCTGCCGCCTGCAACCAGACCGCGCCGGCGCAGACGCCGGTCGAACTCCTCCCAGCCGATCCCTGCGGGCACGTTGACGGCGGTGACCGTGGGCGCGGGCACTGCATTGGGAGCGGGATACAGGCTGTAGCCGATCTCGACCAGCCGCTTGCGGCAGTGGGCGGCCACGTCGGCATGCCGTTTGAATCCGGCTTCGAGCCCTTCTTCAAGGATGGCCTCGGCGCCGGCATTGAGGCCGGCCGTGGCCTGCCAGCCGGGCGTATATGGAAAATAGTGCGTTTCCACGGCCGTCCGAAACGGCCTGATGGCATCGTAGCCCGCGTAACCCACTTTTTCGATGACCTCCCAGGCCGCCTCGCTCACCGACAGAAAGCAGGTATCCGGCAGTGCGGACAGGCATTTCTGGGCGCCGCCCAGGCAGAGGTCGATCTGCCATTCATCCGGCAGCACCGGCGTCCCGCCGATGCTCGACACCGCGTCCACATAGAGCAGCGGCACTTCCATTTCCCGCTTCAGCCGCCCGAGTCCATCGATGGGGTTGAGCGTGCCGCAGGGCGTCTCGCAGTGCACCACGGTGATCATTTTAGGCTTGAACTCGGAAATCGCCTTGCGAACCTCCGTGAGGTCGGACAGGGTTTCGTTGTACGGCAGGCCGACCGTGCGGACCTCTGCGCCAATGCTCGCGGCCATCTCCCCGATCCCGTAGCCGAATACCCCGGTAGCGATCGCCAGCACCCGGTCGCCGGGCAAAAGGCAACTCTTCAGGGCGCCCCACAGGGCCATCATTCCTTCCCCGAGGAAGATGACCACGCGGCTGCGGGTCTGGAGGATGCGCTTGAGGTTTGCCTCGGTTCGGGTGTAAAGCTCGATGTACTCTGTTTCGAGATCGGCGGAGCCGTAGTCCACCCGGTAAGCCTCCAGCACGGCCGGATGGACCTTCACGGGTCCCGGGACCATGGGGATGGGATAGGTTTTCATGATCAGCCCCTTGCGTTGAGGGTCTGGCGACAAATAGGACGACTCTCAGATGGAAGCAGTTGCCAATCCGGTTCGGAGGTTCAACGGTTGGAGTATCCGTCGGCGACATGTACTCGCTTTTCAACCGTGAACCGTGAACCCATGAACCGTGAACCTGACATTTCCCTTTTTGCTTAACACGTAACCCTTAAAACTTAAAACTTTTTCGAGACTCGATTGAACCCGCCCGCCTCGACGCCTTCGACGGCCGCAGCGCTGGCGCCCCGCAGCCGCATCATGATCATCTCCGCCTCCCTGCTGGCGCTTTTCCTGGGAGCCCTGGATGCGCTCGTGATGTCCGCCGCCATGCCCACGGTGGTGGCGGAGCTGGGGGGGCTGGACCTCTACAGCTGGGTGTACTCGGCCTATCTCCTGACGCGCACGGTGGCCCTGCCCATCTTCGGCAAGCTGGCCGACATTTACCGCACCAAAACGCTTTACCTGGTTTCGATTCTGATTTTCATGGCCGCGTCTCTGGCGGCCGGCTTTGCCCGCAGCATGGGTCTTCTGATCGCCTGCCGCGCGCTTCAGGGGATCGGCGCGGGCGGCAGCTTCGCCCTGGTCTACATCGTGCTGGCGGACATCTCGGCGCCCGAGCAGCGCGGCAGGACCCTTTCCCTGGGAAGCTTCGTCTGGGGCCTGGCGAGCGTGCTGGGGCCGACCATGGGCGGATTCATCGTCGCTTATCTGTCCTGGCCCTGGATCTTCTTCATCAACGTGCCGCTCGGTGCGCTCTCGCTGATCGGGGTCGCCCTGTATTTCGTCGAAACCCGGGCCAAGCGGGAAATGGCGACCATCGATTTCGCCGGCGCCGCGGCCCTCTCGCTCACCATCCTGTGCCTGCTGTTCATTTTCCTGCTGGCCGGCCAGACCTATGCGTGGAGCTCGCCCCGGATACTGCTGCTCTGGGCGTCTGCGATCGCTTGCGGCGCGTGGTTTTACATTGCCGAGCGGCGCGCGCGGGACCCCATCCTGCCGATCTCGTTTTTCAAGCTGCGCGGCTTCAGCATCGGCAACGCCGCCGTCTTCATGAGCAGCTTCGCCATATTCGCCTTCTTCGGGTTCGCGCCGCTGTTCATCC
>JALOPD010000154.1 GCA_025454075.1 Desulfobacterales bacterium | reverse complement strand
ATGGCTGCCGTCACGCGTCTGCGCCCGGGCCGGTCCGGTGTGAACACCCTTGTCGCGCAGCGGCGCGCCAGGAAGTACCCGACCTTGGATTTGTTCTGGATGATCATCGCCAGGATGCACTGATGGCAGAGGTTGATGATCTTGCGCGGATAGCCGCCGGTGGCCCGGTAGATGGCGAAAAGCGCCGGCCGCGTGAAGAGGTCCAGCTTCTGGGGCGAGGTGCAGGACTTCTCCAGGCGGTACCGGATCATCATGGAGGTGTCACGGAAGCTGAGGGGCTTCAAGTGATGATAGAGGTTGATGCGGTCGCCGAAGTTGGGGTGCTGGCGGATCACCGACTCGAACTCTTTCTGGGCGAAGATCACGATCTGCAGCAGCTTGTACTCGTTGGTCTCGTAGTTCAGAAACTCGCGCAGCAGCTCGAGGCAGAACGCGGGGATCTTCTGGCCTTCGTCGACGATGAGGACCGTGATCTTTTTCTGGTCGACCCCCTTGCGAAAGAGGCTGTGCTTGATGAACTCCTTGGCCTGCCAGTCGGTGGTGCCCTCCGGCATTTTCTTGCCGCTCAGCAGCTTGACCACCGTCGCCAGAAAATCGCCGCTGTCCTTGAACAGGGGGTCGAGGATGAGATGGGTTTCCATCTCCCTGCGCTGGGAAAAGCGGCGGATGAGCTGGCGGCAGAGGGTGGTCTTGCCGGTGCCGACCTCGCCGATGATGACGTTCAGGCCACGCCGCAGGTGCAGCGAGAGCTCCAGCTTCTGCAGGCAGTCCAGGTGCTGCCGGGAGTGGTAGAAATAGTCGGGGTCCGGTGAATTGGAGAACGGCTCGCGGTTCAGATTGAGAATGGAGAAGTAGTCCATAAAAAGTGCCTGGATGAAAAAAGTGCCTAAAGTGCGCTAAAGTGCCTAAAGTACCTAAAGTTGGGAAATACTAAAAGCAGCAGGGAGCAAACGAAAACCAAAAGGGAACCCCCGTCTTTGGTTTTGCAGCGATCACTCCTTTTTTCACTATAGGCACTTTAGCGCACTTTAGGCACTATAGGCACTCCTTTTATCAACCCCCTGCCGGCGGCGATGCCTGGGCCTTGAGGATCGTCGGGGTGATGAAAATCAGCAGGTCCTCCTTGGCGTTGGTCTTGCCTTCCTTCTTGAACAGCCAGCCCAGAATCGGGACGTCGAGCAGGCCGGGGGTCCCGGTCGTGTTGTCAAGCGACTGCTCCTTGTTGAGACCTCCGATCACCAGGGTCTGGCCGTCGACCTGGATCACGTTGGTTTCGGCGTTCTTGGTGATGATGGTCGGGTTGCCCAGGACCTGATTCGAGAAGTCGACCTCATCCTTGTTCACCTTGACCGCCATCTTCAGGGTCTGGCTGTCGATGACGTGCGGGGTGACCTTGAGGCTGAGCACCGCCTTTTTGTACTGGATGTTGACCTCGCCGTCCTCAACCGACTGGAACGGAACGTCGCGGCCGCTCTCGATCATGGCCATCTGGTTGTCCAGGGTGGTGATCGACGGGCTGGAAAGGATCGTGAGCTTGCCCTCCTCCTGCAGCGCGGTCAGCTGCGCGGCGAGCAGCGATTTCCCGACGTTCTGAAAGATGAAACCGAAGCTGGATGCGCTGGCCGCCTCGATCGGCAAATCGATAACGTTCCCGGTGGTGGGGTCCACCCGGTTGCCGACGCCCTGCCCGAGGGCGTTGTTGTCCCTCCCCGTCAAAAAGCCGCGCTTGTCGCCCCCGGTGAATTGATACGCGCCGCCCCACTGCACGCCCAGCTCGCGGGAGACGTCCTTGTTGGCTTCCACGATGAAGGCCTCGATGAGCACCTGCGGGGTGGGCTTGTCGAGCTTCTCGAGCACCGCCAGGATCGCGTTCATGTCCCTGGGCAGGGCGTTGACGATGATGGAGTTGGTGTGCTGGTCGACCAGGACCGAGCCGATGGGCTTGTTGGCCTTGTCGGTGGTGAGAAAGGACTTGAGGTTCTCCTGCAATCTGTTGGCCTCGGCGAACTTGACCGGAACGATGCGGGTGACCGGCGCTTCGGCCATTTGCAGATCCCGGCGGCGTGCCTCTTTTCGCAGCTCCTCCTCCAGGTCGTCCGCCGTCATGATGCGGATGATGTCGCCCTGCCAGGCGTAGGTCAGGTTGTGGGTGCGCAGGATGCCCAGGAACACCTGGTCCCAGGGGGACTGGGTGATGTTGATGTTCGAGCGCCCCGTGACCCGGTCGTTCAGGATGATGTTGACATCCGCCGCCCGGGCCAGGGCGCGCAGGAGCACCGACACGTCGACGTTGCTCATCTTCAGGCTGACGCGCTTGACGGGCAGCGGCCTATCCGGCTCGAGCCTGGGCTCGGCCGCCCGGGCCGGCGCCTCCTTCACTAGCTCCTGGGGCGCCTGGGGGGAGGGGGCCGGGGAAAACCCCTTCGACTCCTGGGCCTTGGCCTTCCACTTGTCCATTAACGCGTCGCCGGCGTCCTTCTTTGGCGGCTGGGAGCAGCCCAGCGCCAGCAACAGGATGACGACGCCTGCAACGGCCGATTTCAGACAACCATGAGATCTCATCATAGCCCGCCTATCCTATTCGCTTTCCTGAAGTGGAAGCACTATTTCGCCCTGCGAGGACGTCATGATCACCTTGGTGGGAAGAACGGATTTAACAGTCAGCCCGCCGGTGCCGAGCCTTTCGCCGGCCTCGTATTCCATGCCGTTGATGATGGCCAGGCGCTTGCCGCCGATCTCGAGGAAGCCGCTGTAGGTCATGTTGGGCAGCGGCCGCGGGGGTTCCTTCGAGGCGGCCTTCTCCGCGGCCTGCGGCGCCGCCTTGCGGATGACCATGAAGGGGTCCTCTTTCCAGGCGGCTTGGGCCTTTTGAATGACCAGGCTGCCGGCGTCCGCGGCGCCGGCCTTGACGGCGTCGGCCACCTTGGTGATGAAGGCGTTCAGGCCCTCCGCGCTCTGCACCGGCTCGATCGCCCCGTAGCCGACGGTGAGCACCATGAGACCGACGATGATTTTTTCCCGGGTAGTCATATGAGGCAATGCCTAAAGTGGATAAGTAAAGTGCCTAAAGTGCCTATAGTGCGCTAAAGTGCCTAAAGTTGAAAACCAAGAAGTTGTTGAATGCCAAAGCGGAGCAGTGAGTTTTTTAATTTTAGGCACTATAGGCACTATAGCTCACTTTAGGCACTCACTCTATTCCCTCGCCATCCAGATCTTCAGCCCGAACTCCTCCCCCCCGCCCTCGACCGCACGGATGTCGATCTCCTCGATGCCGTCGAAAAAGCTCAGCGACCCCAGGTCGATCAGAAACCCGCGCAGGTCCGTGAACTGGCCTGCGGCGGTGAGCCTCACCATGAACCGGCTGGAGGCGTCCATGAGGGTGTTGACCTCAGGCACGATCTCCCGCACGTTCAGCCGATGGGCGACGGCCATGTCCTGCAGCCGTTTGGGCACGCCGGCGATCTCCCCCCGGCCCACCTTGGTTCGCGGCGGGACGGTCATGCCCTTGGCCGCCGGCGCCTTGGATTTTTCGAAGAGGTTCTTGAAAACCGGGTAGAGGACTTTCTGCTCCTCGATGCGCGATCTCAACCCTTCGATGTCGCGATCCAGCTCGGCCGACAGCCGTTGCTCCGGCAGAACGATGAAGAGCAGGAACACCAGTATGCCCGCAACGCACAGCAGGCAGAGCACCAGGCTCTGGGTCGGGAGCAGGGAGCCGAGTTTGCCTGTTTTCATTACCTACACCACATCCATTTGAGCGGTGAACCGCATGACCGGTTGATTGTCCATCATCTCCAGCGACTTCTTGCTGATGGTCGGTTGCTTGAAGAGCGGTGAGTTCTTGAGCGTCATCAGGTAGGCGGCCAGGTCCGCCTCCAGGGTCGTGCGCTCGCCGGAGATGACCCCGTCCAGAACCAGGACCTTTTTCGGCATTTCGGGTTTGCCGGCGGGGCCGGGTTTGCCGGCCGGCCCGAATTTGGCGCTGATGCTCAGCAACCGGACATTGGACGGGGTGGAATTGGCCACCTCGCCTAGCACCGCGACCCCGATGAAATTGTTGCCGATGCCGTGCAGGTTCTGGTTTTGCGCGCGGATTTGATCGACCAGTTTCAGGATGAGGTTTTTGTCCACGCGCACCTCAAACCCGCCGAGTTGGCTCTGCAGGTTGAGCTTCTGGATCTCTTTTTCCTTGATCTGCTGCTCCTGCCAGAACGCAAGACCGACGCAGGCCAAAATCAAGACGAAAAAACAGGTGAACACCCCGCGGTTGATGCGGCGGGTGTTGGAGTCCCGGTTCCTGCTCTTGTGGGTGTAGAGAAAGTTCGGCGTGGTGGCGTTAGAGGCCAGGGCCATGCCCAGCGCAGGCGCGTAGGAACCCTTCTCCGACGCGGACTCGGGCGGCACCGGCAGGCATTGAAAGCCCTCGGCCGGGGCAAAGGGGTTGAACTCCTCGATCGGCAGACCGAGTTCCTCGCCGATGTAGTCCAGGATGCGCGGGTGGGGCTGGATGCCGCTCGAGACGTAGATTTTCTCCACCCGGGCGTTGTCGTAATTGAGGGCGAAATGCCGGATGGTGCGCTCCATCTGCCGCACCAGCCGCTCCAGGGCCGGCAGGATCATCTGGAAAATCCGCTCCTCCTTGACCGCCAGCTGTTTGTCCTCGGCCTGCCCGCCGGCGGCGCCGCTGTGGATGGGCCCGAAAAAAAGGCTCTGGGCGACCTCCATCTCCTGCTTCAGCCGGGCCTTGATGGCACGGATGCGATTCTGGTCGGCGGTGGGGGATTTCGCCAGCGAGAGCTCGAACCAGTTCTGCTCGATCTCCCGCTGCAGCGCCTCGACCATCGTGCGGATGCCGGCCTTGATGCCGCGCGACAGCACGAGGTTGTTGTCTGCGAAAATGTCGATGCGCGACCAGTCCCTTCCGATGTAAAGACTGGACACGGCCGCGCCGAAGGTCCGGATGCGGCCGGAGCGCAGGAGGGTCTGGACGGCGAAGGGGACGATGGAGATGCCCGTCAGCGGGAAGCCGGCGCGCGCGAAGAGGTCCTTCAGGTCCTCGACCTCCTTGCGGGGGGCGATGTAAGCCATCACCCCGATTTTTTTGGCGCCACCCTCTTCGACGTCGCCGAGAACTTCGAAATCGAAGATGGTTTCTTTATCGTCAAAGGCCGAGTGCTTCTGATAGGACCAGAAAACGGTGTTGGCAAGCTGCTTCTGCGAGACCTTCGGGACCTTCAGGTGGCGGGTTTCGACCCGCGCCGAGGGGATGGTGCCCCACAGCTCGACGGCGTTGGCGGAGCCGCAGAATTTAATCAGGGTCGCGCGCAGGAACTGGTGAAAATTCGGATGGTCCCGCGGGATCTCCGGGTCCAGGGCGACGCGCGTGAAATCGGTGATTTCGATTTTGCGGTCGGAGACCCGTTTGACCTTGACCAGCTTGACATCCTCGTGGCCCAGGTCCACACCGGCCGACCACGCGCTTTTGCCGAAGGACAGGGAATTGCTCAAAAGGTTTTTGAAGCGTTGCCCGGCCGCCTGAGGCGCGTCATATGGGCCGGTGTGCGGGCTTGCCGGGCCTTCGTCTCGAATCAGCTCCAGGAGCTTTTCGGTTGATGACAGTTCATCCTGCTTGGCCAAGTCGCTCTCCCCGATGAAGTCCATGCGGCCACCGAGCGGCCTCGGCATTCAGGAGGCTTACAACACGATGGCCCGGCTGCTGTTGGGTGATTCCCAGGTCTCGCGCCGGAACCCGGTGGGCCACAACGTGGCTGCCACCCGGTATCGTTGTCGGCATCTTTTACAGATACCAAATAACCATATCAATTAATTCACAAAATGTCCGAGAAGTCAAGAAGGACGGATTCTTTTATATTTCCCTATTGTCAAAAGCCATGATCGCCGATAAAATAGACTGTGTAGTTTTGTTCACACCACATCCACATCCACGTTTTCTGAACGGGTGAGGGGGCCCCAGGGTCTTTATGGAAAATGAACTGATCGGAACGAGCGAGAACATCCGCCGCATCCGGGAGATCATCGATCGGGTGGCCGAGACCGGGCTCAACATGGTCGTGTGTGGTGAGACCGGCGTCGGCAAGGAGCTGATCGTCCAGAGGCTGTACCAAAAATCCAATCGCCTGGGCAAAGCGTTCGTCAAGGTGAATTGCGCGGCGCTGCCCGACACTCTGCTCGAAAGCGAAATGTTCGGCTACGAACAGGGGGCCTTCACCGGGGCCGAGCGGCGGCGCAGGGGCAAATTCGAGCAGGCGAACGGCGGCGTGCTTTTCCTGGACGAGATCGGCGACATGTCGCTGCCGCTGCAGTCAAAGCTGTTGCACGTCCTTCAAGGCGGCGACTTTACGCCGCTCGGCTCCGAGAAATTGGTAAAGACCGACGCCTGGGTGATTGCCGCCACCAACCACGACCTCGAAAAAGACCTCATCGCCGGCAAGTTCCGGGAAGACCTCTACTTCCGCCTGAGCGCCATCAAGATCTTCATCGAACCGCTTCGCAACCGGCCTGAAGACATCCCCTGTCTGATCGACTACTACATCAAGAAGTACTCATCCGAGTTCAGCGGCAGGAACCTGATCGTCCCCCGGAAGAAGACGATTGATCGGCTGTGCGCCTACACTTGGCCGGGAAACGTCCGCGAGCTGCAGAACATGCTGAAGCGGATCATGATTCTGGGCGACGGCGAGGAAAACTTGAACGGCCTCCTGCAGCCGTCCGATTCGCGCGACCACCTGGCGGCCGCTCCTGCCGGCGGCCCCTCGGCAGCCGGCCCCCCAAAGATGCTGGCTGCGAACGACCTCGCCGACCTCTCCTCGCTGTCGTTGAAAAAGATGCGCAAAAAAGCCATGGACCAGGTGGAGCGGGAAGTCATTTCCTACGTGCTGGCAAAAACCGCCTGGAACCGCAGCAAAGCGACCAAGATCCTGAAGATCAGCTACAAAACCCTTCTCTACAAAATCAAGGAACTCGGCATCCAGCCGCCGCCGGACGCTCTTTAGCGGAACCCATAAAAACGGCGCCTCCGGCCGTAATCCGGCGCGGCCGGGCTTCTGCAGAATCCAAGATGTCGCTGCACGCCGTGCGCGTTACAAAACACCCCAGGCCGTTGCCGGCCGCCGGATGATGGCTTTTATGCAACCTGCGGTTCAATTGCCGCCGTTAAAGTGCCGCCGAACAATCGGCAGCCATTTAGCCGGAGTTGGGGAAAAAGCGCAACACAACCGAGCATGCTTTTTCCCAACCGGCCATGCCGCGGCCAAGCGCATTTTGCCGGCGATGATTTCCAGCGCCTTTCTTACTTATTTGATATCGTATGCAATTCATTTTGCAAGGGCCATCGGGCCCATCCGGCCGCGCCTGCATGGCATGCTAAGTGCTTCCTGTCAGCATAAAAACCGCTGCACATCCGGGCAGGCCGCATGACTCGCTTTGTCGTACCGAACCCCGAAACTTCACCCCAGCCGCAACCGGCGGCAGCCGCGTTGCATTGTTGCGGCGAACGGCGGTGGGGCGTCGAGCGCAGACGCTTCGCTTACAGTTTCTTCATCCCGGAGCGCCGCAGCGGCCGGGACCGGCGGCAACCCCCTCGCCTGAAACCGGCGGCCGACCTCATCCAGCCATAGATTGCAAAGATCCTCTTCTCTTGTTACACCCATGCAAAGCAGCCGATGGCGCGCGTTGTGTTGTCTTGTTTGAAACGCAACCCCCAGCGCCGCGTTGTCAAAGGGGGGTGGGCGGATGTTGCAAACGACTTCCTACTACAACGAAACCCGCGGGGAGGGGATATGACGCCCGCACCGAAAATCCGAGTCCGCGTCTGGGACCAGATGGTGCTGATCGGCATCGGCCTGGCGCTTTTTTACACGGTGTTCGAATCGATCCTTTCCATCTTCCTGCAGGTGAACGTCGATTTCATGCAGCGCATCTTCGGCGCCGGCCCCAGCACCATCTACGGCCGGCTGACCATCCTGTGCCTGTTTGCGATCTTCGGCTCCCACGCCCAGTACACCATCAACCTGCGCAAGCAGGCTGAAACCGCTCTCCGGGAGAGCGAGGAGCGCTTCCGGCGGATCATCGAGAGCTCGCCGGTCGGCTACTGCGAACTCGACCTGCAGGGCGGGTTCACCTTTTTCAACGATGCGACCTGCGAGATCCTCGGCACCCCGCGTGAGGTGCTGGCGGGCATGGGCCAAAACGAGGTGGCCGACCCGTCCACCCACGGCCGGCTGGCGGAGAACTTCGAGCGGGTGCGCGCCACCGGCGAGATCGCCAAGTCGGTGGACTGGGTCCTCGTGCGACAGGACAAGACCAAGCGTTTCGCGGAGTCCTCCATCTCCCTGCTCAGGGACGCCAGGGGCCGGCCGTCGGGGTTCAGCGTTTTCTTCAGGGACGTCACCGAGCGCAAACGCTCCGAGGCGCTGATGCGCGCCAAACTCGCCGCCGAGGCCGCCAGCCGCACCAAGGGCGAGTTCCTGGCCAGCATGAGCCACGAAATCCGCACGCCGCTCAACGCCATCATCGGGCTGGTCGAGCTCCTGCTGAACACCGACCTCCGGTCCGACCAGCGCGAGGACCTGGACGTGGTCAAGTCCTCGGCCTACGCGCTCTTGGCGATCATCAACAACGTGCTGGACTTCTCCAAGATCGAAGCCGGCAAGCTCGAGCTGGAGCGCACACCCTTCAGCCTGGAGCAGTTCCTGGACGAGGCCGTCAAGATCATGGCCATGAAAGCGCACGCCAAGAACCTCGAACTGGCGTATCGCATCGATGCCGAGCTGCCGGACCGGCTGATAGGCGACCCCAACCGCCTGCGGCAGGTGGTTCTGAACCTGGTGGACAACGCCATCAAGTTCACCGAGCGCGGCGAAGTCATCGTCCAGGTGCTCCCGCGGGAGCTGGCGGCGGAGGATGTCCGGCTGCAGTTCACGGTGACCGACACCGGGATCGGCGTGCCTCCCGAAAAGCAGCGGTCGATCTTCGAGCCCTACGACCAGGGCGACCCGACGGTGTCCCGGCGCTACGGGGGGACCGGTCTGGGGCTGGCCGTATCCGCCCAGCTGGTGCGCTTGATGGACGGCCGGATCGGGGTGCGCAGCCGACCGGGGGAGGGCAGCGCCTTCGGGTTCACGGCCCGTTTCGGCCGTGCGCCGGATGCAGTTGGTGAGAGCCCGGCGGAACCGCCTTGGGCCGGGCGCCGCGTGCTCGTTGTCGACGACAGCGCAGTCACCCGCCGCATTCTGGGCGAGCTGCTGGAACGGGCGCAGATGATCCCGCAGGCGGTGGCGGACGCCGTGGAGGCGCGGCAGGCGGTCCAGTCCGAACCGGCGCCCGATGCGGTGCTGGTCGATTCCGACATGCCCGGGACCGACGGCTTCGCCTTCATTGCCTGGCTGCGGGGCGAGGCGAAGTTTGCCGGGCCGGTCATCCTGATGCTCACCTTCCCCCATCTCAAGCGCAAAACGGAGTGTGCCGCGCTCGGCGTCAGCGCCACCCTCGTCAAGCCCTGCGGTTTCAAGGATCTCATGCGGGTCTTTACCCGGATCGCCGCGGGCGGCCAGGACGATGCCGCCCGGAGCCCCGCGATTCAGGGTGCACCGGCGCAGGAGGGGCGCCCTTTGCGGGTCCTGGTGGCTGAGGACACCCCGTTCAACCAGAAATTCATCCTGAGGCTCCTCGAACGCTGGGGGCACACCGCCGTTTTGGCGCCGGACGGCCGGCAGGCCGTAGACGCCTTTGCGGAGGGCGGTTTCGACGTCGTCCTCATGGACGTCCAGATGCCGGAGATGGACGGGCTGGAGGCGGCCGCCGCCATCCGCGAACTGGAGGCGGCCCACGGCGGCCGTACGCCCATCGTCGCCATGACCGCCCATGCCATCAAGGGCGACCGGGAGCGCTGCCTGGCCGCCGGCATGGACGACTACGTGTCCAAGCCGATCGACGCCGACCTCCTGAAGCAGGTCATCGACCGGCGGGTCGCCGATCGCGCACCGGCCGCCGTCGAAGCCGCCGGCATCGCTCCGGCCAAGACGGCGGAGCTGCTCAAGGCCTTCGACAACGACTGGGGCTTCCTGACGGAGGTGGTGGAGGTTTTTTTCGGCGATTACCCCCTTCAGGTCGAAACCCTGCGCCGGTCGGCCGGCCGCGGGGAGGCTGCGGCGTTCAGACGCGCGGCGCATTCTCTCAAAGGGATGCTGCGCAACTTCCAGGCGGAGACCGCCGCAGCAAAAGCCTTCGAGCTTGAAAAAATGGGCCTGGCGGGGGAGCTTGCGGAAACTGAGACGCTGATCGATGCGCTGGGGAAGGATTTGAAGCAGCTGGAGCAGGAGTTGAGGGAGGTGCTGAGAAAAAAAATACCATAAACTGATAGTGCCTAAAGTGCTTGTAACAGCAAGTGCCTATAGTGCACTAAAGTGCCTATAGTGCCTAAAGTTGGGATGGTAAACATCCCAAAGACGCTGGTTTCTTTGAAACGCTTCGTTGCGTCGGCTATCAATTCTGGGCAACTTCTGGTAACATTTATTTTTGGATGCGGGCATCCTTTAACTTTAGGCACTTTAGCTCACTTTAGGCACTATAGGCACTCTTGCGGGCATTTTAGGCACTTCCGCGTATAAGCCACCTTCTCCGGAACAAAAGACCGCTTGGCATGATCAATGGATAAACCCAAAAAAATTCTCGTAGTCGACGACGACCGGGTCATCCTGACTTTCGCGGGCAAGCTGCTCACCCGCGAGGGCCACGAAGTGGTTACGGCGAGCGACGGGTTCGAGGCCCTCAACGTCCTGTCCGCGTTTACCCCGGACGTCATCTTTTTCGACCTGATCATGCCGAAAATCGACGGCGACAAGCTGATCCAGATCGTCCGCAGCATGCCCCACCTGAAGAACTGCTTCCTGGTGATCGTTTCCGCCGCCGTGGCCGAGATCGATTTCAATTTCCAGGAGACCGGCGCGGATTACTACGTGGCCAAGGGCCCTTTCAGCGCCATGGCGGAAAACTTCCTCGCGGCCATCCGCGCGGTGGAGGCCCCGCAACCGCCGGCGGTCCAGAAACCCGTGGTGGGGCCGTGGCCATGCTCGGCACCCCGGCGCAGAAAATGCTGACGGCCTACCCGCCGGATCTCTTCCAGGGGGATGTGCGCAAACGGATCGAGGCGCTTTTCACGGCGCTCCCGGGACTGCCGGCCGAAGCCGGCGTGAGCCAGCCGCTCGAGCTGAACAGCCGCCAGGTCGTTGTGAAAAAGTTGCCGGTGAAGGGGGACGAGTCGACGGTGATCCTCATGATCACCGACATCACCGAGCGCAAGCGCCTGGAGATGCAGCTGCAGCACGTCCAGAAAATGGAGGCGATCGGCACCAT
>JALOPD010000153.1 GCA_025454075.1 Desulfobacterales bacterium | reverse complement strand
TATCTCGCGCTGCTCGTGGTGATGCTGGCCAACTACAACATCTGGCTGGTGGCGCCGGTGGCGCTTTTCTTCGCCTGCCTCAACGTCGGGAGCATCCAGCTGCCGATGATGCTGCAGCTGGACTCTTCCCTCGGCGGCGTCATTCAAGGCGCGCTGGTGCTGGCGACCCTCGGCATGCAGGGGTGGCGGCAGATCAGATCGACCCGCGCGGGCGGGCCTTCTGTTTCCCCCTTAAAAAAAGGGGGATAGGGGGATTTTAAGATCGACTTCCCGGGAAATCCCTCCCGACCTCCCTTTTGCAAAGGGAGGAGTGGCCTTTCTTTGGACAAGATGGGGCATATCAGGGTGGAGGGGAGGGGGGTTGCGAATCAAGAAAAGCATGCAAGGCTCATGCGACCATAGGATGCGACCGACTTGGACCTGACCCTCATCGTTGCGGGCGTGATCGCCGGCGCGGCGCCGATCGTGCTGGCGGCCATCGGGGAGACCATCACCGAGAAATCGGGGCTGATCAACCTGTCGCTCGACGGCTCGATCCTGCTTGCGGCCATGGCGTCCTTCGTCGTGGCACGCCAGGCGGACAGCCTGGCGGCGGGCTTTGCCGTCGGCGCCCTGGTGGGGGCGGCGGTGGCCGCCGTGGTCGCCGTGTTCAGCATCTATCTGCGCCAGAACCAGGTGGCGGTCGGGTTCGTGCTCACCCTGATGACCCGCGACCTGGCGTATTTCCTGGGCAACCCCCATGCCCGCCAGCCGGGGCCCCAGGCGCTCGCCGCCCCGGTCCCGGGGCTGGAGCAGATCCCGTTTCTGGGGCCGGTGCTCTTCAACCACCCGCTGCCGGTCTACTTCAGCCTGGTGCTGATCGGGGTCGTCTGGTGGTACGTTTACAGGACCGCGCCCGGCCTGACGCTCAGGGCGGTCGGCGAAAACCCGAGGGCGGCCTATGCGCGCGGCATCAACCCCTGGAAGGTCCAGATGATGTACGCGGTCTGCGGCGGTCTCCTGGTGGGGCTGGCCGGCGCCACGTTTTCGCTCTGCACCAAACCCGGCTGGGGCCGGCCCCAGGGCGCCGAGGGCACCGGCTGGATCGCGCTCGCCCTGGTCATCTTCGGCGGGTGGCACCCGCTCAAAGCGGCGGCGGGCGCCTATCTGTTCTCGTTTCTGCAGCTGATGGGCATCTACTTCCAGGGCTGGCTGCCCGGCGTTCCGGCCCAGGTCTTCCAGGTGGCCCCCTTCCCGTTGATGATCTTCACCCTGCTGGTCATGTCCGCCGCCCAGAGCGAAACCGTCCGGCGCTGGGCGGCCCGGCGGCAGCGCACCACGGCCTGGCTGCGCTTTTTCTCGGGGATGGCGCCGGCGGCGCTGGGGCGGACCTTCCGCCAGGATTGAAGTCATGTCCATCCATAAACGGCGTCTTGCGGTTCATGCCGGCGTTCTCGCTCTTCGCAATCCTCGGCGTAGAAACACTACGCCTGCGGATGCGAAATCGCTGCGGCCTTGGCCTTAACCGCAATCCACCATTTCTGGATGGACACGAGTCGAGGCGGCTTCTGATCACACGAAAAGGTCGACGTGCCGGAACTGCAGCACGTCGACCAGCCCGCGGTCGGTGATCTTGAGCTCGGGGATGACCGGGAGCGCCAGGAACGAGAGGGTCATGAACGGGTCCATGAGGGGAGACCCGAATTCATGGGCCGTGGCCACCAGCCGGTCCATGATGGCGCTCACGGCCTGAACCGGCTCGAGGGACATGAGGCCGGCCACCGGCAGCGCCAGCCGGGCCGCGATCCGGCCGCCGGCCGCGGCGGCGATCCCTCCGCCCATCGCTGCCACCTCCGCCACGGCCGCCGTCATGTCCGCATCCGTCAGGCCCACGACGATGATGTTGTGCGAGTCGTGGGCGACGCTGGACGCTAGCGCGCCCTGCCTGAGCCCGAACCCGCGCACCATTCCCAGTCCGACGCGCCCGCTGCCGCCGTGGCGCTCGACGACGGCGATCTTGAGCAGGTCCCGGCCGGGGTCCGATACCACCCGGCCGCCCTCGACCGGCGCCGGTTCGATCGACTGGCGCGTCAGGATCTGATCGCGGACCAGGTCGATCACCCGCAGGCGCCCGCCCGTCGCTACCAGGCCGAAATCCAGCCCCTGAAGATCAATATTCATGGAGGGCGGAGCCGGCAGGGCGGGCGGAGTTTTAATCCAGGCAGTCAGTTCTCCGTCCCTGGCAACGAGCCCGCCGCGCACGTAGACCTCCTCGATCCGCAGGCAGGAGGGGTCCGAAAACACTACCAGGTCCGCCTGGCGGCCCGGAGCGACGGCGCCCAGGTGGTCGAGGCCGAAGCGTTCGGCCGGGTTGAGGGTGGCCATCCGGATCGCGGTCACGACATCCACGCCCGCGCGGATCGCGGCGGCGACGATGGAGTCGATGTGGCCTTCCGCGATCAGGTCGTGGGGGTGGCGGTCGTCCGTGCACCACATGAGCCGGTGCGAGCTGGTCGTTCCGACGACGGGCAGCAGCGCGTCGAGGTTGCGGGTGCCGGTACCCTGGCGGATCATGACGTGCATGCCGGCCGCGAGCTTCTCGGCAGCCTCGGCCGCCGTGGTGCACTCGTGGTCGCTGGTGATGCCGGCCGCGACATACGCCGCCAGGTCCTTTCCGGAAAGGCCGGGGGCGTGGCCGTCGACCGGCCGGCCGTGGCGGCGGGCGGCCTCGATTTTCCGAAAGACCTCCGGGTCGCCGTTCAGGACCCCCGGGTAGTTCATCATCTCGCCCAGTGCGACGATGCGCGGGTTTTGAAAGAAAGGTTCCAGGTCGGCGGCCGCAAGCCGCGCGCCGGCCGTCTCCATGTCGGTTGCCGGCACGCAGGAGGGCAGAGTGTAGAAGACGTTGATCGGCTGGCCGATCGCGGATGCCAGCATGTAGCGGATCCCGTCGGTCCCGAGCACGTTGGCGATCTCGTGCGGGTCGGCCACCACCGCGGTGGTGCCGCGCACCACTACTGCCCGGGCGAACTCGGCGACGCAGGTCATGGAGCTTTCGATGTGCACATGCGAGTCGATGAAACCGGGGGCGAGGAAACGCCCGCCCAGATCGACGGTCGCGCGCGCCGGATAATCGCCGATGCCGACGATCCGCCCGGCGGCGATAGCCACGCTGCCGGTGGGAACCTCGCCTGCAAAGACATCGATAATGCGGGCATTTGTCAAAAGCAGGTCGCAGGGCGTTTCGTCGCGTGCGGCTTTCAGGAACTCACTCGTTCGCATGGTCACTCACTGTTGCCGATGGTTGCCGGCCGATGATCCGGTGCGGAAACGGTCGATCCATGCCGGGTCTCGCACGCCGGTGGAGAAGTCATCTCCGGGTCATTGGGCACGCATCCGCCGGCTCCAACGTTCGATGCCGTCGAGGAACTCGGTGGTTTTGGCGTAGTCGGAGCCATAGGTGTGGCAGCGGCGCTTGGCGATCGCCGGAAACAGCGCTTGCTCGGTGCCCCGTTCCCCGGTAAGCAGGGTGGGCCGGCCCAGCGTGTCGGCCATCCCCAGCTCCAGGCACACGTTGAGGTTGAAGCCGGTCAGATCGACGATCACCTGGTCGGCGCGGGCGGTTTCCTCCCAGATCGATTCGATGATGTCCTGGCCGTCGGCCACGTCGCCGCGCACCACCTCGAGACCGGTCTGCGACAGGCGGGCGTTCAAGTCGCGATAGACCGCCTGCGTCGTGGCCAGCCGCGGGTCGAAAGGCATGACCACGAAGCCGCGCGGCCGATCGGGATCGGGGTAACGCGGCGGCCAGCGTGGCAGCAGAAGGCGCGCGGACGAATCGCCATGCTGGCTCAGCAACTGATTCAGGGCCGTGAGAAACGCCACGGGATCGTGGCAGGCGTCCTGCATTTGCCCCAGGGCGACGCCGATGACACCGCGCCCCGGCGCGCCGCCGGCACCGGAAACGATGCGCCGGCACGCCTCGAGCGTCGCCGGTGCCGAGCCGGGCGTGCTGGAGATCTGGCTGCCGTAGAGCACGGCGTCTAGCGCAGCCGGAAGGGTTTGCTCGAGTCCGGCCTCGTCCCGGTAGATCACCAGGCGCTGGGCCACGTCGAACGGCACCGTTACGCCTTCGCGGCAGATGAGCAGCAGCTCCCTGCCGAGGGCGTAGGCCTGCCCGAGCTGGTAGTACACCTGCGGATCGCGTTCGGCCAGGTCGAAGACAGCGATGCCCGCCCGCTGGGCGTCCTTCCATCCAGCCTGGGCCGGATCCACACCGGGCTGGAAGAGGGCGGATACCTCCAGGCCGATCGCCGCGGCCGCGCGTTCGAGAACGTGGCGGCTTGCGGACGGGCCGGCGAATTGAATGAAGTTCACATCGACTCGTATGGACGGGCCCGACCACATCGGGCGGGCCGCCATGGCGTGGCCAGACCGCTCGACCTCGCGCCAGTCGTTCATCAGGCTTCGCAGGCTGTCGCGCTCGATGTTGACGAGCCACGCATCGTCGCCCTCATGCTGCCGGATGCGGTTGGTGAGACCGGTGAGCCGGCCATAGAGCTGCGCCAGGGCGTCGCGCATCGACTCCGCTCCCGCAGCTGCAGCCGCGGTCAGCGACCCCATCAGCCGCTCATGTACGCCGGAGAGCAACCGCACCAACCGCGACCGGCGCGTGTCGCCCGATAGCGGCGAGTCGGCCCGCTTCTCGCGCACCATCGGGCGGATTTCGTCGATTAGACGCAGAAGATCGTGTTTCTGCTTCGTCTTGGCGGCAAGACGCGCTTTGCGTGTCGAGAGCTCCGCGCCCTGCGGGTCCGCTTCCTGATCGAGCGCCGCAATGCCCCGGATCACCTGGTCCAGGCGCTCCATTAGGCTGCCCAGGGCCTGCTCGCGTGCGCTGTCGAAACGGCCTTCGCGCCGCTGGTCCTCGAAAACCTGCTGCAGATCGGCGGACATGTCTTCCCGGCGGCCGCTGTGCGAAGGGCCCGCCAGGTCGGTGCCGCCCTCCCGAGCGCCTGCGACTTCCGGGCCGTATCCGGCGCCGGGGACCTGTCCGACGACCGGCCCTCCTTTTGCCGCGATCACCCCACAGCGGCCGCAGCGGCGCACGGCGCCCGCCTGGGCCTCGCTGTAGTACCACTCGCCCCAGGCGTGCGACTGGCCGGAGAGACAAGGCGTGCGGTGCGGGGTGTCCATCATCGCACCCGTTCCCAGAGCCGCCGGGAGCCCGACTGCGGGAAGAACAATTGATCCGCGTGCAGTTCGAAGGCTTGCTGGCTTTCGTTGCCGTCATCATAAGTCAGCACGAGCGTCGCACCGCGCGTCTCCCACGTGCCGCCTTCCGGTTCTGTACGGGTTTCTCCTATGCCGCTCGCCGAGTGCGACCAGCTGGCAAACCGGCCTCCATCCTCGATCACGAGATGGGAGTCGGTTACGAGGCTGAAGCCGCCGCTCGACATGGCGTCGGTATAGAGCCAGTGGCCCACGAGACGACCGTCGCGTGACGGCAGCCGACGGGCGCCTTGAGCAGCTTCGGCGCGCGCCAGCAGGTCGGCGACATCCTCCTCCGTGAACGTGGGGGGCGTCGGGCGCGACCTCACCGCTCCGCTCTCGACGCTTTGAGTGGGTTGAGGCGAGGAGTTGTCCCCGACCGCGCCGAAGATCCGCCCGAGCGCAGCGGTCGACTCGGCCACTTGCTGCATCTTGGGCTTCAGGGCATCGAACATCTCCTGCCGAGACTGGTTGCCCGTGCCGGCCGGTGCCGGCGTCTGGCCGGCGGGAGTCGGCGTCGCGCGTGCCTGCAGCTCTCCGCAGCGGCGACAGACGCGCACGGGCCCGTTATGCGCATTGCTGTGCTGCCAGTCGCCCCAGTGGTGCTCGACACGCCGCGTTGTCCCCGGCGACCGGCATCGGCTGCAATGTTCCAGCTGCGTACACTCGTCTGCGGCCGTGTATCGCCATTGGTTCATGACGTGCGCCGGCGGTGACGGCTGTTCCGCCCGGCAACGCTCGCACACCTGGCGGCGCTCGCACCTGCCCTCCGCGGTGTATTCCGGCTCCGCCCAGGCGTGGCTCACACGCTCTTCCTGGTTTCGGCACCGGCCGCAGCTGCGGCTTTGGTCGCATGCGCCGTCCGCCACGAAGTCCCATTCGCCCCAGAGGTGTTCGACTTTCTGGTGTTCGGCACCGCAGCGCTCGCAGACGCGAATGAAGGTGCAGCCGATCGGGGAGGGGGCACGCCACTCGCCCTGGTGCAGCCCGACGAGGCACTTGCCTTTATTGAACAGATCCTTGATTCCCACGGTGCGCTCCTCTCAGCGGTCAGCAGATCGAACGCGGGCAAAAGAGCGGAATTCGTTTAACCGCGCCTGCCGGCGTCGGGATAGCTGTCAGGGAGCAGAGGCTTCCTTTGGCGGGATGTTGAAGATCGCGCGTCTCAGGCTGCAATCCTTCATTGCACGGCTGATTGAATGGCGAATAGGCTGCGCTTTCCAGGCCTCCGTGCGCATTGGCCGACGGCCTGATACGTGATTTTCAGAACCCGGTTCGAAATTCGGGTGACTGTCTGGCCGCCCGTCCGCCCCGTTACGAAACGCTGCTCCGTTCACGGGCTCATGACCCGACAGTAGCATAAGCATTGCCTTAACCGGCTGTCAACAAACAGAATTTATTCAACTCCAATGGCTTATGTCCCGATAAACGGGTTCGCATCCTGAATCGAACGATGTCGTAAGAGGAGGGTCCATCTTGGGTATGAACATTCGCCTGGCAAGCCGGTTTGCGCCAAAGAAAAGAAAAAAGGGGTCAAATCTCGATTAGTGATTATCGGCTCCAGCTGGTGTTCGGCGCTGCATCTACAGCTACGGCTCGAGTATGATCTCCTTCAAATCCTGATCAAGCAGGTCCCATGGTTGGGACGGAAATAGGGGGCGGACGGAAATAGGGGGCGTTCCTCGGTTTTCCGGTTTCAAGTAATCGGAGAAAACGAGGCAGGTCCCTCACAATCCCCTTTGCCGGCATGAGGGGCCTCACAACGTCGCATTCGAAATGCATTTGCGAGCATCTGTGAGGGAAAAGGGGGTCAATGAGGGAAAAGAGGGTCAAATCTCGATTAGTGATTATCAGCTCCATCTAATGTTCGGCGCTGCATCTGCAGTTACGGCTTATGTATGATCTCCTTCAAATCCTGATCAAGCAGGTCCCATAAGTGCGGGTGGCTTTCTATCAAACGGGCAATGTCGCCAAGATTTTTGAGTTTCTTGCTTTGTCTTCTTTCCGTATCGCGCCATGCTTTGATCTTTCCACGCAGGGTGTCTTCCAGAGGGGTTACCCGCATGAGAATTCCGTGTATGTCCGCCGGAACGGACCGGCTCGGGAAGTCTTTATAGAAGTCTTCCGTGCTCAATTGGATACTGACTTTGGAGCGACCGCGAAAATTGATGGACCATGGAAAACGTTCGGATCTGAATCCGGCTTCCTCGAGAAGCCTTGTGGCGTGTTCAACTGATTCTGCCGCAACAACGAAATCGACATCTTGAGTGACCATGGCTTCCGCCGCCCAGTGGTTAACAGCTATACCTCCAATTGCGCACCACGCGATATCTGCTCGCTCCAGACAATCGACCAAGCGCATGACATCGTCTGTGCCACCTGCCGTCTGCCATTCAAAAAACTGCTTTGGGGTCATATTGTGGTCCTTGATTTATTCCACCACGGCCAGCGAGTAACTCGTGCTGCGGCCGCCGCCGGCGTCTCGGACGAGGATGCCGCGCTTGACCAGATCGGTGATGTCGCGCAGGGCCGTGTCGGGCGATGACTTCGTAAGCGCCGCCCATTTGGACGAGGTGAGCTTGCCCTCGATGCCGTCCAGCATGCGATTGATGACCTTGCGCTGGCGTTCATTGAGCGGCTGGTTCTTTAGCGCTTCCCAGAAGCGGGCCTTGTGCAGGACTCCGGAGAGAGCGTTCTCCGCTCCTTCTATCGCGCGGTCGAGGCAGCCCAGAAACCATTCCAGCCACGCGGTGATATCGAGATCTCCCTTCTGAGTGGCCTCCAGCACGTTGTAGTAAGCGCTGCGCTCCAGCCGGATCTGGGCGGACATGCTGTAGAAGCGCTGGGCGCTTTGTTCCGAGCTCGCGAGCGCCATGTCGGCTATGGCGCGCGCAATGCGCCCGTTGCCGTCATCGAAGGGATGGATGGTGACGAACCACAAGTGGGCCAGCGCCGCCTTCAGAACTGGGTCGAGCATGGCACCGCGGTTGAACCGGCTCAGAAAGGCGGACATCTCCGCTTCGAGGCGCGCCGCACGGGGAGCTACGTAATGCACCCGCTCGCGCCCGATCGGACCGGAGACCACCCGCATCGGGCCGGAGC
>JALOPD010000499.1 GCA_025454075.1 Desulfobacterales bacterium | reverse complement strand
GAAGCCGCAGTACGTGCAGCGGATCAGCGAGTTGGTCTATCAGGCCGCCGGCATCAACCTGAAGCAGAACAAGGAGGCGCTGGTGCGGGCGCGCCTCATGAAGCGGCTGCGGGCGCTTGGCATCCGCCGGGTGTCGGACTATCTCGACGTGATCGCCAGCGAGGCGGGCGGCGAGGAGGTCGGCCGCCTCGTCGATGTCATGACCACCAACAAAACGAGCTTCTTCCGGGAGAACGAGCATTTCAGCTTTCTGCGCGACAGCGTGCTGCCGCAGATGGCTGCCGCGCGCCTGCGGTTCTGGAGCGCGGCCTGCTCCTCGGGCGAAGAGCCTTACACCCTGGCGATCGTCCTGCGCGAGCACCTGTCGGGCATCGAACACAAGGACGTGCGCATCCTGGCGACCGACATTTCCCGGCGCATGCTCGAAAAGGCGCGCCAGGCGATCTACCCGTCCGCCGTGCTCCAGGAGGCGCCGCTGCCGCAGTATCGCCGGTACTTTCTGCCCCTGACCAACGGGCAGCGCGGCGCGGTCCGCATCGCCGCCGAGGCCCAGAAGATCGTGCACCTGGCGTATCTCAACCTGATGGAGCCCTGGCCGGTGATTTTCTGCCGCAACGTGATGATTTACTTCGACCGTCCCACCCAGCAGCGGCTGATCCAGCGGTTCTGGGAGGTCCTGGAGGACGGCGGGTATCTTTTTGTCGGGCACTCGGAAGGCCTGTCGGCGATCACGCATCGCTTTCGCTACATCCGGCCGGCGGTATACCGGAAATAGGAGCGCCGCAGTGGAGTCGAGGGGTTGATGAATATCACCGTCCTGGTCGGTGACATGCGAACCGGGCGCAGCGGCGACCTCCTGGTGACGCACGCACTGGGCAGCTGCCTGGGCTTGATGGTGTTCGATCCGGTGGCGAAAGTGGGCGGGCTGCTGCACGCCATGCTGCCGCTGTCCAGCATCAACCCGGAGAAGGCCAGGGGCAACCCGGCCATGTTCGTGGACACCGGGGTGCCGCTGCTGTTCAAGACCCTGTACGAAATGGGCGCCGTGAAGGAGCGGTTGACGGTCAAGGCCGCCGGGTGCGGCAATCCGATGGGCAAGATCGAGGTTTTCAAAATCGGCGAGCGCAACCACACGGTGCTGAAGAAGCTCCTGTGGAAGAACAACATCCTGTTGAAGGCCGAGAATGTCGGCGGAACCGCCAGTCGCACCATTCACTTCGAGGTGCAGAGCGGCACGGTGTGGCTGAGCTGCAACGGCACCAAGGGGCCCTTATGAGCGCCACCCGGCATGGGGATCCGATCAGTGCCCGGGTCAGCGCCTTTCCGGCGATGCCCGGGGTGGCGATCGAACTGCTGGCCCTGGCGGACAGGCCGGGGGTCGGCGTCGCGCAGATCGAGGACCTGCTGAAACGGGATCCCGGGCTCACCGCGAATCTGCTGAAGCTGGCGAACTCGGCCTATTTCGGGCTGCCGTCCAAGGTCGGTTCGGTGCGGCAGGCGGTGATGCTGCTGGGGCTGAAACGGCTGGTGCAGATGGCCGTTGCGGCATGCGCCGGCGCCATGCTGAGCTCCGGGGTGCCCGGATATGACTTGGCCGCCGGCGAGCTGTGGCGGCATTCCCTGGCGGTGTCGGTGGCGGCCAAGGCGCTGGCGCGGGAGCTGAAGTTCGACGCCGCCGACGAGATCTTCACCGCCGGGCTGCTGCACGACGTGGGCAAACTCGTCCTGGGCCAGTTCGTCCAGGAGGCCTACCCGCAGATCGAGCGTGCGCTGGCCGAGGGTCAGACCTTCGAGCGTGCCGAGACCGCGGTCCTGGGAATCGATCATGCGGCGATCGGCGCGCAGGTGCTGGATAAGTGGTCGCTGCCGGCCAACATCGTGCACGCGGTGCGGTGGCATCACGCGCCGGAAGCGGCCGAGCGTCCCGACCGCATGCTCGACGTGGTGCATGTGGCCAATATGCTCTGCCTGATGATCGGGGTCGGGATGGGCCGCGAGGGGCTCTGTCATGAGCCGTCGCCGGTGGTGACGCAGCGGCTGGGGCTCGAGCCGGTCCACCTGGAGCGGGTCGCCAGCCGGACCCTGGAGTGGGTCGGCGAGCTGTCCCAGACCCTGAGGCCGGCCTAACGCGGGAAGCCGCCGGTACGGCATCGCGACGCCGGAGTGCCGAGGAAGACTACAACGCGAGCAGGTGTGTCATGGCAGTCAACATCCTGATCGTCGACGACAGCAAGGTCATGCGGTCGATGATTCAAAAAAGCATGCAGATGAGCGGCCTTCGCATCGGCGAGGTCCATCACGCCGCCAACGGGCAGGAGGGCCTGGAAGCGCTCGACCGGCATTGGATCGACCTGGTCCTCACCGACATCAATATGCCGGTGATGAGCGGCGAGGAGATGATCGGGCGCATGCACGCCCGGTCCGACCTCAAGGCGATTCCCACGATCGTCGTTTCCACCGAAGGCAGTCAGACGCGCATCGATCGGCTGCAGCGCCAGGGACTGCGCTTCATCCACAAGCCATTTTCCCCGGAGACGATCCGCGACACGGTCAAGGATGTCCTGGGCAGCGAGGTGTTTCATGAGCCAGGCGCTTAGCCGCAAACTGGTGGAGGTGACGGCCGATACGCTGGAACGGCTGGCGTTTATGTTCGCCCTTCCGGCGGAGGCGGCGCCGGCGATGGACGGCGAGGGTCTCGAAACCGTGCGGGTGGACTTCAACGGTCCCTTCTGCGGCGGCCTGGAGCTGAGCCTGCCGGCGGCGGCGCTGGCCGAGCTGGCGGTCAACATGCTGGGGGCCGAAGACGGCGAGTTCCTGCCGGCCGAGCAGCAGCATGATGCGCTGAAGGAGCTGGCCAACGTCGTTTGCGGCAACCTGCTTCCCGCGATCGCCGGCGACGGGGCCGAGTTTCACTTGCGTCCCCCGGGCATCGTCGCCGCGGAGAGCGTTGCGGCGGGCGCTGCGGAGGCCGTCGGCTATCTCATGCTGGAAGGCGGCGCCTGCCGGGTGCGTCTGCAATCGGACCGGTTGCCGGCGCTGGGCCCGACCGGACGGACGGCCGGGGACGCGAACATTCAGAGTCGAGGGAACAACCATGATCAAGGTGCTCGTGGTCGATGATTCGGCGGTCGTCCGCAAGGTGATCTGCGATGAGCTCTCCCGCTACAACGACATCCAGGTCGTTGGAACGGCGGTGGACCCCTATTTCGCGCGGGACAAGATCGTGGAGCTGCGCCCCGACGTGGTGACCCTGGACCTGGAAATGCCGCGCATGGACGGTCTTTCCTTCCTGGCGAAGCTCATGAAACACTACCCGCTGCCGGTGGTCGTGCTGAGC
>JALOPD010000498.1 GCA_025454075.1 Desulfobacterales bacterium | reverse complement strand
GTCCACGGCGCGGTCGCATACGAGGGGGTTGAAATCGAGCTGCGCCAGGCCCTGGAGCCCTGGCACGTGCTGGGGGAGGAGCCCGGTGGCGGGGGCACCGTGCGCTACGTGGACTCCTCGGTGGAACGGCTGCAGATCAAGGTGACCGGCATGACCGGGGAGCGCCACGTGGTCACCTGCAACGGGTGCCGCGTTCCCCTGCAGCCGACGCGGGCGGCGGGGGTCTTCGTCGCCGGCATCCGTTACCGCGCCTGGCAGCCGCCGGCATGCCTGCATCCCACCATCGGTGTGCATGCGCCCCTGGTCGTCGATCTCTTCGACACCTGGTCGGGGCGTGCCGTGGGTGGCTGCACCTATCACGTGGGTCATCCCGGCGGCCGCAATTATTCCGTCTTTCCGGTCAACGCCTATGAGGCCGAAGGAAGACGCCACGCGCGGTTTGTCCCCCGGAACCACACGCCCGGCGGCCGCGCGCAACCCCCGGCGGCGGAGAGGGATCCCGATTTTCCGTACACGCTTGATTTGCGAAGGCGAACGGGTTAAGTCGGGGCGGCTGCCCCGAGGCGGTGCAGTGGACCCGAACACGAGGCATCGGCCGTATGATCGATATCACCCCCGGCGCTCCGCCCACGCCCCGGGCACCAGCGACATCCCTGTTCGATGGGGCCTCCTTTCCGAGCGGCGCCTATTGCGAGGCATTCGACCCTCCGTCCACCCCCCGGGAGCACTGGCAGCCGCTCATCGCGGCGCTCGATTCCATGGGGCCCGGCGCCCTGCGCAGGCTCCAGGACCGCGTCCAGCGCATGCGCCATGAAGACGGCGCCACCTACAACCCCTTCGACGACCCCACGGGAAGGGGGATTCCCTGGGCCCTGGAGATCATCCCGCAGCCCATCACCGCGGCGGAATGGACGATCATCGAGGCGGGCCTGATCCAGCGCGCCCACCTGCTGGAACAGATCCTTGCCGACACCTATGGGCCTCAGCACTTGCTGAAGGACGGACGGCTTCCGCCCGAGCTGGTCTATGCCAACCCCGGTTTTCTGCGGCCGTGCCAGGGCATCCAGCCCGCCGGGAACCGGTTCCTGGTCTATTATGCCGCCGATCTCTACCGGGCGGTCGACGGCCGGTTCCGGGTGCTCCGGGACTACGGCGCCAATCCCGCGGGGATCGGCTACGCGCTCGAAAACAGAATCATCAACTCGAGAGTCTTTTCGGAACTCTACCACCGGACCCAGGTCCGGCGGCTGGCGCCCTTTTTCAAAACCTTTCAGCAAAGCGTGGTCGACCGCGCCGCCCTGCGGCGGGACGATCCGGGAATCGTTCTGCTCTCCCCGGGCCCGGACAGCCGCATCTACTTCGAGCACGCGCTGCTTTCGCGCTACCTGGGATTCCCGCTGGTGGAGGGCCAGGATCTCACCGTGCGCAACGGCGCGGTCTTCCTCAAGAAGCTGGCCGGGCTGGAGCCGGTCGAATCCATATTCCGGCATATCGCCGACGACCACAGCGATCCCTTCATCCTGCGGAAGCAGACGGCCGGGGGCGTGGCAGGCCTCATCCAGGCCTGCCGGGAACGGACTGTCGACGTCGCCAATCCCATCGGCAGCGGCTTCATCGACACACCGGCCCTGCCGGTTTTCCTTCCCGCGCTCTGCCGCCGGCTGATGGGCGCGGACCTGATCCTGGACGGCCCCCCGGCGTGGTGGTGCGGGACCGCCGGCGGGCGGGACTACGTTCTGGCAAACCTGGAGCAATTGGCGGTCGGCCCGGCCGTGGACCGTTCGGCCGCGGCGGGGCGGCCGGCCGACGGCCTTGCGGCGGCCATTCGCGCCGCGCCGTACAACTTCATGGCCCGGGAGCCGATCCATCCGTCTGCGGCGCCCGCCTGGCGGGATGAGGGGATCGGCGCCCGTTTCCTGCTCGTGCGCGTATTCGTCTGCGCCGTCGAGCGGGGGTTTGCCGTCATGCCGGGCGGGCTGGCCGTCACCGCTGCGGATGTGCCGACGCTTATCGGGGACTGCCCCGAAATGCAGCCGAGCAAGGACGTCTGGGTGTTTTCCGAGCGGCCGGTCGAGCCCTTCAGCCTCATGGCCGGCCTCAGGTCCGTGGCCGAGTTCCGGCGCGGCAGCGATCTTCCAAGCCGGGTGGCGGACCACCTGTTCTGGCTCGGGCGCTACCTGGAACGGGCCGAGGGGCTGGTGCGGCTGCTGCGATCGGTTTTTCGGCGGCTCTCCGGCGAGGCCCGCCCCGGTGATATTCCCGAGCTGCCGTTTCTGCTGAATCTGCTCCGGGCGAGAACGGCCGTTCCCGGGATCGGGGAAGGCGATGCCCCCATCCCGCGCTACCGGGAGCTGTCGGCCCGCCTGAACGCGGTGCTGCACCAATCGGACCGTCCCGAGAGCGTGGTCGCCATTTTAAAACAGGTTCGGGAGGCGGCGCGCAACGTCCGCGACCGGCTTTCGCCGGACTCCTGGCGCGTGATCAACCGGCTGGAAGGTCTGGCCGACGCGCCGACCCATGATCCCGTGGAGCTTCTCGACGAAATTCTTTTCACCCTGAGTTCCTTCAGCGGACTGGCCATGGAGAGCATGACCCGCGGCCTCGGCTGGCGCTTCATGGACATGGGCCGCCGCGTGGAGCGGGCCATCCATCAGGCCGGCCTCATCCGCATCGGCCTTCCCCAGATCTGCGACGATTCGCCCAGCGCCCTGGAGGCGCTGCTGGAAGTGGCCGACAGCATCATGACCTAT
>JALOPD010000152.1 GCA_025454075.1 Desulfobacterales bacterium | reverse complement strand
GCGCGGGCTGATGAGGTAGCCGAGCGGGTCGATGCGCATGGTGGTGAGGGCGTCGATCTGCTCGGAGATGCGCTGGATCCCGATCTCGGCGGTCATGGCCGAGCCCGCCCGGGCGGTGATCATGATCGCCGCCAGCACGGGGCCCAGCTCCCGGATCAGTGAAAGGGCCACCGCCGTCCCCAGGAACCCGACCGCGCCGAACTTGTTCATGACGTAGTACAGCTGCAGGCCGAGCACCATGCCCGTGAAAAAGCCCACCAGCGCCACGATGCTCGCCGACTTGGCGCCGATGAAATAGACCTGGTTCACGATCTCGGGGATCTGCTTCCAGTGAAAGATCTGGATGAACGCCCGCGCCAGGAATATCGCCATGGCACCCAGGGTGTTGTTGAGCTGGATGCCGAAGCGGCCGAAGGGGTTCAGAAAGGCCGGAATAAGCGGCCCTCTCTCCTTCGAGGCGGCGCTGACCGGTTCTTTGCCGGGTAGCGGGTCGACTGCCATCTGGATGAACTCCGTTGCGCGGAATGGGGAGCGGGCCGCGGCTGAAACGTCAAGAACAACCCCATGATGACGACCGCAGGATTGACAATCACCACCAGGATTCGATAATGCTTGATTAATCAAGAAAATTTAGCACAACAGGCCGATAAGTCAACCGGCATCCAAAAAGCGGGCGGGCGGGGTTCCGGGCCGGCCGGCGGCTGAAAAAAGGGGGCAGGTATGAAGAAACTGGTGCTGCTGCGTCACGGCGAAAGCCTGTGGAACAAGGAAAACCGTTTCACCGGATGGACCGACGTCGGGCTGACGGAAAAAGGCGCCCAGGAGGCCGTCGAGGCCGGGCGCATCCTGAAGAAGGAAGGCTACGTGTTCGACGTGGCGTTCACCTCGGTCCTGAGCCGCGCCATCAAGACCCTCTGGCTCGCGCTGGAGCAGATGGACTTGATGTGGATCCCGGTGCACCTCAACTGGCGTCTCAACGAGCGGCACTACGGCGCGCTGCAGGGGTTGAACAAGGCCGAAACCGCGGAGCGCCACGGCATGGACCAGGTGATGCTGTGGCGCCGCAGCTACGACATCCGCCCGCCGGCGCTCACGGCCGACGACCCGCGCTTCCCCGGCCACGACCCCCGCTACCAGGGGTTGGGGCCGCAGGAACTCCCGTTGACGGAGTGCCTGAAGGACACCGTCGAGCGGTTTCTGCCCCACTGGCACGACGCCATCGCACCGGCCGTGAAATCCGGCAAGCGCGTCGTCATCGCCGCCCACGGCAACAGCCTGCGGGCCCTGGTGAAATACCTGGACCAGATCTCCGAAAAGGACATCCTGGAGCTCAACATACCGACCGGCATCCCCCTGGTCTACGAGCTGGGCGACGACCTGAGACCCCTGCGCAGCTACTACCTGGGAGACCCGGAAGCGGCGAAAAAAGCGGCCCAGGCGGTCGCGGACCAGTTGAAAAAGAAAAAGTAACGTGAAAGAATGACGGGTGTGCATGCCCCCGCCAGCGCCGACGACCCAAAGACGATAAGGAGCGAAGCAGCCCCCATGGACCTGATCACGACCGCCAAAGACGGAATGTCGCAACTGGACGTTTCCGAAAAGGTTAAATCCGCCGCCCTGGCCAACCTGCAGACCTGGCTGACCGAACCCGCCTTTGCCGAGTACGCCCCCCAGATCCGCTACCTGATCGAGGCCGGCAAATGGGACGTGCTGCTGGACTCCTTTTACCAGGTGATCCCCTTCGGCACCGGCGGCCGCCGCGGGCCGGTCGGCATCGGCCCCAACCGCATCAACGCCTGGACCATCCAGGCCTCGGCCCAGGGTCATTCCCAGTATCTCTTGAGAATCTACGGCGAGGAGGCCAAGCGCCGGGGCGTCGTCATGACCTTCGACGTCCGCAAGTACCGCCTCAAGGGGATCTACTCCGACGAGATCCCCAACCCGGTGAAGGACCTCGACGGCTGGAGGCTGGCCCGCGCCGCGGCCGAAGTCTACGCCGCCAACGGCATCAAGAGCTACCTCTTCGAAGGCGTGCGCAGCACGCCCGAGCTCTCCTTCGCCATCCGCCACCTCAAGGCCATCGCCGGCGACATGTTCAGCGCCAGCCACAACCTGCCCCCCGACAACGGCAAAAAGGTCTACGACGAGTTCGGCGGCCAGCTCATCCCGCCGCACGACCAGGCGCTGGTGGACGAGGTCACCGGCAACGTCGAGGCGATCCGGCACCTGCCCTTTGACGAGGCCCGCCGCCGGGGCCTGGTGGTCATCCTCGGGGAGGAGATCGACCGGACCTACGAGGACGCGGCTTGCGGGGTGTCCCTCTCCGGGGAGCGCGGCCTGAAAATCTTCTACTCGCCGCTGCACGGCACCGGGATCACCACGGTCTACCCGGTGCTCAAACGCCTGGGTTTCGACGTAACCCTGTGCCCGGCGACCTCCAACCTGAGCGGGGCGTTCGAAAAGGTGACGTTCAACATCCCCAACCCGGAGGTGGTGGAATCCTTCAGCGCCTCCCTGCCGCTGGCGCAGCAGGCCGGGGCCGACATCCTGCTCAGCACCGACCCGGATGCGGACCGCATCGGCATCATGGTAAACCACCGCGGGCAGTGGCTCTTCCTGACCGGCAACGAGATCGCCATCATCCTGGCCAACTACGCCATCGACCGGCTGCGCGCCGCGGGCCGCCTGACCCCGCAGCGGGTGATCGTCAAGACGGACGTCACCACCGCCCTGATCGACCAGATGGCCCGCGTGAACCACATCACGTGCGTCGGCGATTTGCTGGTCGGCTTCAAGTACGTGGCCGAGGAGATGAACAAGCTGGAATCCGCCGGCCGCGGGTCGGACTTCATCTTCGGCTGCGAGGAAAGCCACGGCTACCTCACGGGCACCTATGCCCGCGACAAGGACGCCGCCGGCGCCGCGGTCTGGATCGCCGAGTATGCGGCCCAGCTCAAACAGCGCGGCCGGACCCTGGTGGACGCCCTCGAGGAGATCTACTCGGCCTACGGCTACTGCCACAACTACCTGACCGAAATCCGGCTGCTGGGCGCCAAGGGCATGGAGCAGATCGCAGCCATCATGGACCACTTCCGCGACCGGGCCGTAGAGCGCTTCGGGGATTTCAGCGTGGCCGAAAAGATCGACCGCTGGCAGGGCGCGCCCCAGCCGCACCTGTCCGAAACCGACACCTCCGCCCGCAACGTCATCGTCTTCCGCCTCCATAACGTGCCCGAGACGACCGGCCTGCGCGTCACCGTGCGGCCGTCGGGGACCGAGCCCAAGATCAAGATGTATTTCGAGCTGGTGGGCAAGCCCTGCCGCCCGGCGGATCTCGCCGCGGCGAAGCAGGCGCTCGTCGATGTCCGCCTGCGGCTGGAGAAGACCTTCATGCGCTACTGCTACGGCCTGATCGGCGTGGACTTCCCCGAACGGGGGTTTCTCCTGTTCTGGCAGCTGCCCCTCAAGGACAAGTTGAGATACTTCGAGATCGAGGAGGAGATCCCCCGACTGAAAGAGATCCCGGAGCGCAAAACCCGCGCCGAAAAGCTCGGCTCCCTGCTCAAGTTTTTAGGCGCCAACCCCGTCCAGAAGGTGGACAACGCCTTCAAGGCCCGCTTCGGGGCGGGCATCCATGACTACCTGGACCTTGGTTCCTGAGGCCTTTGCGTCTTTGCGGTGATATAGCGCCTTACCCACTCGTCAAAAGCCATCCGCCGGCCGAGGAGGAGCCCGTGACATTTCCCCTCAACAAGACCAAGATCGTCGCCACCATCGGCCCGGCGTCGGATTCACCGGAGGTGCTCCGGCAGCTGATCCTGGCCGGCATGAATGTCGTACGCCTCAATTTCTCCCACGGCGATTTCTCCGGCCATGCGGGGACCATCGCCCGGGTCCGGGCCGCGGCCGAGGCCGGAGGCCGGCGGGTGGCCGTCATGGCCGATCTGCCGGGGCCAAAAATGCGCATCGGCCATTTCGTCGAGGAGCCGGTCCAGCTCTCGCCCGGCGAAACCTTCACCCTGACGACGGAGGAGATCCTCGGCACGCGGCAGCGCGTGACGGTCCGCTTTCCGCAGCTGCCCGCGTCGGTCCGTCCGGGCGACCGGCTGTTCCTCAACGACGGCTACATCGAGCTCGCGGTCGTTCGGATCGAGGGGCCCGACGTCGTCTGCCGCGTCCAGGTGGGGGGCGAGCTGCGGTCGCGCAAGGGGGTCAACCTGCCCGGGATCGACCTCGGCATCAGCGCCTTCACGGAGCACGATCGCAAGTGCCTGGAGTTCGCCCTGCAGCACGGGGTGGATGCCGTCAGCCAGTCCTTTGTGGACCGGGCTGCCGACATCGCGGCCGTACGCGCCGCCGCGGCCGAGCTGGGATACCGCCCCATGGTCATCGCCAAGATCGAGCGCTCCGGCGCCCTCAAACGCATCGACGAGATCATGGACGCCGCCGACGGCGTCATGGTGGCGCGCGGCGATCTCGGGGTGGAGATCCCCATCGAAGAGATGGCTGTCGTCCAGAAACGGCTGATGCGCCTGGCCAACCTCAAGTGCAAGCCGGTGATCACCGCCACGCAGATGCTGGAGTCCATGATCACCAACCGCCTGCCGACGCGCGCCGAGGCGACCGACGTCGCCAACGCCATCCTCGACGGGACCGATGCCGTCATGCTCTCGGGCGAGTCGGCCATGGGCCGCCACCCCGTCGACGCCGTGGCCATGCTGGCGAGAATCGCGGCGGCCACCGAATCCCACCGCGCCGACTTCGGCACGGTCTGCGCCGGGGAGGTCATAGCCGACGGCGAGGAGATCCAGGCCGAGGAGCTGATCGCCGCCAGCGTCGAGGCCACCATCCGGCGCATCACCCCGGCCACGGTCATCGTCCCCACCCACAGCGGCGGCACGGCCCGCAGCATCGCCCGCTTCCGGCTGCCGGTGTGGATCACCGCCGTGAGCTCCCAGGAGAAAACCTGCCGGGACCTGATGTTCTCCTACGGGGTCTTCCCGGTGTGTGAACAGGACCACCCGGACCGCTGGATCGACTGGTGCCGCCGCTGGCGGGAAGAGCGGAAGCTGACCGGCCGTTACATGGTGCTGACCGAAGGCCCGTCCCGCAAGCACCCCGACCGCAACAACCGAATGGAGATCATCGACTTAAAAACCTGAGACGCACGCTGCCGGATGATGAGGGAAAATCGCCGCGTGGATGCTGCTCTCGTGCGCTCGACCCGGCTCAGGTTCTTTAACCCGAGCCGTTAGACGATACCCCCAGCCTGATGGAGCCGTAATGTTGACCAAAACCGACCCCACCGCCACTGCCGCCTGGAAAAAGCTCGCCGCCCATCACGAGGCCGTGAAGCGCGTGCACATGAAGCGCCTTTTTTTGGAGGACCCGGCGCGCTTCCGGGATTTCTCCATCCGCTTCGACGACATTCTGGTGGATTACTCCAAGAACCGCGTCACGGCCGAGACGCTCGCGCTGCTGCGGGAGCTGGCCGAGGCTTGCGGGCTGCGGGACGCCATCGACCGGATGTTCGCCGGAGACCGGATCAACGAAACCGAGCACCGCGCGGTGCTGCACACGGCCCTGCGCCACCGTGCGAACACCCCGGTTTTCGAGAACGGCAAGGACGTCATGCCCGAGGTCAACGCCGTGCTTGCCAAAATGAAGGGCTTCGCGGAGCAGGTGCGCTCGGGCGCCTGGAAGGGCTGCACCGGCAAGCGGATCACGGACATCGTCAACATCGGCATCGGCGGCTCGGACCTGGGCCCGGTGATGGTCACGGAATGCCTAAGGCCTTACGCCCGGGAGGGGCTTGCCGTGCACTTCGTCTCCAACGTGGACGGCACCCACATCGCCGAGACGCTCAAGCCGCTCGACCCGGAAACCACCCTCTTCCTGATCGCCTCCAAGACCTTCACGACCCAGGAGACCATGACCAACGCCTTCAGCGCGCGGGAGTGGTTCCTGAAACGCGCCAAGGACGCCGCGCACGTGGCCCGGCACTTCGCGGCGATCTCCACCAACACCGCCAAGGTCGCGGAGTTCGGCATCCACCCCGACAACATGTTCGTCTTCTGGGACTGGGTCGGCGGCCGCTACTCCCTGTGGTCGGCGATCGGGCTTTCCATCGCCTGTTTCGTGGGCTTCGAACGCTTCGAGGAACTGCTCGCCGGCGCCCACGCGATGGATCGGCATTTCCGGGAGGCCCCCTTCGAGCGCAACATCCCGGTCATTCTCGCCCTGATCGGCACCTGGTACACGAACTTTTTCGGCGCGGAAACCGAGGCGATCCTTCCCTACGACCAGTACATGCACCGCTTCCCCGCCTATTTTCAGCAGGGCAACATGGAGAGCAACGGGAAGTCCGTCGACCGCGCCGGCCGCCGCGTGGGCTACGCCACCGGCCCGGTCATCTGGGGCGAGCCCGGCACCAACGGCCAGCACGCCTTCTACCAGCTGATCCACCAGGGGACGCGCCTGATCCCGGCCGACTTCCTGGCGCCGGCGGTGAGCCACAACCCCGTCGGCCGCCATCACCCCATCCTGCTGTCCAATTTCTTCGCCCAGACCGAGGCGCTGATGAACGGCAAGACGGCCGAGGAGGCCGCGGCCGAGCTGCGCCGGGAAGGCAAGCGCGAGGAGGAGATCCGGCGCCTCGCCCCCCACAAGGTGTTCGAGGGCAACCGGCCGACCAATTCCATCTTGTTTCAGAAGCTGACCCCGCGCGTGCTCGGCAGCCTGATCGCGATGTACGAGCACAAGATCTTCGTGCAGGGGGTCATCTGGAACATCTTCAGCTTCGACCAGTGGGGGGTGGAGCTCGGCAAGCAGCTCGCCGGGAAAATCCTGCCCGAGCTCGGCGACGACCGCCCGGTCGCAAGCCACGACAGCTCGACGAACGGGTTGATCAATTTGTACAAGGAAATGCGGAGGGAGAGCGGCGAGTAACGAGGAACGAGCAACGAGTGATGAGTGATGAGTCGGAATTCAGAGGGATGAGCTGGGAGTGATGGGCCAGCGTCGGAGTTATTACTCCGGCAATAAAACAGGTGCCACTTCAGCCGATGTCAGGCGGAGCGGGGTACCCGCCGCGGCGAGCCGCAACCACCCGTCCAACGACCCAACGGACGAAATGGGATTGGGTCGGAGTTCCGAGGGATGGGTGGAAGCGAGCTGAACCCAGAGAAGGAGGCAAAGTGAAAATTCTGACGGCCCCTCGGATGGAACGCTGCATCGGCTGCCACTCCTGCTCGCTCGCGTGCGCGCGCCAGGTGCACAAGAACCTCTCCTGGAACACGGCCGGCATCCGCATCGCCTCCTCCGGCGGACTGTCCACCGGCTTCGAGGCCCGGACCTGCCTCGCCTGCGACCCGGCGCCCTGCGCCGCCGCCTGTCCCACCGGCGCCTATTCGCAGCGCAGAGGCGGCGGGGTGGTCGTGCGCAAGAAGCTCTGCATCCGCTGCGGGGAGTGCGCCCGCGCCTGCCCGGTGGACGCCGTCTACCTGGCGCCGGACGGCGACCCGTTCGTGTGCATCCACTGCGGCCGCTGCGTCCCCTTCTGCCCCCACGACTGCCTGGAACACAAGGAGATCGGCGGCGAAGCGGCCCCTGCAGAGGCGGCCGGGGGAGGTGACGCATGATCCGCGACCATTTCCGCGTGATGCGGGTCGACCTGACGGCCGAAAAGGGCGAGATCCTGACGATAGAAGGCCGCGACGCCTACGCGGGCGGAAGCGGGCTGGCCGCCCTTCTGTTCTCGAAGTTCGGGCTGCCGGACAAGCCCTGGAACGACCCCGGCCAGCCGCTCGTCTTCGCCATCGGGCCGCTGACCGGCCTGTTTCCGCTCATGAGCAAGACGGTCTACGCGTTCAAGTCCCCTTACCACGACCAGTTCGCCGAGAGCCACGGCGGCGGGCGCTCGGCCCTCGCCCTGCGCTTTGCCGACCTCGACGCCCTGGTCGTCACCGGCCGGGCGCGCACCTTGAGCTGCCTGTCCATCGGCTCCCGCCACATGGAGGTCAAGGACGTGCACTTCATGCGCGGCTTCGACATCCACGCCACGGGCAAGCTCCTGCGGCGCATGTTCCCCGGCGCCGGGCACCGCAGCATCCTGCGCATCGGGCCGGCGGGCGAGAGCCTGTCCGCCATGGCCTGCGTCATCGTCGACACCTACCGCCACTTCGGCCGCCTCGGTGCCGGTGCCGCGATGGGCGCCAAGAACCTCAAGGGCATCGCCATCCAGGGGGACGGCTCCTTCCCGCTGCCGGAGGGCAAGGACTACCCCAAGCTGTTCCAGGACGTGTACGGCCTGCTGACCGGCACCGAGATGATGCACAAGTACCACAACCTCGGGACGGCCGAGAACGTGGTCGTGCTGAACGAGCTCAAGGCCCTGCCCTTC
>JALOPD010000151.1 GCA_025454075.1 Desulfobacterales bacterium | reverse complement strand
TACTTGATGAGGTAGATCAGTTCGTTGCCGCAGCCGGGCAGCGCCCGGCGGATGGCCTGGGGCAGCAGGATGGAGACCACCGCCCGGGTGCGGCTGAACCCGAGCGCCCGCGCGGCCTGAAGCTGGCCCTGCTTGATGGAGCGCAGAGCCCCGCGAATGTACTCCGCGTGGTAGGCCCCGCTGCAAAGCGAGAAGCCGATCACCGCCGCCGCATAGGGGCTCAGGTAGATGCCCAGCTGGGGCAGACCGAAATACCACAGGTAAAGCTGCACCAGCAGGGGGAACCCGCGGAACAGGAGGCCGTAGACCTCGGCCGCGCGTTTCCAGAAGGGACGGCCGTAGACCCGCAGGGTTCCCGCGAGAACCCCGGCGGCCAGGCCGAACACGGCCGAGGGCAGGATCAGGCCCAGGCTGACCCAGAGGCCTCTCAGCAGGGCCGGCGCGACTTCCTGAGTGTAGAAGGACAGGTCCATCCCGATCAAGCGGGCTCCCGGCCATCGGTGTGCAGCCGCGCGATCTTGGCGCAGAACTCGCGCGTGCGGTCGAGGGTCGCGTTGGTGAGAATGACGGCGGGCGGCCCCTGCTCCAGGATGAGCCCGTTTTCCATGAAGAGGATCTCTTTGGCCAGCGCCGCGGCGAAGCCGATCTCGTGGGTCACCAGCGCCATCGTCATGCCGCCGGCCGCGAGGTCGCGGATCACCGCATGGACTTCGCCGATGAGCTCCGGGTCCAGCGCCGAGGTCGGCTCGTCGAGCAGCATCACTTCCGGGTCCATGGCCAGGGCCCGGGCGATGGACACGCGCTGCTTCTGCCCCCCTGAAAGCTCCGCCGGGTACTTGAAGACATGGTCGCTCAAACCGACCCGGACCAGCTCGGACATGGCGCGCTCCCGGGCCTCGCGCTTGGGTATTCTCCTGACCCGCACCAAGCCGATTTGCACGTTGTCAAGCGCCGTCAGATGGTCGAAGAGGTTGAAATCCTGGAAGATCATCCCGACCTTCTGCCGGTAGGCATAAAGCCGGGGCTTGTCGGCCGGGTCGATTTCCGACTCGTGCAGCCAGACTCGCCCCTGTTCGAAGCTCACGAGGAAATTGATGCAGTGCAGCAGCGTGCTCTTGCCGCTGCCCGAGGGGCCGATGATCACCTTGATGTCGCCGCGGTGAAGCTCGAGGGACACCCCCTTGAGCACCTCCTGGCCGGCGTAGCTCTTGTGGATGTTTTCCAGTCTGAGGATCGGTTCCGGTCGGTTCATCGGCTCGGCCCCCTCACCGCGTGTAACCCGAAATGGCCACCCGCTCCTCCAGGATGTGCAGGGCCTTGGTCCCCACCCAGGTCAACAGCATGTAAATGAACCCCACCATGAGGTAGAGCCAAAAATGCTGGTAGGTGCGCGATGCCGTGTGATTGGTGCGGGCCATGAGCTCGGCGACTCCAAGCGCATAGGTCACGGCGGAGTCCTTCATGATGACGGTGAACTCGTTGGACCAGCCGGGAAGCGCCAGGCGCACCGCCTGGGGCAGGATGATGAAGGCGATCGCCCGGCCGTCGCTCATGCCGATGGCGCGCGCGGCTTTCATCTGCCCCTCCGGCACCGAAAGAATCGCCCCCCGCAGGATCTGGGACTGGTAGGCCGAGCTGATCAGCCCGAGGACGACAATGGCGATGGTGAACGGCGACAGGTCGATTTCCAGTGCGGCGAGAATGCCGAAGTAGATCAGGAACAGCAGGACCAGCAGCGGGATGCCCCGGAAAAACCAGACGTAGACCCCCACGGTCCGCTTGAGCCAGGGGCGGCCGTAGACCTGGGCCACTGCGAGAAAAAGGCCCAAGGCCAGGCCCATGGCGAGCGCCCCGGCCACGACCGTGAGGGTGACGCCGATCCCTCCGAGGATGTAGGGGAGGCCTTCTATGATGGCCGCTAAACCGCTGTGCATGTGAGCCCGAAACGAGAGGAAGGCTGAAGCCGCTCCTCAGCCTTCCCGTCCATGTTGAACCTGCAATCAACCGGCGGCACGCCCTACCGCCGACAAATTATCGGAGTTCCCATTTCTTCACGAGTTCCTGGAACTTGGGCGACGCCTTGAGCTTTTTCCAACCCTCGTTCAGCTTGTTTAGAAACTCGGGGTCGTCCTTGCGCACGGCATAGCCGTAGTTCGTGTCGGGCTGTCCGTAGCTGCCGATGGTCTTGACCTTCAGCCCCTTGTCCTGGGCGTTTTTGAGCGCCGTGTTCGAAACGGCGGCGCAGTCCGCCCGGCCGTTGGCCACGTCTTCGATGGCGAGCGGCGTCGTGTCGTAGGCCTTCAGCTCGAAGCTGTAGCCCTTTTTCAGCAGGTTTTCGGTCATCCACTTGGACTCGGCGCTACCCCGCAGCAGGCCGATCTTGCGGCCGGGCTCCAGGCATTGCTTGTCCGTGAGCGTGGAGTCGTTTTTCACCACCAGGAGCTGCACGACCGTCCAGTAAGGCGCGGTGAAGTTGACGGCGGCCTGGCGCTCGGGGGTGATGCTCATGCCCGAGGCGATCACGTCGATCTTCTTGGACTGCAGGGTCGGGACGATGGCGGCCCAGTCCGTGGGCTGGTGCTTGACCTTGAAGCCCATCTCGTTGGCGATCCAGTCCAGGGCGTCAATGTCGAAGCCGGCGGGCTTGCCGTCCTTGCCGACGAACGAGAAGGGCGGGTAGTCGGCGTCAAAGCCGTTGATGTAGACTTTGTCCTGGGCAAAGCCGGGGGTCAGCGTCAGGACGGTTGCGAGGGCCACGGCAGCCATACCCAACAAAACAATTTTTCTTCCCATCGAAGCGCTCCTTTCTGTGTTGGCAGGTTGATTGATCGGCTATCGGCAAGCCGTCTTTATAGTTCAACCCGAGAGGCTTTACAAGCGCCGCTCTTTGGCGGACGTCACTCCTCAGGCAGGGCGGGGGGCTCCGGATCCAGGGGTTTGATCATCACCTTGTCCACCCGGTGGCCGTCCATGTCCACGACTTCGAAGCGGAAGCCGTTCCAGTCGAAGTGATCCCCCGACCGGGGGATGCGGTCCAGGAAAGCCATCACCAGTCCGCCCAGGGTCTGGTAAAGATTTTCATCCTCGAAGGGCAGCTCGTCCCTGTCCAAAAGCTCTTTCAGTTCGTCGGCCAGCACCTTCCCGTCCACCAGCCAGGAGCCGTCCTCGCGCCGGATGACGTCGGCTTCCTCGGCTTCGCCCGGGGTGGGGATGTCCCCGACGATGGCCTCCAGGACATCGCTGGTGGTGATCAAACCCTGAAACCCGCCGTGCTCGTCGATGACGAGGGCCACGTGGGTGCGCTTTTTCTTGAACCGCTCGAGCACATCCAGGGCCGACATGGTTTCGGGGATGAACAGGGCCGGCCGCAGCACCGAGCGCAGGTCGATCGGCCGGCAGCTCAGGTTTTGGGAGAGCAGGTCCTTGGAGTTCACCATGCCGATGATGGTGTCTATCTGGTCCTCCGCCACCGGGTAGTGCGTGTGGCTGTTGGAAGTGATTTTGTTTTGGATCTCCTCAGGCGAATCATTGAGATCAAGCCAGACGACGTCCGGCCGGGGCGTCATGAGGGCGTTCACGGTGCGGTCGCTCAGGCGGAACACGCGCTCGACCATCTCCTGCTCGGTGGGCTCGAACACCCCTTCCTGGGTCCCCTGTTCGATCATCATCTTGATCTCTTCTTCGGTGACGGAGGTTTCCCCGGACGGCTTGATGCCGAAAAGCCGCAGCACCAGCTGGGTCGAGAGGCTGAGCAGGTGGACCAGGGGGGAGGCCACCCATGCCAGGGTTTTCATGGCCGGCGCGAGCGCCGCCGAAATGCGCTCGGCATGCTGCAGAGCGATCTGCTTGGGGACCAGTTCGCCGATGATCAGGGTCAGAAAGGTGATGGCCAAAACGACGACGAACAGGCTGACGGCGCCCCCGCGAGGCGCGATCCAGGCAATGCGGTTGAGCTCCGGCGCCAGTTTGTCGGCAATCGTCGCCCCTCCGTAGGCGCCGGCGAGAATGCCGACCAACGTGATGCCGATCTGGATCGTGGACAAGAACTGGCTGGGGGAACTGGACAGCTCAAGGGCTATCTTGGCCCGTGGGTCGCCTTCATCGGCCCGCTGCTGAAGCCGAACCTTGCGGGCGGACAGGATGGCGATCTCCGCCATGCTGAAAAGGCCGTTGGCGATGATCAGCGCAAGAATGATGACTATCTGGGTGGTAATTGAATCCATCTATAAGGTTTGAAGGTTTGTTCCGGATACATGGCGGCGCGACGGGTCGTCCCTTGACGAACGGGCACTATAGCCAAGAATCCCGGCAGGCACAACCCGAATTTTCGTGTGGAGACTTTCCGGCGCCGCCAACCGCGTTGATTTCTCACAAGATACCCCACACCATGCGGGTGGCAATGAAGAGGATGAAAAAAGCGAACGCGCGCTTCAAGGCGATGACCGGCAGTTTGTGGGCCAGCCCGGCCCCCACGGGGGCGGTGAGCATGCTGAAGACCGCAACCCCCAGAAGTGCCGGGAGATTGAGATACCCCAGGTTCCACGCCGGCAGCCCTGCTGCGTAGAGCCCGTTGACGATGTAGCCGAGCGTCCCGGCGACCGCAATCGGAAAGCCGATGGCGGCCGAGGTCCCGATCGCCGTGTGCATCGGCACGTTGCACCAGGACATGAACGGCACCGAGAGGGAGCCACCGCCGATCCCGACCAGGCTTGACACCGCTCCGATGACACCGCCGACGCCGAAAATTCCGGCCGTCTTCGGGAGCTGCCGGGCCGGTCGCGGCTTTAGGTTCAGCAGCATCTGGGCCGCAACATAATAGAGGAAACAAGCGAAAAACACCTTGAGAAAAATCGTCGAGAGCATGGCCGCCACCCACGTGCCGCCGAAGGTGCCGATGAGGATCCCGGGCGTGATGCGCTTGACGATGTCCCAGTTGACCGCGCCGCGTTTGTGGTGGGCCCGGAAGCTGGAGACCGAAGTGAACATGATGCTGCCCAGTGATGTGCCGAGCGCCATCTGCATGATATGCTCCTGGGGAAATGCCTGAGTGGTGAAAAGAAAGACCAGCATCGGAACAATCACAACGCCGCCGCCGACGCCGAGCAGGCCGGCCAGAACGCCCGCGATGGAGCCGAAAACCGGGTACAGAATCCACAGCAACATTCGCAGCTTCTCCCTCACCATTGATAAAATTATAAAAAGAATTAACCATAGCCGAGTTATAGGATGCTGAAAAGAAAAGAATTCGCACCGGGATGATTCGCCGGGGGATTCCGGCGCTTTCGCCGTGCGGCATGGCAACCCTGTTGATGTGGGTCCGGAATTATTATATTCATGCCTGCACCTCCTATCGATGAATTTCGGTAGGGCGACTCCAGAAACCATTCAGGGGCTCGGAGCGCATGCCGCAACACGCCAGACGATACAGCCCGAGGCTCTACGATGCCATCGAGCTGGCCGCGAGGGCCCACCACCAACAGGTCCGCAAGGGCACGGAAATCCCTTATGTGGTTCACCCGCTGGCCGTTGCCGGGTGGTTGATCCGGCTCGAATGCCCCGAGCACACGGTCATTGCCGCGCTGCTTCACGACGTGCTCGAGGACACGCCCGTCACGGTCGACGAGATCCGGTCCCGTTTCGGCCGGGAGGTGGCGGAGCTTGTCGTCGCCCTGTCGGAACCCGACAAGCGGGCGCCGTGGGAGGACCGCAAAGCGCACACCATCCGGTACCTCGGGGACCAGGCGAGCGACGATGTCCTGCTGGTCGCCCTGGCCGACAAGCTTGACAACATCCGCGCCATCCGCGAGGGGCTCGAAAGCGATGGGGCGACGTTCTGGGAGCGCTTCAACCGCCCCCGGGAAAAACAGAAGTGGTATTATGAGAGCCTCGAGGCGGCCTTCTCGACCAAGGTCCGCCGGGAGCCGGCCCTGACGCTGCTGTCGGCGTTCAAGGCCGAAATGAACAAGGTCTTTCAAAAAACGGAGGATGCCGCATGAAAAAGAGTGTTCTGACCCTGTGTGCCGTTTTCTTCTTGTCAACGGTCGCGCTTGCAGGTGCGGCGCAATACCAGGTAACGGGGCCGGTGCTGGAAGTAAGAGATGACGCGATCGTGGTGCAGAAAGGCAACGAGAAATGGGAGATCGCCCGCGACAAGGCCACCGCTGTTTCAGGCGACCTCAAGGTGGGTTCCAAGGTGACGATTTTCTACACCATGCAGGCGGCGAAGGTCGAGGTCAAGGAGGCGCCCAAGGCCCCGGCGGCGCCCAAAAAGAAATAGCACCGGGTCTGCTATGCACATCCTGATGATATCCGCCGAGAACGGCGCACTGTCCGGCGGCAAGGTGGGCGGGTTGGGGGATGTCATCGGCGAAGTGCCGCCGGCGTTGGCCCGGAAAGGCTGCTCGGTATCCGTGGTGACGCCCTCTTACGGGTTTCTTCACCGTCGGCATGAAGCATCGGCAGCAGGCATGCTCTCGTTCCGGTTTTTCGGGGTCGATCATCAGGCCGCCCTGCATTCGGTAAAACCGGCGTCCGATACCGGCGAGAGAGTGCGCCACTACGTCATCGATCACACGATCTTCGCGCCGTCTGCCGAGGGCTTCAAGCCGAGCGGAATATATTGCACCGACCCCGCCGAAGCACCGTTCGCCACAGATGCCACCCGCTTTGCCTTTTTCGGAGCAGCAGTGGCCGAAGCCTTCAAGAAGCACGCCTTCGGCACCGTGGACGTTTTGCACCTGCACGACTGGCACGCGGCGTTTCTTATGATTTTGCGCCGCTACGGCAGCGGCTACCGGGACCTGGGCGGCGTGCGCTGCGTCTTTTCCATCCACAACCTGGCGTTTCAGGGCATCCGGCCGTTCGAAGGCAGCCCATCGTCACTGGCGGCTTGGTATCCTCACCTGGTGTTGCCGCGCCACGAAATTGCGGACCCGCGCTGGCCGAACTGCGTGAACCCCATGGCAGCGGGCATCCGTCTGGCGGATGCCGTTCACACGGTTTCGCCCTCCTATGCCGAGGAGATCTGCAGGCCGAGCGCGCCGCCGGGTTTTTTCGGCGGAGAAGGGCTCGAAGCCGACCTGCTGGCGGCACGAGCGCAGGGTCGGTTGTTCGGAATTCTGAACGGCTGCCGCTACCCGAAAGATCGCGGGCCGGGCGCGCTGGGTTTCCGGGACCTTTGCCGCCTTTTGCAAGAAACGGCCCTCGGCTGGGCGAAGCGTGCGCCGGCGCCGGCGCATTTCGCGGCCCACAGCCGGCTGGCCGAATGCGGCGCCCTGCCGGGTCGGCCGGCCACCGTGCTGACCGCGGTCACCCGGGTGGTCGAGCAGAAGCTCCTTCTCCTGAAGGCACCCGCAACAAACGGCTCGCCGGCGCTGCACGCACTGCTGGAGGGCCTCGGCCCCCGGGGGATCTTCCTCCTGCTGGGGACAGGGGATGCCGGCTATGAGCAGTTCCTGATCGAAACCGGCGTGCGGTTCCGCAACTTCATTTTCCTGAACGGCTACTCCGACGAAGCGGCTCGAGCCCTCTACGCCAACGGCGACCTCTTCGTCATGCCCAGCTCCTTTGAGCCCTGCGGGATCAGCCAGATGCTGGCGATGCGCGACGGCCAGCCGTGTGTGGTCCACCGCACAGGTGGTCTGAAGGACACGGTCGCGCACGGAGTCAACGGATTTTGCTTCGAGGGCGGCACGGTTGCAGAGCAGGCGGGCCACTTCGTGTCCGTCTGCCTGCAGGCGATGGAACTGAGGCAGGCGCAGCCGGAGCGATGGCAGGGCATCCGCCGCAATGCCTCGGCTGCGCGTTTCTCCTGGGACGATTCGGCCGCCGCCTACCTCGCGCAGCTTTATCGATCCTGAGGCCGGGTCTGGAGGGGATGGCCTTTCCAATCCGAGACCCCCCATTTCATGCCGGCCGGACTCATTTGCCGATCACGAGCGACGGGTCGAACCGCCCGGCCACGATCGGGTTTTGGGAGTTGCGGGTGGCCCGGCGCACCTCCTGGGAGACATAGACGGTAATCTCGCCGACGCTCACCGAGCCGCTCTTGTCGAAGTCCGCCGCCCCCTTCAGCCCCTCGATCATATAGTAGCTGAACACGCCGTGGCCGCCGCCCCACTCGCGCCCCTCCTGCGAAAACTCCCTGTCCCGGGAGGCGCTGATCACGCAGACCCCCTCGCCGATTTCGGTCAGGTTCTGGAGGCCGGAGTTGATCGGGTTGACCTGCAGCCCGCGGTCCGCCCGGACGGCGATGTCGAAGGCCTGGCCGACGCCGGCCGCATGGCAGGCATCGGCGATGATGACGACGCGCCTGGCCTTGATGAACCGCCTCAGGGCGGTTTCGATGTCCCACATGGGAAAGCCGGTGACGGCGATGTTGTCATACTTGGCGTTGTAGGGA
>JALOPD010000497.1 GCA_025454075.1 Desulfobacterales bacterium | reverse complement strand
ATGGCCGCGGCCTATGCCACCCTGGCGACGGGCGGCATCCGGCACGAGCCCTTCTGGATCCGGCGGGTGGAGGATTCCTCCGGCCGCATCCTGGAGGAGCGCATCCTGAGCGGCCGCCGGACACTGGACGCCTCCGTCGCCTTTCAGCTGGTCGACATGCTGCGCGCGGTCCTCGACGAGGGCACCGGGGCCATCGTACGGCAGATGGGATTTCAGCTGCCCGCGGCCGGAAAGACCGGAACCACCGACGATTTCAACGATGCCTGGTTCACCGCGTTCACGCCGACCCTGAGCGTGTGCGTGTGGGTCGGTTTCGACCGCGGGATGAGCATGCGCGATGCCCAGGGGCGCGGGATCACCGGCGGCCGGGGCGCCGCGCCGATCTGGGTCGACTTCATGCGCCGGGCCACCGAGGGCGCGCCGCGCCGGGAGTTTGTGGTGCCCGCCGATATCCGGTTTCTCCAGCTGAATCCGACCACCGGGCATCCGGCCGTCCCGTGGGGCCCTCGCGGCATCGAGGTCGCCCTGCGGGGAGGGCAGATGGAGGCGATCGCGCCGGCGTTCGACGGCCGTGAACCTCGCCCCACCGGCGGCGGCCAGTGAGGCGGTGACCCTATGATCCTTCATCTGCTGCGCCGCCTGTCGCTGTGCCTGTGGGGCGCGGTGCTGGTCGCCGGACTCGGAAGTTTCTGGGTCCTTTCGCTTCTCCAGCCCGCGGTGAGCGTCGCGGCGGCGCCCGTGCTGGCGGCCGGCCTGCTGGCGGCGGGGGTTGCCGCGGTCGCCTGGGCCTCAGACCGATTGGGGCTGGGACGGGTGCAGCGGTTGATGCGCCGGGCGGAACGGGCCGAGCGCGACGGCCTGAAACGCGAGGCGGAGACTGCGTTCCAGCGGGCATTGGGCCTGCTCGACGGCGCATGGGTATCGCCGGGCACCCGGCGACGGATGATGCTGCCGCTGGCCGGCCGCATCGCCCGGCACTACCTGTCCGAAAACCGGCTCGACGCCGCTGCCGAGGACTTCATCGCCCGATACCTCCACGCCCGTCCGGAAGACGAAGAGGTCGCCGAACATTGGGTGCGCGAGGCCGAACGGCAGGGAGCGCTGCGCGAGGACCGCCAGGACCTCGCCGACCGGCTCGCCGACGCCCACCCGCGCCACGCCGCCATCCAGATGGCCGTGGCGCGGCTCTGCCTGGCGGCGGAGCGCACCGACTATCCGGCGCTTCAGACCTATCGTCGGGCCTGCGGCGCGGACGGCGGGGCCCCGGCGGAGTTCTGCGCCGAGCTCGAGCGGCTCTTCCGCAAGCAGGGCCGCAGCGACGAATGGTCCCGGCCGGCGCCCCGCCGGGCCGGCGCCGCCGGTCCGGCCCCGGCGCGGTCGCCCCTGCCTGTGCCGGACGATGAGCCGGCGGAATTCGAAGCCTCGCCGCCGGCCGAGGATGAGGATGCGGCCTTCCGGATGGACGGCGCGGGCGCCGGGGCCGACGACGAGGAGGAGGACGCGCGCGGATCCCTGATTTCGGGGCCCCCCCGGTTCCGGGTGTGGATGAGCGCGCTGGCCCGGCCGGTCGCCGCGGGCCTGGAGTCGCTCGCCGGCCGGCTCCGGCAGTGGAGCTGCATCGCGACCGGGCGGCTGCAGGGCCTCCTGCGGTCGGCAGGGCTGCGCCGGGCGCTCGCGCCGGCCGTGATCCTGGGCGCCGCGGCGATCGCCGTCGTCGGCATCGGGTGGGTGGTGTTGAACGAGGCCGACGCCCCCGAGCCCGCACCGGGCGCGCCGCCCTTCGCCGCCCTTCCTTCCGGCCCCGCGTCCGCCGCCCCTGACCAGTTCGCGCTGCAGGTGGCCGCCTATCTGAGACAGGACTATGCGCTGAAGCTGGTGGAGGATCTGAAGAAAAAAGGACTCAAGGCCTACTGGATCGAAACCGCGGGCAGCGGAAAGACCTGGTACCAGGTGCGCATCGCGCCGTTCCCCGATCCGCAGTCCGCGCGCGAATTCGGCCGCGACCTGAAGTGGAAGGGGGTCATCGACGACTTCTACGTGACCAGCGCCAGCCGCTGACGGCACCCGCCCCGCTGCAGCGGGAGCATCGGGAAAAGCCCGCGTTACGAGAGGGACGGGTCGCGCTGTCGGATGTAGGCCGCCAGCCGCGCAGCGAACTCCGATTCCGTCCGGAGGGATTCGTAGGCCACGGCGAAGTTGTTCAGGTATTGCAGGATCAGCGCGTCGCCGCCGGGAAGCCCGCTGGGCAGCACCCCGGCGAAGAAAAACCCCAGCTCCTCGAAGCGCGCGCCGAAATGCGCGGTGGCGGGGTCCGACAGGTCGAGCATCAGATGGATGACATCCCACTTCTGGCGGCACAGCGACCTGACCTGCCCGCCCAGAAACTCCAGGGCATTGCGGCCGTAGCGGTCGATTCGAATCCGCGCCAGATTCAACGACCGGCTGAGCGTGACGGTAATGCCGGTTTCCGCGGCGGGCGGCCGCTCGGCCCCCGGCGGGGGTGCGGTCAGGTCCACGGCGCGCCCCAGGTTGTCAAAAATGGCGGCGATCATGGCGCGATGGGCGTCCGGGGGATGGATCGGAGCCGCGGCCGGCGCAGTCAAATACCGGAACTGGACCAGCATGCTGCCGCGATCTCCCGGGCGGCCGCCCAATCCCTTGAATTCCGCCGCCGCCGGGATCAACCCCAAGAACAGCGCGCAGTCCCTCAGCCCGAAGTGAAGCGCCGTTTTCTGGGAATGGCGATGCGTGGTCACC
>JALOPD010000496.1 GCA_025454075.1 Desulfobacterales bacterium | reverse complement strand
CCGGACCGGCCGCCAGGCGCCACTTGGCGGTCGGTATCTTGTAGGCGTCGAGGATGCCGTAGACTTCCGCCGCCGCCAACTGCGCGCGGCCGGCCGCACGGGCCTTGGCCATGATCTTGCGGGCCTTGTCCGGCTGGACGTCGGCGAACGTCTGGGCCTCGGCGGTTTCGCGGCTGCGGATGGCGTGGTAGTGCACCAGGGCCGCCATGGCTCGGGCCGCTTCGCCGGGCAGCGGGTAGCACGGAACCCCGCCCTCGCGCAGGATGCGGACGACTTCCGACCATTGCTGCTTGTCGGTCATGAGATTGCAGACCAGCGGCTTGCGGCGCTGCTGGCTGACGGCCACGATCTCGCGGGCGATGCTTTCGTTGTCCACGAAGAACGGGGTCACGAAGTTGACGAAGACGCCGTCGAAGCTGTCGTCCGCCATCATGGCGTCCATGCAGGCCCGGTAGTGCTGGGCCGTGCCGGTGGCGAGCACATCCACCGGGTTGCCGATCGAGGCCTCGGGGTAGAGCTTCTCCTTGAGCAGGGCGCGGGTCGGCTCCGAGAGCGGGGGCAGTGAGCAGCCGGCGGCGACCAGCACATCGGTCGCGATGACCGCCGGACCGCCGGTGTTCGTGATGATGCCGATTCGGTTGCCCCGGGGGATCGGCTGGGTGGCGAAGGCGGCGGCGGCCTGGATCAGGTGGCCCTCGTCGCGGAAGGAGAGTACGCCGGCTTTCTTAAAGATCAGGTCAGTGGCGATGTCCTCCTTGGCGAGGCCGCCGGTGTGGGAGGCCGCGGCCTTGGCGCCCTCCTTGGTGCGGCCGGCCTTCATGGCCAGGATGGGCTTGCGCGCGGCGACCGCGGCGGCGGTCTTCATGAAATTGGCCGGGTCGCGCAGGCCTTCGACGTAGGTCACGATGACGCGGGTGCCCTCGTCCTCCCCCAGGTAGCTCATGATTTCAGGGATGGTCACGTCCACGGCGTTGCCGTTGGAGGCGTAGATGCGGGTGCCCACCCCCATCTGGGCGAAGGCTTGGTGAATGACTTCGGCCACGCCGCCGCTCAGGGCGACGATGGAGATGAAGCCCGGGTCCGGTTTCGTGAAAGTGAAGTTGCAGTAAGCGCGGATCTCGGCGTCGGTGTTGATGACGCCCTGGCAGTTCGGCCCCAGGATGCGGATGCCGTAGCGCCGTGCGCGTTCCAGGAAGTCCTTTTCGATGGCGGCCCCCTCGGCGCCGGTTTCGCCGAAACCGCCCGAGTTGATGATGATGTGCTTGACCCCCTTATGGCCGCAGTCCTCCACGGCCTGGGGCACGAACTTGGCGGGGATGACCATGTGGACCACGTCGACCTCGCCCGGGCAGTCCAGGATCGATTTGTAGGCCTTGATGCCGCGGATTTCGTCCGCGCTTGGGTTGATGGGGTAGATGCTGCCCCGGAAGCCGAAATCGATGAGGTTCCTGATCACGCGGTTACCGATCGAAAGCTCCTTGGACGAAGCGCCGATGACGGCCACGGCCTTGGGTCGAAATAGGGACTCCAGCATGTCATGCTCCTTCCTTGCCGGCTTCGTAGCAATGCCGAGGTTCTATTTTTCGATTATATGCTAAACCACGATCCGATGTCAGGCGGAGGAGGGTATTCGCCGCAGCGCGGCGCCGCCATCCCTTCCATGCACCTGCGTACGGCAGCAAGCCCGCTCCATATGGTTTCGGACAGCCCCGGGGGGCCGACCCTCACGAAGCCGTCGATCGTCTCTGCCTGTCTGCAGTTCCTCTAGACGGCTTGGGGGCGTGGCAGAATCGCCTGAAAAATTGGCGGCGCCGCGCTGCGGCGAATACCCTCCCCCGCCGGTTCGAATAATTGCCAAATGAGGCATGCCTTTTTGGCGCTTAACCGTGCCGCCGCTCCTGGAGCTGCTCGATGAAGGCCTCAACGTTGGTCTTGGTCTGTTCGTCGGAGATCATCCGCAGGTCGTTCAGGTCGCCGTTGATGGTCAGGCTCGGAATGCCGGTCTGCTTCTCCAGGCGCTGAGGCATGCCGTAGCGGCAGTTCGAGTTGTTGGGGCAGGTTTTGGCGTCATGGTAAATGACGCCGTCCACCCTGAAAAAGTCGAGCATGTTTCGGATGTAGGCCTCTTTGGCCTCATCGGCGCGCACGATGAAGAGTTCGGTGTAGGCGCGTGCCATGCTGTTGAAGGGATCTTGCGGATCCAGGGCCGAGAAGATCCAGCTGTTGCAGTAGGTGGAGGCGAGCACGTTGGCGTTGAGTGCCGCAAAGAGCTGGGAATGGGCGCTCAACCGTCCCCATACCGGCATGCCGTCCCAGTAGATCCGGAACTTTTCGTTTTCGAGCGCACCTTCCCCCTTGCGGATGCGCTCCTCCAACTCGGCCAGAAGAATTTTGTAGACATCGACGGCTTTCTGAGTCCCGCGGCCCACCACGGCCGGGCCCATCAGCGTCGTGCCGTCGAAAAAAGTCAGCGGAGCCGGCTTGGCCGAGGCCGTGTCGAGGATTTTCTTCCAGAGCTCGGAGCACTCGCGCGACAAGGCCACCGTGCGCTTCAGGTCATCCAACTGGAATTTTCGGCCGGCGATCTTCTCCAGGGGCGGGACCAGGGCTTCCAGCTGCTTGGCGATCGAGTAGATGTGCTTGTCGGTCACCTCGCCGACCCCGCGGTACGTGTGCACGCCCAGCACCGGTGCGTCGAATTTTTCCCCGTACCAGTTGAACCAGTCCTGGACGTCCCGGCACTGGTTGGTGTTGAACACC
>JALOPD010000150.1 GCA_025454075.1 Desulfobacterales bacterium | reverse complement strand
TTACATGTGGGGCAACGGGTTCGTGGACTTCATGGACGTGGACCGGGCCTGGATGATCTTCACGCGCATGAAGGAAGGCCCCTTCGCCCTCATGGACAAGGTCGGCCTGGACGTGATCTGGGACATCGAGATGGTCTATTACAACGACTCCAAGGACCCCAAGGACCACCCGCCCCGGGCATTGAAGGAGATGATCGACCGCGGCGAGCTGGGCGTCAAGAGCGGCAAAGGGTTCTACACCTACCCCGACCCGGCGTTCCTGAGCCCGGACTTTTTCAAATAAAAAACCGCCGGCCGGAAGCCGGCGGTTTTTTTTAGCAGGGGGAAGGGGAAAAGACTTCTTCGCATTTGACTGAGAAGGCGGAGTGGATGTGGTTTGCCGAAATTGAGTGACGACAATTTCTCGGGTCAGACAAGAGAATTCACCACGGCTGCGGGCAACCTTTTGAAGACTCCCGGACTGGTTGTTTTGGCGGCCGTGTTCGTTCTGGCCGCTTGGTATTCCCAGGCGGGGATCCTGCTTGCGGCCGGCCTTTTCCTGTCCACCGCCGGCCTGGCCCGGCTCTGGAACCGGCTCTGCCTGGCCGGGGTCCGGGCCGAGCGGCAACTCAACGGCACGCGCTTTTTCCCGGGCGATCCCATCGCCTGCACCTTGCGGCTGTTCAACCGCAAGCCCTTGCCCCTGCCCTGGGTGCAGCTCGAAAGCGACCTGCCGGCGGGGTTTCGTTTGGACGAACCGGCCGGCCGGACCGGTTCGGAAACCATCCGTCGATCGGCCTCCCTGCTCTGGTACCGCGGCATCACCTGGAAGCTCAGGCTGACCGGCGTGCGCCGCGGCTATTACCCCATCGGCCCGCTGGAGATCACCTCGGGCGACTTTCTCGGCCTTTATTCCCGTTCGCGCCGCGCCGGGAGCGCCGAGCACGTCATCGTCTACCCGCAGATTTTCCCGGTCGACACCCGCCTCGTCCCGTCGCTCTACCCCATGGGCGCGGCCCGGGCCGACCGGCGCCTTTTCCGCGACCCCACCCGCGCCGTCGGCGTGCGGGAGTACGTTCACGGCGACGAGCTCAAGTCCATTCACTGGAAGGCCACGGCCCGCCGCGGCGACCTCCAAGTGAAGGTGCTGGACGCCACCACCTCTTTCAACGTGGCCATGGTCCTGGCCGTGGAGAGTTTCCGGGACAACGGCGTTCTCGCCGAGGGCGATTTCGAGCTGGGGATCAGCGCGGCCGGCTCCATCGCCGCCGCGCTCTGCGAGCGCGGCAGCCCGGTGGGGCTTTTCGTGAACACGCGCCTGGCGGACACCGGCCAGCCGGCCGTCATCGCACCCGGGGCCGGCCGGGGCCGCGTCACCGAGGTCCTCGAAGCCCTGGCCAAGGTCACCGGCCGCAGCAGCGGCCCTGCGGCGGCTTTTCTGGAAAGCCAGAAAGGGCGGCTCAATGCGGGCACGACGCTGATCTTCATTATTGGGCGGCTGCCGGAACGCTTCCCGGAACAACTGGCCGACTTGAGGGCTGCAGGGTTCCGGCTGCTGGTGCTGCTCGTCGGCGGGCAGGGCGAGCCCAACCTGCCGCCGGATGTCAGATGGCGCCGGATCCAAAACGTTGGCGACCTGGCCGGAGGCCCGCCGGCATGAACCAGGCCCTGCCACGGGGCATGGGGGCCCTGTTCGCGGGCGGCATGGAGGCCTGCTGGATGGCCGGCGGACTGTGGCTCCTGGAAGCCCGCGCCTCGCCGGACGCGCTGCCCGTTCTCCGGCTGTTGCTCGGCCTCCCGCTGGCATTCGTCCTGTGGCGGTTCACGCGGACCCTCTCCCCGCCCCTGCGCCTTTCCGCCGGCATTGCCGGGGGAGTGGTCTGGACGCTGCTTTTGACCGCGTTTTCGACTTTCCCGCTCGACCCCCTGCCGGAGCCCGCTTGGGTTGCCGGCCCGATCGGCCGCCTTTTCCAGCGGCAGGGCGCGCCGAACCCGACCCAGCTCACCGCCCTGGCCGCTGTCGGGACCTGGGTCGCCGGACTGCGCTTGGCGGCCGTGCGGGTCGGGTTCGATCGGCTCCTGAGCGAGTTTCAGTTCGGCCTGCCGATCCTGCTTCTTATTTTCTTCTGCGCCGTGCAGTGGGATGCCACGCTCCCGGCCCCGGCGGCGTTGGCGTTCGCCTTTTTCGCTTTTTTCCTGCTGGGGATGGCCGCGGCCCGGGGCGCCGACGCCGGCGGTTGGCTGCAGGGCCCGGCGCGGGCACGCTGGCTCATCGCCCTTGTTTGCAACGCCGCCCTGGTCCTGGCGGTCGGCCTGCTGCTGACGGCGGCCGTCACCCCCGAGGCGTTGAAAATCGTTCTCGACGCCCTTCAGGCGCTGTGGGACGCCATGGTGGATTGGGTCGTGCGGTTCATCGCGTTTCTGGCCCGCCTGATCCCTCAGCCCGAGATCAAGCCCTACCCCGCGGGCGGCGGCGCCGGGTCCGCCCCCCGGGACCCCTCCGCCGTCGCCGATCTTCTGCAAATCCCGGACTACGTGCGCCGCATCGCCGCATTCATCGTTGCCGCCTTCTGGGTCGTGCTGTTCGGCGTGTGCCTGTGGCGCATGGCCTCCCAGGTCGCCGCCTGGCTGCGCCGGCAGATGAACGATCCGGACGGCGCCGAGGTCGAGACGCTGCGGGGGGCCTGGCGGCAGGACCTGCGGCGCCTCCTGCGCCGGGTGCTCCGTAGAATGAGGGGTTGGTTCGCGTGGCTGGGCTATGCGCTCGGCCGAAGGGGGGCGGCGGATCCGCTGCCGGAGGAAGCCGCCGCCGTGCGGCGCCTGTACCGCCGCCTGCTCGCCTGGTCCGCCGCCGGCGGATGCCCGCGGCGGCGCCACCAGACCCCCCATGAGTTTCTCGGGCGGCTCTGCGAGCGGCTGCCGGAGGCCCGCGCCAAGCTGGCGCTGATCACCGATCATTACACCGAAGTCCGCTACGGGGGCCGCAGACCGGGCGGCGACATCGTCAAACTTCTTGAGTCGACCTGGCAGGATGTGCGACACATAGGCGCTAAAAACGGTTCAAAAACGTGGAGGAAAAGCTGAGCATGCCCGATCACGAAACACCGGACATCCAAGCCGCAGCGGAACGATTCACATCGAACGTGGGACGGGCCATCATCGGGCGCTCCGAGGTCGTCGAGCGGATCTTCATCGCCCTGCTCTGCGAGGGGCACGTGCTGATCGAGGACGTGCCCGGCCTGGGCAAGACCCTGCTGGCGCGGGCCACGGCCCGCTCCCTCGACGGCAGCTTCAAACGCATCCAGTGCACCCCCGACCTTCTGCCCTCCGACGTGGTGGGCCTGCACTTCTTTAATCAGAAACTGTCGGAGTTCGAGTTCCGGCCGGGCCCGGTGGTGGCCAACGTGGTGCTGGTGGACGAGATCAACCGCGCCATGCCGCGCACCCAGTCCTGCCTGCTCGAGAGCATGCAGGAGCGCCAGGTGACCGTCGACTGGAAGACCGTCGCTTTGCCCCGGCCCTTCCTCCTGATGGCCACCCAGAACCCCATCGAGCTGGAGGGCACCTTCCCGCTCCCGGAAGCCCAGCTCGACCGTTTTTTGATGAAGCTCCGGCTCGGCTACCCGTCCGTGCCGGACGAGGCCGAGGTCCTGAGCCGCTACCAGCAGGAGAACCCGATGGACCGGCTCGAAAGCGTCATCGGCACAGCCGAGCTGCTTGCGCTTCAGGTCCTGACCCGGCGCACCCTGGTCGCCGAGCCCGTTCGCAGCTACATCCTGGCCGTCACCCGCGCCACGCGCGAGCACCCGGACATCCGGCTGGGCGGCAGCACGCGCGCCGCGCTCGGCCTCCAGGCCGCGGGCCAGGCCATGGCCGTCTGCCGCGGCCGGGACTTCGTCATCCCGGACGACGTCAAGTCGCTTGCCGCCCCGGTTCTTTCCCACCGCATCATCCTCAAGACCGAGGCCCGCCTGAAAGGGCGCACCGAGGAGGACCTCCTGAGGGAGATCCTGGAGAGCGTACCCGTCCCGACAGAGTAAAGGCGTTGTCAAACGCCTTCTTGCCATTAATTTAGCAAACTGTTATCATTGCACTATTTTACAAACCCCGCAGGTTTATATGCCCGTTTTCGAATACACAGCGCTCGATGCCAAAGGCAAGAGCACCTCCGGCATCATCGACGCCGACGGGATCCAGGCCGCCCGGCAGAAGCTGCGCTCCTCGGGCAAATTCCCGGTGGCCATCCGCGAGGCGCAGGAGGCCCAGGCGAAAAAAGACGCTCGCCGCCGCTTCAGCCTCGGCAGCTGGTTCTCGCGCGTCAAGCCCTCCCACGTGGCCATGACCACGCGCCAGCTGGCGACCCTGATCGGCGCCGGTTTCCCGCTGGTGTCGGCCCTGGACGCGCTGCTGCCGCAGACCCCGTCCTACGCCCTGAAGCGCACGCTCGCACGGGTGAAAGACCTCGTGGTCGAGGGCAACAGCTTCGCGCATGCCCTTTCCCAGTTCCCCGGGATTTTCCCGCCGATCTACGTCAACATGGTGCGGGCCGGCGAGAGCTCCGGCACGCTGGAAATCGTGCTCGAGCGCCTGGCGGAAATCACCGAAAAGCAGCAGGCCCTCTCCAACCGGATCCAGGCCTCGCTCGCCTACCCGGTGTTTATGCTGTTCTTCGGCGTCGTCGTGCTGTTCATCCTGTTGACCTACATCGTCCCCACCATCACCTCGATCTTCACCGACATGAAGCAGGTGCTGCCGACCCCCACGCGCGTGCTGATTGCGCTGAGCAATTTTTTCAGGGACTACTGGTGGATGATCCTGGCGCTCGCGGCGGCGGTGGCCCTGGCCGTCCGGCAGTTCCACCGGACCCCCAAGGGCCTGCGGTGGTTCGACGCCACCCTTCTTAAACTGCCGGGTTTCGGCACCCTGGCCCGCAAACTGGCGGTCGCCCGGTTCAGCCGCACCCTGGGTTCCCTGCTGGAAAACGGCGTCACCTTGCTGGTCGCCCTCGACATCGTCCGCAACATCGTGGGCAACGTCCTGATCGCCGACACCGTCTCCCGGGCGGGCGAGGAGGTCAGCAAGGGCAAGAGCCTTTGGCTCGCCCTCTCCGAGGGCCGCGTGTTCCCCACGCTGTCCATCCAGATGATCCAGGTCGGGGAGCAGTCCGGCGAGCTGGAAAAAATGCTTTACAAGATCGCCGATGTCTTTGAAAATGAGGTGGAAACCACGATCCTGAGGCTGACCTCCTATCTGGAGCCGGTGATGATCCTGGTGATGGGCTGCGCGGTGGGGTTCATCGTGCTGTCGATCTGTCTGCCCATATTTGAAATGAATCAATTGATAAGATAGCCGAGGGTTCAAGGGGCCGAGGGGTCAGGTGATTGCTCCGGCATATAAATAAGTCTAATTTCCCAATTTCACCCCGATCCGCCTGACATCGGCTACAGTTGCTCCTGTGCAGTTGCCGAATTAATGATAAGGAAAGGCAAAAAGAAATGATCCTCAAACATGACTCCCTGATCGGGGCTGATTTAACACTATGCCGCTTCGCCCAACGCTCCAAATTCAAGGCGCGCGAGTGTCGCCTTGCGAGGCTTGCCGACCGTGCGCCGCAGCAAGCGCGACCTGCAGCGCAGCGCCGAAGTCGGGGCTTCCGCGAAGTCGCCAACCACAGGGGATTTACGCTGATCGAGATCATGGTCGTCATCATCATCCTGGGGATCTTGGCGATGTACGTCGCCCCCAAGTTGATGGGCCGACCGGAGGAGGCCAAGCAGGTGCGGGCCAAGATGGACATCGCCGCCCTGGAAACCGCGCTCAAGCTCTACAAGCTGGACAGCGGCATCTACCCCGGCACCGAGCAGGGTTTGCTCGCCCTGGTGCAGCGGCCGGAGTCCGGGGTGATCCCCAAAAAGTGGCGGCAGGGCGGTTATCTCGAAAAAGGCAAGGTGCCCAAGGACCCCTGGGGCAACGACTACATCTACCTGTCGCCCGGCCTCAAGGGGGATTTCGACATCATCTCCTACGGCGCCGACGGCGTGCCGGGCGGCGAGAACGAAAACAAGGACATCACCAATTGGGACACGGAGTGATGGCGCAGCGCCGGGCCGGCTACACCCTGCTGGAGCTGATCGTCGTCATGGCCCTGGTCGGCATCGTCTTTTTCTTCGCCGTCCCGCGGTTCGAAGGGTCGTTTTTCGTCGACGATGCCCAGCGCAGCTCGCGCTGGCTGATCGGAAAGGTCCAGGCGCTGCGCGAGGAGGCGCTGCGCACGCGCCGGCAGCAGGTGCTGCACATCGACCTGGAAACGAACCGGATCTGGGAAACGGCCGAGGCCATGACCCCGGAGGAGACGGACCGCGCCGTGCGCCGCGCCCAGCCGCTGCCGGGCGGCGGCCGCGTGGTCGGGGTCGACTTCCCCCGCCAGGGCCGCGTGAACGCCGGCCGGGTGGAGATCCGGTTTTCGCGGGACGGGCACAGCGACCGCGTCCTGATCCATTTGCAGCACGGCGACACCTACACCTCGTTCCTGCTCGAGCCCTTCCTCTCCCAGGTGAAGATGTTCGACCGCTGGATCGGTTTTGACGATGTACGGCTGTGAGGTCCGCCGGTCCGCCCGGTGCGCATGGAATCGCCCATGAGTTGCCCGCGGAGAAGCGATACCGTATTTACTGCCAAGTGCGGCGGATGCGGGCTTCAAGCCGGCTTTACGCTGCTCGAGGTGATGGTGGCGCTCGGCATCATGGCCATCGTGCTGATGAGCGTGTATCGCCTGCAATCCCAGACCGTCGCCATGAGCATCGAGAGCCGCTTCACCACTCAAGCGCCGCTTCTGGCACGCAGCGCGCTTGCCCGGTTCGAGGCATCCACCGAGCGCCGGCTCGCCTCCAGCCAGGGCGATTTCGGCCGCGAGTACCCGGGCTACCAGTGGAAAATCACGGTCGAAGAGGCGCCGTCGGCCACCCTGGGGGTGGACATCTCGCGGGACATGAAACGCATCGACGTTCTGGTGACGCTCAACAACGGCGAACACTCGTACGGGTTCAGGACGTACCGGTTTATGAGAGAGTAACAAAAGGCGAGCAATGAGGACTGAGGACTGAGCAACAAGAAATGTTTTTCCGGAGAAAGACGTGGGCAAAATTGACAGATTTGAGGACCTGATTGCATGGCAGAAGTCGCGCCTTTTGACATGCAAAATCTATCAAATCGTGAAGAAGGCCGAGTTCTCAAAAGATTTCGCATTAGCAGCTCAGATTACCAAAGCAGCGGTTTCGACCATGTCCACCTCGATGTCGAGCTCCTTTGCGTGGCCCAAATCGCTCAGGCCTTCGGCCCTGAAACTCAGTCCTCAGTCCTCAGTCCTCAGTCCTGGTTTCACCCTGATGGAGATCCTGGTCGCCATACTGATCCTGGGGATGGTGGTGACGACGGTCCTGTCATCGTTCAACATGGTTTTTTCGAACGCCGAGACCCTTGAGGCGTCGGCGTCCACGTTCGACATGGGCCGGACCTGCCTGGCCCGCATCACCCTCGACCTGGAAAACGCGTTCATCCTGGAGCGGCCGCCGTACAAACCGCCGGCAATCGACAGTCCCCCGGACCCCTACCGGTTCCAGGGCTCCGTCGAGAACAGGGGTGGCACGGCGCTTGCAAAGTTACGGTTTGCCAGCCGGGCCCACGTGGCGCTCGACCGATCGCGAGAGGACGGGATCGCCGAAATCGTGTACTATGTGCAGGAGTCCCCCGGCGGGGGCCTGCGGCTGAAGCGCGCGGACAACCTCTACCCGTATCCGCGCTTCGAGGAGCGCAGCGTGGACCCCGTGCTCTGCGAAAACGTCAAATCATTGGCATTTGAGTACGTTGACGCGGAGGGCACGGTCTTCGACGCGTGGGATTCGGAATCCCCGCGGATCGGCAACGCGACCCCGACGATGGTGGCGGTGCGGCTCGAAGTCGGCGACGGGAGCGACCGCTATGGGTTTCAGACCACCGTGGCGCTTCCGCTGGTTCGCCGGAAGTCGGGGTGACCCATGCCGGGTTTCGTCCAGTGCCTGCGCAATCGCCGAGGAGTGGCCTTGCTGATCACCCTCGGAGTGACTACCGTTCTGGTGGCGGCCGCCCTCGAATACAATCGGCGGGCGCGGTACACGGTGATCGCCAGCGCCGCGTCGCGCAACGACCTGAGCATGACGGAAATGGCCGCCGCCGGCGTGCATGTGGCCATGGCGATCCTCGCCAAGGACAAGGTCGACAACGACAACGACACGCCGATGGACGACTGGGCCGACCCGGTGCACATCGAGGAGGTGCTGAGGGAGTTCCCCTTCGAGGACGGCCGGCTGTCGCTGGTCATCACCGATGAGCTGGGCAGGATCCAGGTCAATGCCCTGGTCAATTCCCCGGACAGCCGCCAGTTCAACGAGACCCAGCGCACCCTGTGGGAGCGGTTCCTCCAGTATTACG
>JALOPD010000495.1 GCA_025454075.1 Desulfobacterales bacterium | reverse complement strand
CTATATCTACGATGACGACGGGGTCAGCGGCGGCCTTCAAGCGGATGCGCTCTTCGTGATCGACGGCGACAGCATCCCCGGCTCCATCCAGCAACTGCTCGAGCACCCGCTGGTGAACACCAGGGTCACGCCGGACAGCGAGGGCGCGGTGCAGCAGGCTGCCTTGCAGGGCGGGGCCAACGACACCCATCTTAGCGACCCGGCCTTCGACACGGCCGACTTCGCGGACAACGCGCCCGGCAACCTGCGCACCGACTATGTCCTGCCGCGCAAGAACCTGCACATCAGCGACGGGGCCGTCTTCTGGCCCCTCAATACCGATCCCTACTTCCCGCTGGTCGGCAAGTTCCCCTTCCCCAGCTCCGACCACCGCCTGATCTGGGTGGATGTGTTCGTACCGGGAAGCTAGCTCCTAGCCGCCAGGGAGCCGCAAACGAAGCCCGGTGTGTCAAACCGAGCCACCGGGCTTCCGCACTCAACCGCTCTAACCAGGATGCCACTCACAGGGCCGAGCCATGCACCTCCGACGCCGGCCTATGCTTTTGGCGTTGCTCCTATTCATGGCTCGCGCCGCCCCGTGAGGCTCGGGGCCCGCCACGTCGGCAATCCAGCCTGAAGCCGCCCGGACGCCGTAGAGGGTGGGGTCCGGTTTTGGCCGGGAACGGTAGTGATCCGAAATCGAGGACTTACGTCCGCGACGCGGGTGTCGGGCCTTCTGGCACTTGGCCCGGGCGGTCGCGGACAGGCCGCCGAGCGGTTGTCGCCCGGGCGGGGCCGGTGAGAACTCACGACCGGGCGATGTGGGAGACGGGCGTCCGCGGAGTGTCATCGCCCGCAGCGAGCGCGGCGAAATGCACCACCCGATTGCGGCCTGCGGCCTTGGCCCGGTAGAGCGCGTTTGCGGTCACTGACCGGCGCCAAGGTCGGGAGGCCAAAGCCACAAGAAGCGGACAATCGACCTGAGGCTTCGATCGGAGCTACCGTGCCCTCCGGGATCGCGGTGGTCATCGTCATCTTCGGCGGTGTCTGCGTCCACGCCGGACAGGCGAATCCCCGACTGGTCGCGAGCACAAGGGTGCCGGCCGCCGAACAGTCAAACTCCACTCGTCTGATAGCTAGCGCGCCATCATCGCTTTCAGAGCCCAGGAGGGGATATCGCCGGAGTTGGGTGGGGCGCTATGCCACGGGTCGGGTCGTGTCGCGAGGGCTCGCCCCGCGTCGAAAGCCGCGCGCATCTGGGCGGGGTCGAAGGCGAGCACGTCATTGCCGATGTCCACGTCCTCCGGGATCCCAACCATCTTGAAGGCGTAGCCCAGTACCTTTGTCCCGAAGTAAGATCTGATCAAAGCGGTTTGCATGGACTGTTCCATCATCACGCTGACCGTTGTCGCCGCTACGTCGCCAAGGGCCCGGCGTAGGGCCTGGGGCGGCTGCGTGACCCTGCCATTGTCAATCAGGTACAGATTCCCCGGGCCGTAGACCGGCGGATTGGGCTTGCGCGTACCGCCCATCCCTGGGACCACCACATTCGAACGGGCGGCCCCGTCGACAAACAAGTGGCCATCGATTTCCACCGGAGGAAAGACGATCGGGAAAGAGGCGGAGGCCAGCAATACCTTGCGATAAAGCTCCAGGTCCCCCGCCTTCGCGATCAGCGACATATTCCAGACCCAGGTCTGGCCGTAATCGATGTTGGTGGTGCCAACGAATAACAGACGATTTTCATCGTACGCCGCGGCCACGCGCTCCAAAGTTTCCGCGGTAATGTACTTGGAAAGCAGCGCTCGCAACGGAGCGGTGTCTCTTAGCGAGTCGGCACCGCCGAGAAGGCTGACGAATCCTCTTTCATCGTAGATATCATGCTTCGTGACCTGCGTGTACATCTCTTCCAACTTCAGGTCGTCGGCCGGGGTGCCGAGAAAGGCGTGCGTAGCCAGCAACGCGCCGGTGCTGACACCGCCGACGACATCGAACTCCGGCCGCCGTCCGCTCTCGCGCCAGCCGATGAGGAAACCGGCACCGAAGGCGCCGTTTTGGCCGCCGCCGGAGAGGGAAAGCATGTTCAACGCGTGTCCGCGCTTGCGCTCCAGGTAGCGTATGACATTATCGCCAGGAATGGCCGTTACCGCGGCATAGATGGGCGAAGGTTGAGTCGGATTCAGCGGCTCAGATCCATTTGGCAACGTGGCGTACGACGGTGCCTTCAACGACAGTCCCCGCTCAGGGGCCGATGCACAGGCCGCCAGAACCAGCAAAGCCAATAAGCCCAAAGAAATTCTCAGCTTCTTATATCCCACGACCCCTCCAGCCCTGACAGAGAAAGAAATCCAACCGCACCACATTGCGAACCACGGTTGGGAAACGCGCGACGCTACCATCGCGCTCGTATGCGAGCAAGGATGTTTGAGTGGGTATATGGTCGCGCGGCAAGGCGAAATTCGCTGTTGTCCCGATGGACGGTGGCGGACTTTGACGTCCCGGTCGAGAGCGGCGGGTATCGCAGTGGCCTGCGCGCCTCCGCCGGAACCAAACGACGAAGGGGCTGGCACTGCAGCGGGTGCGCCTCGGTGACGAGGGCGACGATAGGTATCAGGCCCGTTGCGGTTGCAATGCTGCGGCCGCTCCTGATACCGCTGATGTCGATTCTGGATCGAAGGCCATCGCCGCAAGTTGCAGTAAGGCACAAGGTCCAGCGTGGAGGCGCCTGCGGCAGTTCGCAGCGCGGCGTCCGCTTTCTGGAACCTCGGCCGGACCGCCGCCGTTTCGGCCAGGGGCCGCTATGCGTCC
>JALOPD010000494.1 GCA_025454075.1 Desulfobacterales bacterium | reverse complement strand
CGCTCAGGTAGGTGCCGCTGATGATGATCTGGTTGATGGCCTTGGTGAGCTGCCCCGCTCCGGCCGGCCCCACGTGGGTGATGTTCTTGCCCATGGCGGAGAGCACCGGCATGGCTTTTTCGACATCCGCGGCCTCGCCGCCGACCATGATCGAAAGGGTTCCCTTCTGGGCGCCTTCGGAGCCGCCGGACACCGGGGCGTCCAGCATGCGGATGCCTTTTTTGGCGAGCTCGGCCCCGATCCGGCGCGTGGCCGACGGGCTCACGGTGGACATGTCGATCACGACGGCGCCGGCCGGTGCGCCGAAAATGATTCCGCCGTCACCCAGGATGACGGCCTCCATGTCCGGCGTGTCGCTGACGCAGGTCACGACGACCTCCGCCCCCTGCGCCGCCTCCCGGGGCGAGGCCGCCCGCCGGGCGCCGGCCGCCGCCACGGGCGCTTCGCGCTCCCGGGTACGGTTGTGCACGGTGACCTCGTGCCCCGCCTTGAGAAGATTGATTGCCATCGCTGCTCCCATGGTGCCCATGCCGATGAATGCCACTTTCATTTTTTTCACTCCTCGTGTCAGAATTCAGGTTGTCGGAAACTCCTGTTTTCTCTGCCCGGCGCGCACCGATGCTGGGTACTGGATGCGCGATAGCGGGCAAAGAGCATAGAGCAAAGGGCATAGGGTAAAGACAAACGAAAATCGTGAGGATCTCTCAACCCTATGCGCTATGCTCTCTGCCCTCTGCCCACTGATCAAAAAATCTTGCCCGGATTCATCAACCCCTTCGGGTCGATCAGATCCTTGATCTGCTTCATGAGGCGGTAGCTTTCGCCATGTTCGAGCGCCATAAATTTGCGCTTGCCGATACCCACGCCGTGCTCGCCCGTGCAGGTGCCGCCCACCTGGATGGCCTTCTCGACGATGGCTTTGTTGATCGCTTCCAGGCGGCCCCACTCGGTTTTGTCTTTCGGGTCGCCGGCCATCACCACGTGCAGATTGCCGTCGCCGGCGTGGCCGAAGACGTAGCCGATGGATTGCTGCTCATCGACCGCTCTCTGGGAAAACACCACCATCTCAGGGTAGCGCGAAATCGGAACGGCCGCATCCACGATCAGGGTTTCTTTCTTGGGGTGGGCGCGATGGATGGTCTCCCAGGCTTCGTGACGGGCGCGCCAGAGCTCCCTGCGGGGGCCTTCCTCGGTGGCGTAGTTGAAGCCGACCGCCCCGCATTCCTCGCACAGCTCCCTGGCCAGATGGGCGGTTTCGTCCAGCGCGGCCGCGCTCACGGCGTGAAACTCGCAGAAAAGCGACGGCACCTCGGGAAGCCCGAGCCCCTTTTCGCTGTTCATCAGCCGAATAAGGCCGGGCGGTAGCAGTTCCAGGGCTGCCGGTCCCAGGCCCGAGCCGATCATAACGGCCACCGCCTCGGAGGCCTTCTCCAGGTCGGGGAACCGAACAGTGGCGGCGAGGTAGTGGCTGGGGATGCCGGTCAGTTTCAGGGTGGCGGCCGTGACGATCCCGAGGGTGCCCTCGGAGCCGACGAACAGCCGGGTCAGATCGAACCCGGCCGAGGACTTGGGGGCCCGGCAGCCGGTGTGGATGATGCTGCCCTGCGGCAGCACCACGGTCAGGCGCATCACGTAGTCCCTGGTGGCGCCGTACTTGACGGTTTGCACGCCGGAGGCATTGTTGGCGATCATGCCGCCGATGGTGGCGTCGGCGCCCGGGTCCGGCGGAAAAAAAAGTCCGTGTCGGCCGGCTTGCCGGTTCAGTTCCTTGCGCAGCACGCCGGGCTCCACATCGGCCTGCAGGTCCTGCGGCCGGATCTCCAGGACGCGGTTCATGCGGGTCAGGTCCACGACGAGCCCGCCGCGGGTGGGCACGGGGTTGCCCTCGGTGCTGGTGCCCGCGCCCCAGGGCGTGACCGGGACCTCGTTCGCGTAAGCCCAGGTCAGGATGCGCGCGACTTCCGCGGTCGATTCCGGCCAGAGGACGCCCGCCGGGAGGGTCCCCTGGTGAAAGGAGATGTCGTGCAGGTGCAGCTCGCGGTTGGACTGGCCGGTGGAGAACCGGTCGCTGCCCACCATGGCAGCAAGCTCCTCGGCCTGTTTGGCAGTGAATTCCTTCATCAGGACGCCTCATTTCGAATGTTTCAAATTTGCTACGATTTAGACACCAAAAAACGCGGAGGATCAAGGAAAAAGAAACGGTGACACGTAGGACAGGAGCATGTATCGCAGGGCGCGACGTTATCGCCGGCAAAGATGCAACGGGCCTTGAATCGGTTTCGGTCGTTCTCCGTCACCGACTTCATTTGTAGATCAGCGACGGAAACCAAGTGGTCAGCGGCGGCCAGTAGCAGGCGACCAGAAGGGCGGCCAGGGCTACGGCCACCAGCGGCATCGCGGCCCGCCCCACCTGACCGAGCGGCAGGCCGGAGATCCCGCAGCTGACGAACAGGCAGATGCCGACCGGGGGAGTCAGCATGCCGACGGCGAGATTGACCACCATCAGAACGCCGAACTGGATCGGATCGACCCCCATTTGCGGAGTGATCGCCGCCAGGACCGGCACGAGCAGGATCAGGGCCGCCGTGGTTTCCATGATGCAGCCGACCACCAGCAGTCCGGCCATGATCAGCAGCAGCAGCCCCCACGGCGGCAGGGCGAGCGAGGCGATCGCGGACTGCACCAGGGCGGGGGTCTGCTTCATGGCCACCAGCCAGGTGAAGACCTTGGCCATGGCGATGATGAAGAGGATGGTGGCGGCCACGATCTGGGAGCGGATGATGAGCTC
>JALOPD010000149.1 GCA_025454075.1 Desulfobacterales bacterium | reverse complement strand
CTTCGGCCTGGAGCAGACCGTCACGGCGGGCATCGTCAGCGCCAAGGGCCGCGCCATCGGCTCCGGCCCCTACGACGACTTCATCCAGACCGACGCCTCGATCAACCCGGGCAACAGCGGCGGGCCGCTGTTGAACCTGAACGGAGAGGTGGTGGGTATCAACACGGCCATCATCGCCCAGGGCCAGGGCATCGGCTTTGCCATCCCGATCGACATGGCCACCAAGATCGTGGCTCAACTGAAGGACAACGGCGAGGTCACCCGCGGCTGGCTGGGGGTGAACATCCAGGACCTCAAGGGAGAGCTGGCCGAGTACTACGGCGCGAAGAGTTCCGAAGGCGTGCTGGTGACCGACGTGGTCCCCGGCAACCCGGCGGATAAGGCCGGCATCAAGGCCAAGGATATCATCACCGCGGTCGACGGCGAGAAAATCAAAACCAGCCGCGAGCTGACCGCCAAGGCCGCCACCCTGCCGGTGGGCGACACCACCAAGATCACGGTCCTGCGCGACGGCAAGGAAAAGACCTTCGACGTGAAGGTGGCCAAGCGGCCCCTGACGGTCGCCGATGCCGGCAAGCCCCAGGTGGAAAAAGAGGGCGAGTACGGCCTGCAGGTGACCGATCTGACCCCGGAGATGGCCCAGCGGTTGAAAACCAGCCGCGAGAACGGCGTGGTGGTGGTCGGAGTGAGGCCGGACAGCAAGGCGGCCAAGGCCGGCGTGCAGCAGGGCGATCTGATCCTGGAAGTCAACCGCCAGGCCGTATCCTCGACGGGTGAGCTGAAGCAGCTGCTCGCCAAGCACAAGGGCGGCGAGGGGATTGCGCTGCTCGTTCAGCGCAGCAACGCCGGCATGATGGTGCTTAAAATGGCTTAAGTCCGTAAATCTGCAAACGGGCGGGATCTCGGTTGCGATCCCGCCCGTCCATTAAATAGGTTCTTCGCTATTTTGAATGAGTGGGGGGTGCTTTCGCGGGTCTGCTTCAAGACAGGACCGTCCAAAGGGGATATCCCTTTATTCCAAGCTTCGCTTGAACCGGTCGATTCGATTCTCCATCTCCCGCAGCGCCTGCACGGCCTCGTCCATCGACACGGCCTCAAAAGCGACCTCGTCGCCGGGGGTGATCTGGCCGAGCAGCGGCAGATCGGCCGAGATCACCGTTGCGATCTTGCGGTACCCGCCCGAGGCCGTCTCGCCTAAAATGATGATGGGCTGGCCGTCTCCCGGCACCTGGATGGCGCCCGACAGAATGCCCTCGGAGATGATGGACTCCTCCAAAGCGGGTCTGCGGGCGACGACCGGACCCTTCAGGCGGATACCGGTGCGGTCGGAGTCCGGCGAAACCGTGAATGCGGCCGACACGAAGGTCTGCTTCCCCGCTTCCGAAAAGTGATCGTCCTGCGGACCCCAAATCACCCGCAGGCGCCAAGGCGAAGCGTAGGCGGGAACCGCCGCCGGTGTGAAGCCCCTGCCGGCGAAACGCACGGCGTCCTGGACCGGCTCAACCGCCAGAATGTCTCCCTTGCGCAGCGGACGGCCCTCGAACCCGCCGAACCCCGAGGAGAGGTTGGTCGACCGGCTGCCCATGACCACGGCCGCCTGGATGCCGCCGGCGACGGCCAGGTAGGCGCGGATCCCGCTCGCGGGCCCGGAAAACACGATGGTCTCGCCCTCTCCGACCAGGTGCGAGCGCCACATCGCAAGCGGCTCGCTGCCCTTGCGCGCCTGGAGGTCGCCGCCGGTGACCGCCACCACGGTGTCCCTCAGGACCTTGACCCGCAGGCCCATCAGGGTGGTTTCCAGCACGGCCGCATTCTCGTCGTTCCCGACCAGGAGGTTTCCCACCCGAACGGCAAACCCGTCCAGCGCCCCGCTGGCCGCGACCCCGTATCGTGCGCAGCCGAACCGACCGAGATCCTGCACGGTGCTCATGATCCCGGGGGACAGCACTTCGAACGTGTTCACGCCCGCCATTTTTCAGATCTCCACTTGCCGCACGGCTTCGAATTTGACCCGGTCGCCCATCTCCAAAAGCGACGGCAGCTGGCGCGAGGGGTCGAACAGCTCGATGGGCGTCCATCCGATGATCTGCCAGCCGCCGGGGCTCTCCACCGGGTAGATGCCCGTCTGGCGCTGGGCAATGCCCACCGAACCCTTGGGGACCCGCGTGCGCGGCGTGCTGCGCCGGGGAACGGCCAAGGCCGCCGGCAGCTCGCCCAGGTACGGGTAGCCCGGCGTGAATCCGATCATGTAGACCCGGTAGATCGTTTCGGTGTGCAGCCGGATCACCTCGTCGGTGGGGATGCCGAGACGGCCGGCCACCTCTTCCAGGTCCGGCCCGTAACCCCCGCCGTAAAACACCGGCACGGTGAGCAGCTTCGCCTGCGGCAGGCCGGCGAGGCCCTGCCGGGCGGCGGCTTCCGCGATGCGCCCCTTCAGTTCGGCGCACGCGATCGACAGCGGGTCATAAACGACGAGCAGCGACCTATAGCCGGGGGCAATCTCGCGGACGCCCGGCGGAGGGGCCTGCTGGAGCTGCAGCATGAGCCGTTGCACGCGCCGGTTGACATCCGGGGAGATCGTATCCCCCAGTTCCACGAGCAGACTGCGGTCGCCCATGGGCCGAAATCGGGGAAGATCGTGCACCATGCCGTTTTACCCCTTACGAGTGAAATTCCAGGCGCCATGGAGGCCATCGGAGTCGGTTTCGAGCTTCCGTGGTGCGGATGTCGAATTCGGCTTCGGTGCGCCCGGTTGGGTTGGCTCTTTGTTTTCTCAGTCCCCGCGGTTCGGTCTACAAGAAAATGGCCACCGGTTTGACGGCGACGCCCGCAGCGCCCAGGGTCTCACGGATTTTTTTCACCAGCGATAGGGCTTTCGGGTTGTCGCCGTGGACGCAGATGGTCTCGGCCTTGAGCCCGATCTCGGAGCCCTCGATGGTTTTGACCGTGCCCTCTTTGACGAGCTTCAGCACCTTGGCCGCCGCCACGTCGTTGTCATGGATCACCGCCCCGGGTTGTTTGCGTGAAACCAGCGAGCCGTCCGTGTGGTAGGCGCGGTCCGCGAAAAACTCGAAGGCGATGCGGATGCCGCGGCGCCGGCCGATCGCCTCCAGGTCCCGGCGGTCGGAGCCGGCCAGCACAAACAGGATCAGCCGCTCGTCGAGCCCGGCCATCACCTCGGCCACCGCGTCCCAGATGTCGGTGTTTTTGACGGCCATGTTGTAAAGCGCCCCGTGAGGCTTGACGTGCTGCAGCCGTGCGCCCTGGCGCGCGGCGACCGCCTGGAGCGCGCCGATCTGGTAGGTGACGAAGTCCTTGATCTCCTCCAGCGTCACGTCCATGTTCCGCCGGCCGAAGCCGACCAGATCGGGCAGCCCCGGGTGGGCCCCCAGGCCGACCCCGTTCTGTTTCGCCAGCGCCACGGTGCGCCGCATGACGGCCGGGTCCCCGGCGTGGTAGCCGCAGGCGATGTTGGCCGAGCTGATCAGCGGGATCACCTCTTCGTCCAGGCCGAGCGTGTAGTTGCCGAAACTTTCACCCACGTCCGAATTGAGGTCGATGGCATTGGGGGGCATCCTGATTCTCTCCATGGTGGTTGAAGGTCCGACCCGTTCAGCCCGCTCCGTGCGCGTCACGGGCCCCTGCGGCCGCGACTTCGGGCGCAGCCGGAATTTAGCGAAAAAAAAGGGAACAGGCAAGACTGCCTGTCCCCTTGAAATTGTAGAGCCGTTGAAGGAGGCGATTAACGCTTGGAGAACTGGAACCGCGCGCGGGCCGATTTCTGCCCGTATTTCTTGCGTTCCTTGACCCGCGGGTCGCGCTTCACGAACCCGGCTTTCTTGAGGGCGGTCCGGAGAGCGGGATCGGCGGCAATCAGGGCCCGCGTGATGCCGTGGCGGATGGCGGCGGCCTGGCCGACGGGGCCCCCGCCCTGGACGCTCGCCTTGACGTCGAAGGCGCCGCCCGTGTTGGTCAGCTTGAGCGGCTGCACCAACTCGAGGCGCGTGGTCTCGAGTGGGAAATACTCCTCCACCGGGAGGTTGTTCACGATGATCGCACCGGTCCCCGGCGTGAGCCAGGTCCGCGCGATGGACGACTTGCGTTTGCCTGTGGCGTAGTATGACGTTTGCTTTTCCATCCGGTTCCTCGAAGATCGAAAAAATTAGAGGGTGAGGGGTTCGGGCCCCTGGGCCTGATGCGGGTGATCGCTGCCTTTGTAAACCTTGAGCTTGGTGTACAGCCGGCTGCCGAGCTTGTTCTTCGGCAGCATGCCCTTCACCGCCCGGCGGACCAGCTCCTCCGGCCGCTTCTCCAGAAGCTCCCGGGCGCTGGTGGTCTTGAGCCCGCCGATGTAGCCGGTGTGCCGGTAATACATCTTCTGAACCCATTTTTTGCCGGTGAGCCGGATTTTTTCGGCGTTGATGACGATCACGAAATCGCCGGTGTCCACATGCGGGGTGAAGAGCGGGTTGTGCTTGCCCCGCAGCCGCGCCGCCACGGTGGTGGCCAAGCGGCCGAGAACGGCGTCGCTGGCATCCACGATGTACCACTTGCCCTGAAAGTCGCTGTCCTTGGCACTGTAGGTGTATTTCTTCACGATCGGCACTCCTGTAGTTTCAGAATCGGGTATTTTTATGCAATAAACAGCTGCATGTCAAGAAAAAAGATAAAAAATGGTCCTTTACAGGCCGAGTGTATTTTCCTATCATCCCGTCATGGCCCCCTTCACGGACCCGGTCGAAACCGAAGTCAAGTTCCACGTGACCGACCCCGCCGCGATGCGCGCGCGGCTGACGGCGCTCGGTGCGCGCAGCCTGGGTCGCAGTCATGAGCGCAACATCCGTTTCGAGGACGAGGGCCGCAACCTGATCCGGCGCAACTGCCTCCTGCGGCTGCGGCGGGACCGAAAAACCACCCTGACCTTCAAGTCGCCCCCGGCCGAGGCCGACCCGGCCTTCAAGCAGTTCGTCGAACTGGAGGCGGAGGTGGCGGACTTCGACGCCATGCAGCGCATCCTGGCCGCCCTGGGCTATCATCCGGAGCAGACCTACGAGAAGTGGCGTGAAACCCTTGTGCTGGAGCGGACCACGTTCTGCCTGGACGCCCTGCCCTTCGGCGACTTTCTGGAAATCGAGGGCCCCAAGGACGCCATCCTCAATGCGGCCGGCCGCCTGGAACTGGACTGGCGCAGGCGAATCGTATTGAACTACCTTGAGATCTTCGATCGGCTCCGCACGCGGCACCAACTCCCGTTCCGCGATGTGACCTTCGACAATTTCGCCGCCTCCGCGGTTCGGGTCGCCCCCGTGCTGCACCTGCTGGAAGCAGGCCCGGCTCAGCCGCCCGAAGGCTGAAGCGCGACGGCGTACTCTCTCGCCAGCATCAACTGCCCCTCGTGCGAAAAGACATAAAGCACCGCCGTTGTGAAGCCGGGAATGGATTTGGGTACCGGCAGGGTCTGGGCGAAGGCCTTGGAGTGGCTGATGGAAAAGGTGTAGCCCTTCTGCGCGCCGGAGGGCCGACCCTTGGGCAACTCGACCCGCGGCATGGCCAACCACGCTTCAGGATCCACCCGCTCGCCTTTGAAAACGACGATGACGTGCCCGGCAACGGGCTTGCGCCCGGGACTGGAGGCGACCAGCTTGTACTTGATATCGATCGACTGGCGCACCGGGTTGTATTTGGCGCCGAAGCCTTCCACCGCCACGGCGTCGCCCGAATTGATCGGCGGCCGCGCCTCGGGGCCGGGCGAGGCCGTCTCGGCAGCCCCATCCGCATTCTCCTCGGCGGCGGCCTCGGTGGGGGGGGGTGTCGAAGCGGCACGCTTTTCGGGCTCCGCGGGAGTGCGTTTAAGGTCCCCCGCCGGCCGGCCGACCCCGGAGAGCGTCTCCTTCATTTTCGTTTCGACCAGGAACACATGCGCCGTCAGCAGGTCTTTCTCGTGGCTCAGGGACTCTATCTGCCGGCGGGACTCCTCGAGCCGCTGCTGCAGGTCGCGGCCCCGGCCGTGAAGCCGCTGGTTGACCACCAGCAGGACGGCCACGGCGGCCAGTGCGGCAACGAGCGCGGCTAGGGTGAGGCCGACCACGGTCTTGATCCGCTTGAAGGCGACGACCTTGCCGTGGTCCCCGATGAAGAGCACCGTCCAGCGACGGCGGGCGGGCCCGCCGCGGCCTTCATCCAGAGGCGGCTGAACCGGATTCGGATCAGTGTCCTTGGCCATGACCGCATACCTGCACGGGGTCCCCCCGGCGGGCGTTGGTGAGCATTTGCGAACTGCCGCCATTCACGGCGATCTCCAGGTATCCCCGGCTGCCGATCAAGGCCAAGAGTTGCCCGGCCGCCGCATCGGCATAGGTGCGGGCGATCCCCGTGATGACATGCTCGCCGAGGACCACTCTCAACGACCGCCCCCCGGGGGCGGCTTCCAGTTGCCGCAAGGCCGTCGCATCGATGTTGGTGATGAGGTTTCCGAACCGGTCGACATGGATGACCCGGCCGAGAAGGGCTCCGTCCGCGGCCCGGCCGGCGCGAAGGCCGTCAATGCGAACCGCGCGTGCCGCGTCCATCTCCGGCCCCAGCTGCTGCGCCGCCAGGCCCTTGGACAAGTGCGCGGCGGCGGGCGCCATGATGTCCCGGCCGTGAAAGGTCGGACTGACCGCCGGCCGCCGCCACCGGGTGTTCTCCACCCGCCGCAGCCGCACCTCCCGGCCCGCAGACATCACCAGGGACAGCACCCCGTTGTCCGGAGCCAAAAAGCGCTGCCGGTCCGTCTCCAGGTAGAGAATCGCCCGATCGGTGCCCACCCCGGGGTCCACGACCACCAGGTGGAGAGTGTCCGCCGGGAAATGCCGGCAGGCGGACTCGAGCATGAACGCGGCCTGCGCCACATCCTGAGGCGCGATCGAGTGGCTGACGTCGACGATGACCGCCGCCGGGTCGATCCCCAGGATCACGGCCTTCATGAGTCCGACGTATTCGTCGCGGGTTCCGAAGTCGGTGATGAGACTGATGATCGCCATGTCAGCTGAAAAATTTCTGCTGCACGCTGAACCCCAGGTGCCGGTAGGCCGATTCGGAGGCTTTCCGGCCGGAGGAGGTGCGCGTGATGAAGCCGATCTTCAGCAGGTAGGGCTCGATGATGTCCACCAGGGTGTCGGACTCCTCCTGCAGGGTGGCGGCGATGGCTTCGATTCCGACCGGGCCGCCGTGATAAAACTGGATGATCGTTTTCAGGTAGCGGCGGTCCAGGTCGGTCAGCCCCTGCCCGTCCACGCCCTCCAGCTCCAAGGCGGCCTCCACGGTCTGCCGGTTGGTGACGCCCTGGGACCGCACCTGGCCGTAGTCCCGAACGCGCTTGAGCAGCCGGTTGACGATGCGCGGCGTACCCCGGGACCGCCGCGCCAGCTCGCGGGAGCCCTCCTCTCCCAGATCGACGCCGAGCAGCGACGCCGAACGCCGGGTAATCCGGACCAGGTCGTCCAAGCCGTAGAAATCGAGACTGCGGAAAATGCCGAACCGGTCCCGCAAGGGGGATGACAGAAGACCGACGCGCGTGGTCGCCCCGACCAGGGTGAAACGCTTCAGCCGGAAGCGGTGGCTGCGCGCATGCACCCCCTTGTCGAAGACGAAATCGATCGCGAAATCCTCCATGGCCGGGTAGAGCAGCTCTTCCACCGGTTTGGGGAGGCGGTGGATCTCGTCGATGAACAGAATGTCGCCGGAACCCAGATGGGTCAGGATCCCGATGAGGTCGCCGCCTTTCTCGAGAGCCGGGCCCGAAGAGAGCGTCAGGTTGGAGCCCGTTTCGTTGGCGATGATGTGCGCGAGGGTGGTTTTCCCGAGGCCCGGCGGGCCGTGCAGCAGCACATGGTCGATCGGCTCGTTGCGTTGAACGGCCGCCTCGATGGCGATCTTCAGGGTTTCGACTACATCGGCCTGCCCGACGTAATCGGTCAGGTGCCGCGGCCGCAGAGAGACGATCTCGGGCTCCAGGTCCTCTTCACGGGCCCGGCCGGAGACCAGCCCCTGGCGGTCCTCGGAGGAATAGGAAATGATGTCGTCGCTCATGCGACCTCTTTTCTATCGGCCGGCCCGACCCGGGTTCAGCCGGTTGCGGGCGGCGGTCCGGACTGCTCGCCGCGATAGACTTCCTCGAACAGCGCCTCCGCCGTGGCGATGGCGCTGTTGCGTTTGAGCGCATCGGCAATCATCTTGCGGGCGTCGGCCGCGCGGTGGCCCAGCTGCTGGACCATCACGTCGATCACCTGCTGGGCAAAATCCGCAACGGGCGGGGCCGGCGGGGGTTGTTCCGCGCGCATCAGGGCGAATTTGGCCATGCGGCCCTCGAGGGTGGCGACGATTTTTTGGGCCGTGCGCTTGCCGATGCCTTTCAGGCGGCCGAGCGCTTCCAGGTCGCGCCCCTCGATCGCCCTGGCGATGTCGCTGACGGGCAGCGTCATCGCCTTCACGGCCTTCAGCGGGCCGATGTCCTC
>JALOPD010000148.1 GCA_025454075.1 Desulfobacterales bacterium | reverse complement strand
GTTCGGGCAGGTGGTCTGCATCGTCACCACCATGGGCTCCATCATGCCGCCCATCGGCATCTGCTGTTACGTGGTGGCGGCCATGGCGCCCGGCATCTCTCTCAGGACCGTGTTCCGCGGGGGGATTTACTACATCCCCGCGTACCTTCTTTCCATCATCCTGCTGATGCTGTCACCCTACTGGACGGTTCTGGTGCTGTCGAACCTCGTCCCTTGAAGGCATGGTGCGACGCGCGTAATTGTGCTTTTGTAAATGACGCCGAAAGGCCGAATTCCCTCCATTGTAAATGACGCCGAAAGGCCGAATTCCCTCCATTTTCCCCCTTTGACAAAGGGGGTCAGGGGGATTTTGAAATCGAAGTTATCCGAAGCGTATGTGGAGGTCGCATCCAGCTCCAGGAACTCATCATAGCGGTCAAGGGGGGCGGCGAGATGGCCAGCGCACTGGCCTGGCGCCTTTACATGGCCAACATCCGCCGGATCGTGATGCTGGAGACGGCCATGCCGCTGGCCGTGCGGCGCGAGGTGGCTTTCTGCGAAGCGGTCTACGCCGGCTCCAAAACGGTCGAAGGCGTGCAGGCGGTCAAGGCCGCGGGCGCCGAGCAGCTGCACGCCATCTGGAAGCAGGGTCAAATCGCCGTGGCGGTCGACCCGCGCTGGGAGATGCTCCGGAAGATGCGGCCGGACGTGCTGGTGGATGCCATCCTGGCCAAGCAGAATCTGGGCACCCGCCGGCACCAGGCGCCGTTGGTGATCGGCCTGGGGCCGGGGTTCACCGCCGGCGACGACGTGCATCTCGTGATCGAAACCCAGCGCGGCCACGATCTGGGACGCATCATCACCGTCGGTTCGGCCGAGCCCGACACCGGCCTTCCGGGCCCGATCGACGGGATCACCGCGGAGCGGGTTTTGCGCGCGCCGGACGAGGGCGAGTTTCGGTCGTCCTGCCGGATCGGGGATTGGGTGGAAAAGGGCGCAATGGTTGGCCGGGTGGGCGACGCCGAGGTGGCCGGGCGCATCGAGGGGGTCCTGCGGGGATTGATCCGCCCCGGCACCTGGGTGAGCCCCGGCTTGAAAATCGGCGACATCGATCCGCGCGGCAACGTGACGCATTGCTTCACCATCTCAGACAAGGCCCGGGCCATCGCCGGCTCGGTTCTGGAGGCGGTCCTGAGGACCTACAATAAATGAAACAGTCTATTCCGCTTGAAAAACCTGTTTTGAATTCCGGCGGTTTGGATATATGAACAGACAGCGTTGAACATCGGCCCGGTTTTCGGATGGGGTGGTGGGATATATGTCGTTCGGACTGGCGGAAGCGTTGCTTCTCTCCGGGGGCGGGGTTGTCAGTCTGGTGGGAGCGGGCGGCAAGACGAGTCTGATGTATCGCCTGGCCCACGAACTGGCCGGAAGCGGGCAGACCGTTTTGACGACCACCACCACGCATATCCATCCGCCCGCGCCGGAGCACTGCGCCGTCTGCATCCTGGCGCCGGCCGCCGATAGGATCCTGGAGCGGGCCGGAGAAGCTCTCCGCCGGCATCGGCACATCAGCGCCGCAGCCGGAAGCGCCGCAGGGTCCGGCAAGCTGTCCGGCCTGGCGCCCGTGGAGATCGAACGTTTGAAGGCCGCGCGGGTTTTCGACTGGATCATCGTCGAAGCGGACGGGGCCGCCGGGCGCCCGCTGAAGGCGCCCGCCGCCCATGAGCCGGTGATACCGCCCTGTTCCGGGTGGACGGTGGGCGTGGTCGGCCTGCAGGCGCTCGGGCAGCCGTTGATCGACCCGTGGGTGTTCCGGATGGACGCGTTTGCGCACCTCGCGGGCCTGGCGCCCGGCGCGGCAGTGACTGCGGAGGCGGTCGCCGCGGCATGCGCGCACGAGTCCGGTCTCTTCAAGGGAACACCCGCGGACTGCCGGTGCCTGGCCTTCCTGAACCGCGCCGATTCCTCGGACCGCAAGGCGGCCGCCGCGAGGATCGCCGCGCTTATCCAGCGAACCGGCGGATCGAAGGTTCGCAGGGTGATCGCCGGCCAGGTGCTCGCTGAGCCGCCGGTATCGGCCGTCTTCGATCTTTAGACACGGATGGAAATCCGCCCATGAGCGACATTTACACGGAGCTTCAGCGCGCCCTGGCGGCCGGTGAAAAGTGCGTTCTGGCGCGGATCATCCGCCAGGCCGGTTCGGCCCCGCGTGCGGTGGGAACCGGATTTCTCATCCGGGCCGACGGGACCCACCTGGGAACCATCGGCGGCGGGCTCTTGGAACACGAGGTGCTGCGCAAGGCGCGGGAGGTTCTGGCCGGCGGCCGACCGGCCGTCATCGAGGTCCGGATGTCCGGGTCGGAGGTGGCGGCCGGCGAGATGCTCTGCGGCGGGAACGTGGACGTGCTGCTCGAGCCCGTCTTTCCGGAGGACGACCAGGCCCGGTCGGTGTTTCAGGAGCTCGCCCGCATGACGGCGCAGGGGCGGCCCGGGGCGCTGGTCACCGTCGTGGCGGAGGGCGGGGGCGAGGTCAAGCGGGCGATCGTCACGGCCGAGGGCGCAATCGCCGGCGGTGCATCCGAGCTGTCCGGACGGCCCGGTGTCGATCTCAAGCGCTGGGGCGCCGCCCGCGGGTTTGCGCTTGAAACCCTGACGCAGGACATGGTTCGGCGGTTGGTCTTTGTCGAACCGCTGGAGCCCGCAGCGGAGCTGCTGCTGTTCGGGGCCGGGCATATTTCGGGGTTTGTGGCGCCGCTCGCCCGCACGGTCGGCTTCCGCGTCTGCGTCATCGACGACCGCGGGGAGTTCGCCAGCCCGGAGCGGTTCCCGACCGCCGACCGGCTGCTGATATGCCCGGTGGCCGAAGCCTTCGAGAGGACCGCCGTCACGCCCGCGACCTATATCGCGATCTTAACCCGCGGACACATCCACGACCGGGACGCGCTCCAGGCCGCCCTCCAGACGCGGCCGGCCTATCTCGGGATGATCGGAAGCCGGCGCAAGCGGGACCTCATCTATGCCGCGCTGCTGCAGGATGGCGTACCAGCCGCGGACCTCGGGCGCGTGCACTGCCCGATCGGGATCGACATCGGCGCAGAAACCCCGGAGGAAATCGCCGTCAGCATCGTGGCCGAGCTGATCCAGGTCCGGGCGCGCCGCGGGGGACGGACCGGCGTCGCCCGTTCGTCTTTCCCAGCGGCGATGCCGGGCAAACCCGTGAAGGCCGGCGCATGAACCCGGCACCGTCGGAGGCGTCCGCGGCGCCCGGGCCCGGCATGCGCCGGGATTCGTTCCGCACCCTGGCGGGGCCGCTGCTGCTGCTGACCGCCATTTTCTTTCTGAACTTCATGGCGCGCATCATCCACGCGCCGCTGATGCCGGCCATCGAGAGGGAGCTCGAGATTTCCCACGGGGCGGCCGGTTCGCTCTTCTTCACGATTTCGATCGGCTATTTCATCTCGCTGATGGGGTCCGGGTTCGTCTCGGCCAGGCTCAAGCACCGGGGCGTCATCGTGCTCTCCAGCTTCTCGATCGGTTTGATCCTGGTGGTGATCGCCGCCAGCAGCAGCCTGTGGGCCATCCGGTGGGGACTGGTGCTTCTCGGCCTGGCTGCAGGCCTGTACCTGCCGTGCGCGATCGCCACGCTTACCGATTTCGTGGGCCACCGGCACTGGGGCAAGGCCATCGCCATCCACGAGCTGGCCCCCAACCTGAGCTTCGTGGCGGCGCCGCTCTTCGCCGAGGCGGTGTTGATCCGGTTCTCGTGGCGCGGTGCGCTGGTGCTGCTGGGGATCGCCGCCGTCCTGATCACTATGGTGTTCGCCCGCCGCAGCCGGGTCGGAGATTTCGCCGGCGAAGCCCCTAACTTCACATCGCTGCGGGCGCTGGCCGGCGAGCGGTCGTTCTGGCTCATGGTGCTGCTTTTCAGCCTCGGCATCAGCAGCACGCTGGGCATATACACCATGCTGCCACTCTATCTGGTGAGCGAGCACGGCTTTGAGCGCGATTTCGCCAACACGATCGTGGCGTTCTCGCGGCTGGTGGGCGTGGGCATGGCCCTGGTCGGCGGATGGGTGACCGACCGCTTCGGACCCCAGCGGACGCTGGGCATCGTGTTTTTGCTCACCGGCACGTTCACCCTGATGCTGGGGCTGGCCCCGACGGCCTGGGTGCCGGTGGTGGTTTTCCTGCAGCCGATGGTGGCCGTCTGCTTCTTCCCGGCCGGGTTTGCGGCCCTCGGCATGGTCGTGCCCCCCCGCGCGCGGAACATCGCGGTTTCCTTCACGACCCCCATGGCCTTCATGATCGGCGGCGGGGCGGTGCCGACCCTTATCGGCGTGATCGGCGATCTGGGGTCTTTCGGCGCGGGAGTCTCCCTGGTGGGGGGATTGATCCTGGCCGGGGCGCTGCTGCCGCGGCTTCTGCAGGTCAAGCGGCTCCAGGAACCCCTTTAAGGCCGAACGGCCGGGAGGCGAATCGAAATGAATCTGACCATCTTCGAGTCGATGGACGCGCCGCAGCTCAAGCAGTACATCCGCTTTCTCCTGTGGCATTACCGGGTGATGGATTCCTTCTGGTATCTCAACATCGCCGAGCAGTTCGACGAGCCCACGGCCGACCGGTTGAACGAGAAAGTGTGGGACCGCATTGCGGCCATGGCCGCCAAGGACCTCGTCCAGCGTTTCGGCATCGCTGAGCGCGGATTGACGGGTTTCGTAGCCGCACTGCGCTATTGGCCCTGGTGCATCCTGGTGGACTATCGCATCACCGCGAGTCCCGAAGAGGTCCTGATCACCGTGCCGTCCTGCCCCACCCAGGAGGCCCGGACACGGCGCGGGCTCAGGGAATACAACTGCCGCGAGATGCACCGCCGCGAATTCAGCAGCTTCGCGCGGCAGATCGATCCGCGCATCGAAACCGACTGCCTGTTCGCTCCCCCCGATCCGCGCCGGGAGGGGGTGATGTGCAAGTGGCGCTTTTATATGAAGACTTATTGAAGGCCGAATGCGGACTTCAATTTATGCCTCTCGCCTTTGAATATTTGAGCCACGGAACCGTCGCCTTCGGGTTTTTCAACATCGAATCGGACCTGCTCCTGCTCGAGCGGTCCTTCTTTTTCGCCTCCGAATTCTGCGAACTGGTCGCGGCACTGGCCGGCGACGAGAACCAGCCGCTGGTCTTGCAGCCGGCCTGGGCCGTCGATGCCCCCGCGGACATCGGCGACCTGATGGGCGCCATCCAGGGAACCCGCCATACGGGGCTCATCGGCGAGGTCTACCGGCGGTTTCCGTTCCCGCTGGACCTGTTGGGGTTCAAGCAGAAGCCGGCCGGTTGGAAGACGCGGCCGGTCATGCTGGAGATTCTCGGGCGTCGCGCCGTGCGGCGCGATCTGCCTATAGCCGTCGAGCGTGCCGAGGGCGCGATCGCTATAGGCGACTACCGCTTCAGCCGGATGGGGTTCCGCGAGCTGGTGGACTATGTCTGGCGGGGCGGATACCCGCGGTGGGAAGACGAGGTGCGGCCCGACTATGTGATGACAATGGCTCAAGCCGTGCAGGCAAGTCGCCACCTTTATTTCAACGGGCTTTCCAACCGGGTTCGAACCGGTCCGTGCGCCGAGGCGCAGGGAAAGCCCCCCCACGGAGAGCTCGACCCATGATTGCGGCCGGCATCGATTGCGGCGTCAGGAACACCAAGACGGTGGTGCTCGAGGACGGAAAGGTTATCGGAGCGGGCATGGCGCCGACCGCCTTCGACGCCGACGCGGCCGTCGAAGGTTCGCTGACCGCGGCCCTGAGGCGGGCCGGCCTTGGGCGCCGGGAGATCGGGCGGATCGCAGCGACCGGCTCGGGCCGGAACGCCGTCAGAGTCGCCGACGGCCGGGTGAACGAGATCAAAGCCATGGTCCGGGGCGCCTTCTTTTTCTTTCCGAGCGCCCGCACCGTGGCCGATATCGGCGCCGAGGAGGGACGGGCGGCCAGGCTGGACGAGAGGGGCCGTCCGTTGGACTTCGCCGTCAACGAGAAATGCGCGGCCGGCGCCGGCGCCTTCATCGAAGCCATGGCCCGGGCGCTCGATGTCAGCGTCGAGGAGATGGGCGTGCTCAGCCTGAGATCCGAACGGGAAGTCCGCATCAATGCGCAGTGCGCGATCTTCGCCGAATCCGAAGTGATCGGTCTAATCCATTCCAATGTCCCCAAGGCGGATATTAGCCGGGCCGTCTTGGATTGCATCGCCGGCCGCATCGCCGCCATCATCCGGCGCGTCGGCGTCCAGGGGGACGTGGCGCTGATCGGGGGGCCGGCGCGCAGTGCCGGCCTGTTGTCCTGCCTGCAGCGGCAATTGAAGGTGCAGCAGGTGCTGGCGCCTGCCGAACCCGAGTTCGGGGCTGCCGTGGGGGCGGCACTTTGTGCGGCCGAAGGGCCGGCGTGAGGAACCCGCGCCGTGCGGAAGCGCGGCGTGGGAGGAGATTGCAATGAACGGGGAGCAGAAATCCGAGTTCTGGCGCTGGACGGAGTCCGCCTGGAGCGATCCCGACCTTGTCTGGGGCACGGCCCGCTGCATCACGGCCGGCGTCGACGTGGGTTCCGTCAGCTCCCAGGCGGTTCTCATGGCCGACGGTCGAATCCTGGGCTACAGCAACCTGCGGACCGGGGGCGACAGCTCGGGCAGCGCCCGGCGCGCGCTCGCGGCCGCCCTGAAGATCGCCGACATGCCGGAAAGCCGCGTGGACTGCTGCGTCGGGACAGGCTACGGCCGCGTCAACGTGCCCTTCGCGCAGCGCACCATCACCGAGATCGCCTGCCATGCCCGCGGCGCGAACTACCTCTATGGTCCCGACGTGCGCACGGTTCTCGACATCGGCGGGCAGGACATCAAGTGCATCCACTGCGACGAGAACGGCAAGGTCACGAATTTCCTGATGAACGACAAATGCGCGGCCGGCACCGGCCGGGGCATGGAGGTCTTTGCCGATCTGCTGGGGGTGCCGGTCACCGAAGTCGGCGAGCGCTCCTTCGAATTCAAAGGCGCCGAACCCGCTGCGGTCACGAGCACCTGCGTCGTCTACGCCAAGTCGGAAGCCATCGGCCTGCTGCGCCGGGGCTGGAGCAAGGAGGAGGTGCTGGCGGCCTACTGCCAGGCCATGGCGGACCGCATCTTCGCCCTGGTGAAGCGCATCGGAGTCGAGCCCGGTCTGGCCGTGACCGGCGGCATGGCCAAGAACCGCGGGGTCATGGACCGGCTGATGCGCCGGATCGGCAGCGAGCGCATGCAGAGCGCCTGGGACACCCAGATCGCCGGCGCCGCCGGGGCGGCGCTGTTCGCCCAAGCACTGTGCCAGGCCGGAGGAAAGAAGCGATCGCCGCAATAGGGGAGGGTGAGGAACTCGTAAAAGGCCACCCAAGGCGATGACTTTGCAAAAAGCCCAAGCTCAAGGCGCGCGAATCCCGCGGAGTGAGGCGTACTTACAGTACGCCGCAGTCCGCCTGAGGCGGACGGGATGAAGCGCAACGCCGAAATTGGGTTTTTTACAAAGTCATCAAGATGGATCGCTAGCGGTAGGGAGTCCCGTAGAACCCCGCGTGCACCTGCGCATCGGGCAGGGACTCCCGGGCATGCGGGGTCTTGGTCTCGTCCGGATAGCCGATCGCCAGGATCGCCTCCACCTTGAGCGCCGCCGGCAGGCGGAGCTGTTCGGCCACATACGCCTCGGCGGTCTGCTTGGCCGCGTGCATGCGCTCGCGGATCTGGACCCAGCAGCTGCCGAGACCCAGGGACTCCGCCGCCAGATGGATATAGGCGGCGGCGATGGAGGCGTCCTCGACCCAGACGTCCGACTTCGACGGATCGGCGCACACCACGATGCCGACGGCGGCGTTCTTCAGAAACGATGATCCATGCTCCTTGGCCCCGGAAAGCCGGTTCAGCATCTCGCGGTCGGTCACCACGACGAAATGCCAGTGATTGCTGCCGCGTGAAGAAAACGCCCGCAGCCCCGCCTCCACCAGGAGGTCGAGCTTTTCCTTTTCGACGGGCTTGTCCAGGAATTTGCGGATGCTGCGGCGCTTGCGGATCAATGACATGAACATGGGGTTCTCCCTTCGTATCTCTGTTCAATGAACGCGTTGCCGGGTCAGTCTCAGCGGATCTGTTAAGGCTTCACAATTATCGGAACACAGATTTATAGCCCCCCTGGCCCCCCCAAAGGCGGGGGAAATGCCTCCCTTTGGAAAAGGGAGGATAGGAGGGATTTGCAATTGTGCAGTCTATTCACTTGCGGGGCGGTTCCTAAAGAAATTAAACTGCTGGCAAGACTTGCATCAACGGCCTGGATTGTCAATCCACTAGCAAAGCTGCTCAGCGGGTCAGCCCGAACGCAGAATTGATGGTGGCCGCGAATCCGAAGCAAATAAAACTTATACCTGAATTTTGCACGCAAATCACCGTTATGATCGGCGGAGAAAAATTTTCTTTCAACCCCGCTGATCGTGGGTGGGAACCAACAGCCCGTCAGCCG
>JALOPD010000147.1 GCA_025454075.1 Desulfobacterales bacterium | reverse complement strand
GGGGTCCACCATGGTAACATCCAGCCCTAAATCGGCCGCTCGAAACGCGGCCGCGTACCCCCCCGGGCCGCTGCCGATAACGAGCAGATCGGTCTCCTGCGCCAGTTCGCCCATCACCATTTTCAGCGACTCCTTCGCTCCTTTTAATCGAGCCGGCTTTCCACTTTTAATCTAAATTGCCTGATGCCCCGGCTTCATCAGGCGATCAGCCCTTCGGAGAGGGCCTCCCTGCTGAAACAAAAAGATCGCGGCAGAATGCCGCCCCCACCCCAAAAAACCTACAAACAGGGTGCTCGGTCTGCGACGGCTTCGCCCAAAGGCCAAGTTCAAGGCGCGCGAGACCCGCGGAGCGAGGCGTACTCAAAGTACGCCGCAGCGATCGCGGGGCGATGCGCAACGCCGAAATTGACCTTCCGGCGAAGCCGTCAGATGAGGGACATCAGCAGCTCGTCCGGATCCTCCATGATCTGCTTGAAGCGCTTGAGGAAATTCACGGAGTCCGCCCCGTCGAGCACACGGTGGTCGATCGAGAGCACCACGGGCATGATCAGCCGCGGGGCGATCTGCGGACCCTGCTCCCCCGTCACCACCGCGGGCTGCAGGCGCCCCTGGCCCAACCCGAGGATCGCCACCTGGGGCGGGTTGATGATCGGCACGAAGCCCCATCCGCCCAGCGCGCCGGCATTGGTGATCGTGAAGGTCCCGCCCTGCATCTGCTCCAGTTCGATCTTGCGCGCATCCGCTTTTTGGACCAGCTCGTGGAGCTCCACGGCCAGCTCTTTGATGCTCTTGTCGTCCACGTTGCGGATGACCGGCACCATCAGGCCCTCGGCGGTGTTTACGGCCACCCCTATGTGGTAGTATTTCTTGATGACGATCTCGCCGGCCGCGGCGTCCAGGCTGGAATTGATCCGGGGGTAGGCCTTGAGAACGGTGGTCGCGGCCTTGAGCGCAAAAACCGTGAAGGTCAGCCGCCCCCCCTGAGATGCCACCTCTTTTTTGTGTTTTTGGCGAAAAGCCTCGAGCCGGGTCACATCCACCATCTCCTGGCTGCTCACGTGCGGGATCTGGGACCAGGCCAGAGACATCTGGCGGGCGGTGGCCCGGCGGATGGAACGGAAGGGGAGCCGCTCCACCGGCCCCCACTTGGCGAAATCGGGCAGCTCGGGCGACCCGCCGCTCGACGCGGCGGAAACAGCCTCGGCGGTCGCAGCGGCGGGGGGTGGTGGAGCGGCCGCAGGGCTCTTCCGGTGAGCGGCGAACGCGCGCACATCGTCGGCCGTCACCTGCCCCGCGGCCCCGCTGGGGACCACCTGCGCCAAATCAACCCCCAGCTCCCGCGCCAGCCGCCGCGTGGCCGGGGAGGCCGGGACCGGCCCTTTGCGTTCGGAGCCCGTCGCCGGCAACGCCGACCCCGCCGGCGCCGGTCTCTTCGCCGGTTGAACCGGTTTGGCCGCCGTCTCGGCTTTTTCGCCGTCCTGCGCGAAGGTCAGCAGCACCTGGCCGACCTTCACGGTGTCGCCGGCCGCAACGTGGACCGCAGCGATCGTTCCCGTGTAGGGCGAGGGGATCTCCACTGCGGCCTTGTCCGTCTCCACCTCCAGGATGATGTCGCCCTCCTTCACCGCCTGCCCCACGCTGACACGCACGGCCAGCACCTCCCCCTCATGGATGCCCTCCCCCAGGTCCGGCAGTTTGAATTCCCGAGCCATTCTCCCTCCTTTTTCGTTCGGATCACGCGGCCAGCAGTCGGCGGGCCGCGTGCACGATGCGCGGCACACCCGGCAGATAGTGCGTCTCCCGGCTGAAGAGCGGGATGACCACGTCGTAGCCCGTCACCCGGGCCACCGGTACCTCCAGATGGTAGAAGGCCTTTTCCACCAGCCGGGCGACGATTTCGGCCCCGGGGCCGAAGCTGCGCGGCGCCTCGTGCACCACCGCGACCCGCCCGGTTTTGCGGGCCGAGGCGACCAGCAGCGTGTCGTCCATCGGCGAGAGGGTAAGCAGATCGATCACCTCCGCCTCGACCCCGTGCTTTTTGCGCAGTTCCTCCGCAGCCTCAAGGGTCGGCCGCATCATGGCCCCGTAGGCGATCAGCGTGAGGTCCCGGCCCTCGCGGGCGATGACCGAGCGGCTGAGCGGCATGGCCTCCTCTTTGTCGGGGACCTCCTCGCGGAAGGCGCGATAGAGGGCCTTGGGTTCGTAGAAGACGACCGGGTCCGGGTCGCGGATCGCGCTCGCCAGCAGTGCGCGCGCGTTCCGGGGGCCGGAGGGGATGACCATTTTCAGCCCGGGGATGTGGGACCAGAACGCCTCGCGGCTCTCGGAGTGATGCTCCAGCGCCCGCACCCCGCCGCCGTACGGCGCCCGCATCACCAGCGGGACCGTGTAGCGCCCCTGGGATCGCCAGCGCAGCCGGGCAGCGTGGTTTTCGATCTGATGCATGGCGTAGTAGCTGAACCCGGAGAACTGGATCTCGCAAACCGGCTTGAGACCGTAGACGGCCATGCCGATCGACATGCCGACAATGCCGGACTCGGCCAGCGGGGTGTCCACCACCCGCTTTTCACCGAACTGCCGGATCAGACCGTCGGTCACCCGGAAGACCCCCCCGTCGACGCCGACGTCCTCTCCGAGCACAACGACGCTGTCGTCGCGTTCCATCTCCTGGCGCAGGGCCAGGTTGATCGCCTGAACCATGGTCAGCTTAGGCATGCGGCTTCTCCTCTTGCGTTTCAGCCAGAAGGCGGATGAACTCCTCTTTCTGCTGCTTCAGGTGCTCCGGCATGTCGGCATAGGCGTGCTCGAACATGAGCAGGGGGTCGCCGAGCCGATTCATCTCCTCTTCCGCCCGGTCCACCGCGGCCTGGATCTGCGCCAGCACATCGGCCTCTGCAGCCGCAACGGCGTCGGCGGTCAGCAGGCCCTTGGCCGCAAGATAGGTCTGAAAGCGGGTGATCGGGTCCTTGCGGCGCCACTCCTCGACCTCGGCGTCGGTGCGGTAGCGCTTGGGATCGTCGGCGGTCGTGTGCACCGCCATGCGATAGGTCACGCACTCGATCAGGGTCGCACCCGCCCCGGAGCGGGCCCGCTTCACCGCCTCATCCGCAGCGGCATAGACGGCCAATAGGTCGTTGCCGTCGACCTGGATTCCGGCGATCCCGTAGGCCAGCGCCTTCTGGGCCAAGGTCCGGGAGCGGGTCTGATTGGCGCGCGGGATCGAAATGGCCCACTGGTTGTTCTGGCAGACGAAAACCACCGGCACCTGGAACACGCCGGCGAAATTCAACGCCTCGTGAAAATCCCCCTGCGAGGTCGCCCCATCCCCGAAAAAGGTCACGGCCACATCGTCTCGGCCGCGGTATTTGATCGCCCAGGCGATGCCGACGGCATGCAAAATCTGGGAGCCGACCGGAATGGCGATCGGCATATCGTTGCGCTCGGCGGGGATCCGGCCGGCTTCGTTGAACCCGTTGTTGTAGACGATGATGCTCTCGAGAGAACGGCCCCGCCAGATGTCCGCCGCCATTTCGCGGAACGCGGGGACGATCCAGTCCGATGGCTGCAGCATGGCCACAGCGCCCAGATGGGCGGCCTCCTGGCCGGTTATCGGCGGGAAGGTTCCGATGCGCCCCTGGCGCTGGAGGCTGAGCAGGCGTTCATCGAACCTACGGGCCAGCAGCATCGTGTGGTGCAGCCGCAGCAGGGTCTGCTCGGCAATCGGGGGTTCGAGCGAACGGTCCAGTTTGCCATGCTCGTCCAGAATCGAGAGAAACTCGATGGCGCCGGGAAGTTCGATTGGGGTCCTGGGCATGAGGGGGTCCTTTCGTATCCGGACAACTGAGAACGGATTCGACGATTTGAACCTGAAAATTAGACCTGCAGCGGTCGAGTCAAGAGCCTCGGCATGGCGCGCCCGCCGCGCGGTGCCGCCCGCAGTGGTGAGGGGAGGGAAAGAAACGGGAGCCGCTAGGTTGGGGGGTTATCCTTCGCCGCGCAGCAGAGGCGTTACTCAATGATTTCAAGCACAGTGCGCTTCTTGAGCTTGGCGGAGGCGGCACCCAGGATGGTCCGGATGGCCTTGGCCGTCCGCCCCTGCTTGCCGATGACCTTGCCCAGGTCCACCTTGGCCACACTGAGTTCGAGGACGCTGGCCTGACTGCCCTCGAGCACATTCACACTCACCTGTTCAGGATAGTCCACCAACGCCTTTGCAATGTACTCGATCAGCTCTTTCATGGCGCCCTCTCCTCAGCACGCAGCGCGACGTCTGGTAGTGACCCGGATCGCTTGAGCCCGAAACGCAGCCGTGAACCTTCGACAGGCGGTATTTTATGAGTTGTCGAAGTGATAGCATTTTTTAGACACCTATTGCAATAGCTCACAATAAAAAAGGAATCTGATTCACTTATTCTTGTTTTTATTACGTAACGAGATTATCTGTATTTTCTGAGCACAGATGCAGAGAAAATAGCGGTTCGGCCGGAAACGATATCCGCTGTAACGCCGGTTCGGCCGGTTTCGGCTTGTGCCGCCAGGCAAGAAACTGAAAGGAGGCCGGGTGGACTTTACCATTCCGCAGCACATCGCCCAGGACGTTGACCGTTTCCGCGGGCTTTTGAAGGGTTCGTTTGCCGCCGAGCTGGCGGCATGGCACCGCGCGGGGGAACTTTCCAGGGAGTTCTTCGCCGAACTCGGCCAAGGCGGGTGGTATGGGACCGTGTTCGTCAACGGCCGGCTGAGTCGCGGTTCGGCCCTGCGGGAAGCCATGATCGCCGAGGAGTTCGCCAAGGTTTCCCCCGGTGCGGCCATCGCCGCCCTGGCCCATGCGGACCTGGGGCTGATGGGCTTAACCCTTTTCGGATCGGCTGCTCTGCAGAGCCGCTACGGCGCCCAAGCGGTTGGAGGCGAAACGGTGATGTGTCTTGGCAACACAGAACGGCATGCCGGCAGCGATGTGGCGGCCGTCGCCATGCGGGCCGAGCCGGCATCGGGCGGATGGCTGTTGAGTGGGGCCAAGGCCTATGTCACCAACGGGGCCGCCGCCGACCTGGCGGTCGTCACCGCCGTAACCGACCCGGCGGCCGCGCGCAACAGCCGGCACTCGATGTTTTTGGTGGATCTATCCTCCGAGGGGGTTCGGCGCACCCGCTTGAACAAACAGGTGTGGGTCCCCTCCGATTTGACCCGGATCGAATTTGAGCGCGTGTTCGTGGGAGCAGACCACCTGTTGGGCGAACGCGGGCGCGGTTTGCCGCAGGTGCTGACCGTTTTCACCCACAGCCGGGTGCCGCTGGCGGCGCTCGCCCTGGGCACCGCGGCCGGAGCGTTCGAACTGGCCTTGAACCGGGCCTCACGGCGCACGATCTTCGGCCGGCCGATCGCGGAGTTCCAGGCCAAAGCCTTCGAGATCGCCGAGCTGCATGCCCGGATCGAAGCCGCGCGGCTGACAGTCTGGAAGGCCTGCGCCGCGATGGACAGCGGGGAGAATTTTCGCGCCGAGGCCTCCGCGGCGAAATACCTGGCGGTGGAGGCGGCCCGCACCACCGCCGCCTGGGCGGCGGACCTCTTCGGCGCGGCCGCGGTCATCCGCGACCACCCGATCCACAAATACCCCCTGGACGCCTGGGCCGCCTCCCTGGGCGAAGGCACCCAGGACATCCAAAAGCTCGTCATCTTCCGCGAACTCATGAAACGATTCGCGTGAGGCCGGCTCCCCGCCCGGCCCAGCCATTAGGCCGCCGGCCGGCGGCTTCAGGGCTGAAGGATGATCTTGCCGAAGTGCCCCCCCTGCTCCAGGGCGCGGTAGGCATCGACCCCCTCCCGCAGCGGTACCACGCGATCGACCACCGGTTTAAGCCGGCCCGCGCCGATCAGCGCCACGAGGGTGAGAAAATCCTGCCGGCTGCCCATGGTGCTGCCGATCAGGCTGATCTGCTTTCCGAAAATATAGCGGACGTCGATCTCCGCCTGCGGCCCGCTGGTGTTGCCGACGATGACGATGCGCCCGCCGCGGGCCACGGCCTGCATGCTCGACATGAGCGTGGCCCGGCCGACGTTGTCCACCACTACGTCCACGCCCCGCCGCTCCGTCAGTCGGAGCACCTCCTTGGCCCAGTCCGACCCGGACCGGTCGATGACCGCATCCGCACCGAGCGCACGGGCCTTTTCGGCCTTGGCCGCCGTGCTCGCCACGGCAAACACGGTCGCACCGGCCAGCTTGGCGACCTGAATGGCCATGCTGTTGACCCCTCCCCCGGCGCCGACCACGAGCACGGATTCACCGGCCCTCAGGCCGGCCCGGTGCACGAGCATGCGCCAAGCGGTCAACCCAACCAGCAAGGGGGCCGCCGCGGCAGGGAAATCCAGCACCTCCGGCATGGCGAGGAGGTTCTCCGCCGGGACGGCGACCAGCTCCGCCGCCCCGCCGCGCATGTGCTCGCCGAGAATGTGATAGGCGGGGCTGACCGAGGGCTCGCCCCGCCGGGTGTATTCGTCCGTCTTTAGGTTGATTCCGGGGTCGACCACCACCCGCTGGCCGATGCTCCACCCCGTGACGCCCGCACCCAAAGCGGCGATTTCCCCGGCCACGTCCGCGCCGCACCAGTGGGGCATGGGCAGTTTCAGGCCCGGCCACCCGCGCCGCACCCAGATGTCCAGGTAGTTCAACCCGCAGGCGCGCACCCGGACGAGAGCCTGGCCGGCCTTGGGCTCTGGTTCCGGCACCTCGCCGTAGCGCAGGACGTCGAGTTCTCCGTGCTGTTCGAAATAAACGGCTTTCACGGGTCCACCTCCTGTGTTGGGGGATTTGTGGGGCATCGCAAGGGGCGGCCGCTGCCGCCGGCGCGCTCTGCCAGCTTGACATCGGCGCGGCTTTTATTACATATTGCGTCATAAACGCTTTCCTTTCAACCTCTCAACCCGATCGACGTCATGACCGGACCGGATGACATGCAAGGCCCGGTTCGCTTCGAAGAAATCGAACACACCGCCGACCGCGCCCTGCGCATCTATGGCACCTCATGGGCGGAGTTTCTCGTCAACGCCGCCCGCGGGATGAACAGCATCCTGGCAGCCGCACCGGCCCGGACGCCCGGGCGCAGGTCCAAATCGGTCCAGCTCGAGGCGATCGACGCGGAGAGCCTGCTCGTGGCCTGGTTGAGCGAGTTGGCCTATTGGGCCGAGGCCGAATCGCTGATCTTCGATCGGTTTGTGTTCCACGAGCTCGATGCCGCCCGGATGAAATCGACGGTGACCGGCTCCGCTGTCGATCACCTCGACCGGCACGTAAAGGCCGTTACCTACCACGGCCTCAACATCGTCCAGGATGCCGCCGGATTTAGCGCCACGGTCGTCTTCGACGTTTAAGCGTGGGCGCCCCCGCGACGGTTCGGCCCCGAGCGGCGTGATGAGGAGGACCCACACGGATGGTCAGCGCGCGGGACTTTACACGCATCGACGAGTTCCTCTACGAACTGCCGGCCGGCTATCGTCCGGACATGCGGGTGCCGGCGCGGTTCTACGCCGATGAAGCATTGCTGAAAGGTCTGGAAGGCGACCGCAGCATCGAGCAGTTGGTGAACACCGCAAGCCTGCCGGGAATCGCCGGCTACGCGCTGGCCATGCCCGACATCCATCAGGGCTATGGGTTTCCCATCGGCGGGGTCGTCGCTACGGCGCTGCCCGACGGGGTTATCTCCCCCGGCGGGGTCGGCTACGACATTAACTGCGGGGTGCGGCTGCTCGCCAGCCGCCTGGCGCTGGAGGCTGTCGAGCCGCACCTGGACGAGTTGGCCACCGCCCTTTACGCCAACTGCCCCAGCGGCGTGGGCCAAGGCGGACAGGTCAAGCTGACGTCGCGCGAACTGGACGACGTGCTGGAAAACGGTGCCCGCTGGGCGCTCCGGTGCGGCTTTGCCGACCCAGAGGACCTCGAGCGCACGGAGGAGGGCGGCTGCCTGGCGGGAGCCGATGCCGCCAAGGTCGGAGCGCGCGCCCGGGAGCGGGGCCAAGGCCAGGTGGGCACTCTCGGGGCCGGAAATCACTTCATCGAGATCGACGTCGTCGAGCGCATCGTGGATGAGGATGCCGCGCGGCGCATCGGGCTCTTTGAGCGCCAGGTGGTGGCACAGATCCACTGCGGCTCGCGGGGGCTGGGGCACCAGGTGTGCACCGACTATGTCCAGCTCTACCAAAAAACGGTGCGCCGTTACGGGCTGGCCCTGCCCGACCGCGAGCTGGTCTGCGCCCCCCTGAGCAGCCCCGAGGGGCAGGATTACCTGGCCGCCATGCAGGCGGCGGCCAACTACGCCTTTGCCAACCGGCAGGTGCTGGCCTTTCACATCCGCCGCAGCTTCGAGCAGGTGCTGGCCGGCAAGGTGGCCGATTTTCACCTCTACCAGATCTACGACATCGCCCACAACATGGCCAAGATTGAAACCCATCGGCTGGGGGGGCGAACCGTGTCGCTGTGCGTCCATCGCAAGGGGGCCACCCGGGCG
>JALOPD010000146.1 GCA_025454075.1 Desulfobacterales bacterium | reverse complement strand
AGGCCGCGGTGAACATCTCCGGCCGCACCTTCACGCTGCGGAAAAAATTCCTGGACGACCTGAAAGGGGTCGACCCCGAAGCCGTCATCCAGAACCTGGACCGCGCCCTGCTGGTGCTGCACTCGCCGCTGGACGACATCGTCGGCATCGAGAACGCGGGGCGGATCTTTCAGGCCGCGCGTCACCCCAAGAGCTTCGTGTCGCTGGACCGGGCCGATCATCTGCTGTCGAACATCGCCGACTCGCGCTATGCCGGGGCCGTCATCGCGGCCTGGGCCAGACGCTACATCGCGCCCGCCCCGGCCAAGGCCGCCGACCCTCCGGCCGCCGACCCCCGCATCACCGCCCGCACCGGCCCGGGCGGGTTTCTCACGGAGATACTGGCCAACCGCCACAGCCTGCTCGCCGACGAACCGGCGGCGGTCGGCGGGTCCGACCAGGGGCCGACGCCCTTCGACCTGCTGGTGGCGGCCCTCGGGGCCTGCACCTCCATGACCCTGCGCATGTATGCCGACCGCAAAGGCTGGCCGCTCGAGGCCGCCACGGTCCGCCTGAAACACGGGAAGATCCACGCCGCCGAGTGCGAGACCTGCGAAACCCGGGAAGGCATGCTCGACCGCATCGAGCGCGAGATCGAGATCGAGGGGGCGCTCGAGGCGGATCAGAAGCTGCGCCTGCTGCAGATCGCCGACCGCTGCCCCGTGCACAAAACCCTGACCTCCGAGGTGGAGATCACGACCCGGCTGAAAGAGCCCTAATCGAAAAGGCGCTTTTTCGCTGACATCTCCATCGTCATGTGTCATGATTTATATGCTGTCGACATGGATGATCGTCATGACGGGGGCCGCCGTGCTGGGCTCCGGCGCCGCCTGCTCGGGGCAGCGCCGCGGCGAGGCCGCAGACCGGCTGAAACCCTGCCCGGATTCGCCCAACTGCGTCTCCTCCCTGAGCTCCGACCCCCGGCACCGGGTGGCGCCGATCGTTCACACGAACTCGTCGGCCGGGGCCCGGGAGAGGCTTTTGGGCGTCATCCGCTCCATGCCCCGGGCCCGCATCCGGTCGCATGAAGGCCCCTGCCTCCATGTCGAATTCACTTCGGCCGTTTTCCGTTTTGTGGACGACGTCGAGTTTTTCATCGACGAGGCTGAGAAGGTCATCCACGTGCGCTCGGCCTCGCGGGTGGGGTATTGGGACCTGGGCGCCAACCGCCGACGCGTGGAAGAGATCCGCCGCATGATGACAAGGGCCCTCACCGAGGAGACCGACCCATGACCACCGACTTTTCCGCACTGGACCGCCCCGAGGTGCTGATGTTCCTCTTCCACCCCCGGCGGGAGCATGGCGCGCCGGGGCGGAGTCCATCCAAACCCGAGTTGAAAATCCCGGGCACACGGGACATCCTGGTGCCGGTGGCGGAGGATGTCGCCGTCGGGGTGCGTTTTCATCTGGGCGGCCGCGACCATGCCAATCTCCTCTTCTTTCACGGCAACGGCGAAATCGCGGCCGACTACGACGAGATCGGCCCCTATTACAACCGGATCGGCATCAACTTCCTGGCCGCCGACTACCGCGGCTACGGCCGTTCGACGGGGCACCCCACGGTGGCATCCATGATGCAGGACGGCCACGCGATTTTCCGGTTCGTCACCGACTGGCTGGCGCGGAACGGTTGCGACGGGCCCTTGCTCCTCATGGGCCGCTCCCTGGGCAGCGCCCCCGCCATCGAACTGGCGGCAACCCATGCGGACCGGGTCTGCGGCCTGATCGTCGAAAGCGGGTTCGCCTTTGCCGGCCCGCTGCTGGAACTTCTGGGGGTCGATGCGGCGGCCATCGGTTTTCGCGAAGAGACCGCGTTTCGTCACCTGGAGAAAATCGCGCGCTTTCAGGGGCCGCTTCTCGTCATCCACGCCGAGTTTGACCACATCATCCCCTTTTCCGACGGCCAGGCGCTTTTCGACGCCGGCACCTCGCCCCGTAAAACCCTGCTCAAAATCCCCGGGGCCAACCACAACGACATCCTTGCGCACGGGTTCGCGGATTACCTCGCGGCCGTCGAACGCCTGGCCGCCGCCTGCTCAACCCCCCGCATTCGCTCGTAAACGGTTGCCCCGACCGACAAGTTTTCCTCAAGTCCAAACGCCCTGCGGGCGATAGACTGATAAGATAAGACCGCCGGTGCGGCGCCGGCCCGCGTCAAGGACCACTTGGCCGATCGGGATCAACGGGGCTTCGGGAATCCATGGGAACCATTCGACTCAAAAAACTCAAACCGGGCATGATGCTCGCGGATGATGTCCGCGACGTCAAGGGCCGCCTCCTGTTGGCACGGGGAAAACTCATCGGCCCCGAGCACATCCGGATTTTCAAAATCTGGGGCATCCCCCAAATCGAGGTCCTGGGTGCTCCGGACAGCATGGAACCGTCGGCCGCCGCTCCCGTGGACCCGGCCCGGCTCGAGAAGGTGCGCAAGGAAACCGAGGCCCTCTTCCGCCACACGGACCGGGAGCAGCCGGCCGTGCAGGAAATCTTCAACCAGGCGGTCTCCTACCGGGCGGCCCGGCAGCATTCGCAGCCCAGCGTGAATCTGCCTCCGGAGAAAACCGATTCGACCGGGAAGCGCCGGGGCCCGGACTTCCTTGAAACGTTCATCGAAAAAGAGATCGCCCTGCCGGAAATCCCGTCGATCGTCTATGAGCTGAACGAGGTCATCGCCAACCCTCTGTCCTCCGCCGATCAGATGGCCCAGGTGATCAACAAGAGCCCGAGCCTGACGGCGCTGCTGCTCAAAATCGTGAACTCCTCCTTCTACGGCCTTCCGTCCAAGGTGGACCGGGTCTCCCTGGCGGTGACGCTGATCGGCACCCGCGAGCTGTCGGCCCTGGCGCTCGGCATCAGCATCCTGTCCATGTTCAAGAACATCCCCAGCAGCCTCCTGAACATGCGATTCTTTTTGCAGCACAGCCTGGCCTGCGGCATCGTCTCGCGGCTGCTGGCCGCTCAAAAGAGCATGCGCCAGACGGAGCAGATGTTCACCGCCGGCCTCCTGCACGACCTGGGGCGCCTGATCCTGTTCATCTATTTCCCCGACGAGACGCTCGGCGTCCTGCGCCACTCGCTTGAAAATGCCGTCTGCCTGCACACGGTGGAGAAAAAACGCCTGGGCTGCCACCATGCCCACATCGGCAAATATCTCCTGAACCGATGGCGCCTGCCCCTCATTCTGGAGAACACCGTGTGCTTTCACCACGAACCCGGGGAGTCGCCGGACCCGGTTCCCGCCGGCATCGTGCACGTGGCCGACATCCTCGTGAATGCGCTGGGCATCGGCACCAGCGGGGAGCGCCTGGTCCCGCCGCTGAACGCAAAGGCCTGGGAGGCCCTGGAGCTGCCGCCGAGTTGTTTTGAGGTCGTGGTCAAGCAAGCCGTCAACCAGCTCAACACCATGGAGCTGCTGCTTCAGGACCGGTTGCCATGAACACGGCCCTTCAATCAGACCCTGAAAAGCTGATGGCCCGCATCGCCTACCTGGAGGACAACCGGCGGTTCATCCAGAACGTGCTCGAAATGGCCCTGTCCCTGGTCGACTTCCAGGAAAACATCATCAACAGCTACGGGCCTGAAAACATCGTGGAGGAGGCCGAAAAGCGGATCCGGTACCTCATCCCGTTCGAATCCAGCGCCATCTACCTGGTCAACCAGGACACCGCCGACTTTCAGCTCGCGGTCTGCAACCCTCCGGCGGCGCGCGCCTACCTGGCGAACGAAGTGGAGGACATGATCGAAAAAGGCTTCTTCGCCTGGGCCATCCGCGAGCGGCGGGGGATCACCATCGCCTCCAAAGACCGGACCCGGCGTCTGCTCCTGCACGTCATCGCCACCCACTCGCGCATCCGGGGCATGTTCATCGGCCTGCTGGACGACCGCAAGCAGCAGATCCCCGACACCTCCCTCACGCTGTTGTCCATCATCCTGCTCAACACGGCCAATGCCCTGGAGAGCCTCGAGTTCTACCGTCTCTTGCGCCACCAGAAGACCATCCTGGAAAAACAGGTGGAGGACCGGACGCAGGCGCTGGCCGAATCCGAGCGCCAGATGCAGCAGGTGCTGAAACTGCAGGCCATCGGGACCCTGGCCGGCGGGATTGCGCACGACTTCAACAACATTCTGTTTCCGATCATCGGCTACACGGAGCTCACCATGGACGAGGTCGCGGAGGGCAGCCCGATGCGCCGCAATCTCGAGGAAATCCTCAAGGCCGCCAACCGCGCCAAGGAGCTCGTCCAGCAAATCCTGACCTTCAGCCGCCAGAACGGCCGCGAGCGCAAGCCGATCCGGGTGCAGGTGATCGTCCGGGAGGCCCTGCGGCTGCTGCGCGCGTCCATCCCCAAGACCATCGAGATCCTCTGCGACCTGGACGAGCACTGCCACCCGATCATGGGCGACCCGACCCAGATCCACCAGGTGCTCATGAATCTCTGCACCAACGCGTACCAGGCCATGCAGGAGACGGGCGGCCGGCTCGAGATCCGGCTGACGGAAACGAACATCGGCTACGAGGAGACCATCAAGCACATCGGCATCAAAATGGGCCCCCACCTGCACCTGATCGTCAAGGACGAGGGGGTGGGCATGGAGTCCTCGGTGCTGGAGCGCATTTTCGAGCCGTACTACACGACCAAGGAACCCGGCAAGGGAACCGGGCTGGGGCTTTCGGTCATTCACGGCATCGTCAAGAACCACGGCGGGTTCATCACCGTGGACAGCATCCCCGGCAAGGGCAGCGCCTTCCACGTGTACCTGCCGACGCTGGACGATGCCGAGGTTGAAATCGAGGCGGACGCGTGCCCGCCCAAGTCCGGCGGCAACGAGCGGATCCTCCTGGTGGACGACGAGCCCCAGATCGTCGACATGGTGAAACAGACGCTGGAAAAGCAGGGGTATCGCATCACCGCCCGGTTCAACGGCCCCGACGCCCTGAAGGTCCTGCAGGAGCAGCCGGATCAATTCGACCTGGTGATCACGGACATGACCATGCCGCAGATGACCGGCGACCGGCTGGCACGCCATGTCTGGGAGACCCGTCCCGACCTGCCGGTGATCCTGTGCACCGGCTACAACGAAATGATTTCGGAGGACAAGGCCAACGCCATGGGCATCCGCAAGTTCCTGCTGAAACCGGTGGACAAGGAGGAGCTCGCCGTCGCGATCCGCAGCGCCTTGGACTCCAACGGCACCCCGCCGTACCTGGTCCCCAAGACGCCGCTGCCGTAAACGGCAGCTTTCGGACGACCGCACCCCTGGCCCGGGTTTATGGTGGCCCGGCAGGCAAATAGGTTTATTGCTCCGGCAATAAAACAGGTACAACATCAGCCGATGTCAGGCGGAGCGGGGGATGATGGTATTAGATATAATTACTTGCCGGAGTAATAACAGCACCCCGCTCCGCCCGACATCGGCTTAACTTGCACATCTTCAATTGCCGAAGCAGGCGCCGAGCGATCGACGTAGCCATTCTTTGATTGACCGCGCCGCTTTTTTGCCCTAATTCAAGACCCACCCACATTGTTTCAGACGACTGCCGGGCCCTTGGCGCCGCGCAGCGGCTGCTGACTCTCTCTGGACAACGCGTGCCGCATGGACCGACACACTCACCGATTCGTTGAAACCTACGACGGCCTCATCGGTTTCGGACTGGACCGGGAAACCGACGAGAACACCATCATTTGCTATCTGCAGGCTTTCTCCGACGATGCCGTCATGGCCGCGATCGTCCAACGCCTGGACGACGGGGAGCTGCTCGAGATCTTCGACCTCGTCAACCGGCTGCTGCGCCGGCATTTCACGGAGGCCGAGTACCACCGGTTGTTTTTAAAAGACGAGTGACGGTGGCGCCATGCTGACCGATCGGCACCTCGAAAACTACGCGGACGTGCTCGGGTGGGGTCTCGCCACGGCCCGGCGGCAAGCCTTCCGTAAAAACGACATCGTCCAGATCCGGTTTCATTCCGGCGCGCAGCGCCTGGCCGAGGTCCTCTACCGCAATCTCCTGGCGCGCGGCATCCACCCCCTCCTGCGCCTGAACCTCACACCCGAAATGGAGCGCAGCTTCTACCGCCTGTCGAACGCGCGCCAGCTCGCTTTCGTGGCCCCGGGGGAGGCGCAGCTGGTGCGGCGCTTGAACGGAAGCATCTTCCTGAGCGCCCCCGACTCCCTGACCCATCTGCGCGAGGTCGACCCGAAAAAAATCGGCAAGGCCGCCGTGGCCGCCAAGCCGTTGCGCTCCGTTCTCGAGGCCCGCGAAGGCAAAGGGGAGTACAGCTGGACCCTCTGCACGCTGCCGACCGCCGAACTGGCGCGGCATGCCGGCATCAGCCTGGCCGAGTACACGCGGCAGGTGGTGAGGGCCTGTTTCCTGGATTCGGCTTCGCCGGTGGAGGAGTGGCGGCGGATCCACCGCCGGGCCGGGGAAATCAAGCGCTGGCTGGACGGGCTCGACGTGGTCGATTTCCACATCGAATCCGCCACGACCGATCTCAAGATCCGGCTGGGCGACCGACGCACCTGGGCCGGGATTTCAGGTCGCAACATCCCCAGCTTCGAGCTGTTCGTCAGCCCGGACTGGCGCGGCACCCGGGGCGTGTTCCACGCCGACCAGCCCTCTTTCCGCAGCGGGAACGTCGTGCGGGGCGTGCGCCTGGAGTTCAAGGCCGGCCGGGTGGCGCAGGCGAGCGCCGCACAGGGCGAAGAGTTTCTGAAACAGCAGCTCAGTGTGGACCGCGGCGCCGCGCAGGTGGGGGAGTTCTCACTGACCGACCGGCGTTTTTCCAGGATCGACCGCTTCATGGCCAACACGCTTTTCGACGAGAACTTCGGCGGGGTGCACGGCAACAGCCACATTGCGCTGGGCGCCTCCTACCGCAACACCTTTGCCGGCAACCCGCGCGTGCTATCCGCCGCCCTCCGGGCGAAGCTGGGGTTCAACGACTCGGCCCTGCACTGGGATTTCGTGAACACGGAGAAGAAGCGGGTGACGGCCGTGCTGGCCTGCGGATCGCGGGTGACGGTCTACGAAAACGGCGAGTTTGCCTGCTGAGTTCCGCCGGGTCAACCGGCCACGGGTCGAGAAAGCAGGGAAATGCCCGTGCGCTTCAGGTGGCGCCGGCCGCCGCGCGCCGATCCTGCGGCCGGTAGGGCGGGAAACCATCTGCGTGCGAGAGGCTTTTGACCGACTCCACCAGCTTGCTCAACGTAAACGGTTTGGCCAGAACGAGGTCGTAGTCGGCGCCCTGCAGCAGCCAAGGGGTGCCCGACATGCCGATGATGATCGTGCGACGGCGGGGGGACCGGCGGATGTGGTCCCGTACCCCTTCGCCGTCCACCTCCGGCATGACGTAGTCGGTGATCACCATGTCGAAGCTGCCGCGGTCGAACTTCCGGATCCCCTCTTTTCCATCCGCCGCGGTCTCCACCCGGTGGCCGAAGCGGGTCAACGCCGCTTCGATGAGACCCAGAATCCCTTTCTCGTCCTCGATGACCAGAATCGAACCCATCGCATCACTCCGGCGTCCGGTACGTTGAGATAGAATTTCGCGTTGCAGTTGAGAAAGAGTATACCTCGGAATACGCCTTTAATCAACAATATGTTGTGGTGCTTTTGAAACCAATACACAACATAATGAATTTGAACTCATGCCCGATGCCGGCAGGGCAGCCCGGGAGGCCGCCGCACGCGACGGGGCCGGATCGATGACGGGGGAGGCCGGTAGGGATCTATTTAGGGGAAGGCGGCAAGAGTGTCAAATGGGGAATTCGAGCGGATTCTCGGATTCGAAGCCCGATTATCAACAAATTTTATCTATTCGAAACCACATTGTTTTTTGGTGAAACGGAAGCCGACCGCCCGCCGATCGGGCATCCGGGGGGCGGTTGGGATTCTGCTGCGATATCATTGGGATCGGAATGGATTGCGGCGTTATCCACAAGCGGTGGCGGCGCGGTGAGCTTGTGAAATCTTCGTTTAGCTCTTTTTTTTGCCCATAATCTTTCAGACCTTGTATTTTCCGAAGTCGTCCGACGAAAGCTTCTCCAGGTAGTCGGCCCACTTTTTGCCTTCCTCGCTCGTGTCCGCGACTTCGACATCCGGCTCACGCACCTTGGAGCGTTGGATCACGGTGTCGTCCACGTAGATCGGCGCCTCGAACCGCAGCGCGAGCGCGATGGCATCGCTCGGCCGTGCGTCCATGTCGAAGTTGCGACCCTCGGCCGCGAAGTAGATCCGCGCGAAGAAGGTGTTCTCTCGCAGATCGCAGACCTCGACCCGCTCGATCGTGAATTGCAGCGCCTGGGCGAAGTTCTTGAACAGGTCGTGCGTCATCGGGCGCTCGTATTTGATTTTTTGGAGCGCCGATGCGATCGATGTGGCCTCCAGCAGCCCGATCCAGATGGGCACCGCCTGCTCGTCATCCTCGGTCTTGAGGATGATGATGGGCGTGTTGGACGCCGGGTCC
>JALOPD010000493.1 GCA_025454075.1 Desulfobacterales bacterium | reverse complement strand
GGCGGGATGAACCTGTCCGAACTGGCCCACCGGTCGTTGACCGAGATGGACGGCCTCAAGACCCTCTTCGAACTGAATCCATTTTATAAATCCCGCCCGGCGCCGGCGCAGGCCCGCCGACGATCTGAAAAAGAGAAAAAGTAGATCTTACAGAACCTTCCGGTTCAAGATCCGCGGCAACCTGCCGATAATTCTTTGCAAGCACCCGTTCGACATGACGCTCCGACTCTTTCCCGATGGAAACCGACCGCCCAAACGATGACGACCGGCCGATCTCCGCGCAGCGAACGCCAGCCACCAGACGCTTCGCGCTCGTGGGGCTGGTCATCCTTATTCTGGTTTGCGCTGCTGTTGGCGGGATGCGGCTGTATGCTTCTCGGCAGCCTCTGACACCCGCGAGGCCTGCCCCGGGACCCGACGAGCCGGGCGCCGCCACCGTACCCGCACCCACGGAGCCGGCCTCCCCTCCGCCGCCCGCTGAGGATGCCGCCGTCTGGGCCGCCCGGCTGAGCGCGGTGGACCGGCTGAGGCAGCTGCTTCAAGCCAAGAAAGCCGAAATCCTCAAAGCCAGGCAGGACTATCGCCACGGCGTCATCGAGCTCGAGGACCAGGTCAGGCGCTTCTTGAAGCAGGAGCGGATCGACTCGATTGCCCAGGCCCTCGACAACGCCGACGTCGCGACTCTGCTCCGGAACATCCAGCGCCGCATGGTCTACGGCGAGGCGCTGGACAGGCCGCTGGGCTGGATCGACAGCGCCAGCGAAGACCTGCTTTACTTGAGCCGCCGCGCCGCCATGGACCTTCAGGTGCAAGCGGTCGCCGCCGGTCTCGACATGGCCCGGCACGAGAGTGAGATTCTCCAGGCTATTGAGAAGTATCAGCCGACGCCGGGCCGGCTGTCGATCGATCCGGGCTCAATCCCCGCGCCCAGCCTGGAGGTCATCACCAGGAAGCTGGTCGAACAGACTCGCCTCATGGGATGGGGGCCCGATGACCGCCGCAATCAGGACATCGAAATGGAGGTGTGCGGCGGGAACCTCGGCCGGTCGGGTCAACTCTCGAAGCTCAGTCTAAAAGGGGCGCGCTGCCTGGCGGAATCCGATGCCGCGTTGCTCTTCCTGAGTGGTCTGACCGAGATGACTCCGCTCGCCGCCGAAACGATTTCGAAATGGCCCGGTGAATGGCTGGGTCTCAACGGCATCGCCCGGCTGGACCCGGAGGCCGCCGCGCATCTGTTTGCGTGGCGCGGGCAGCGGCTTTCGTTAAATGGGCTGGAGGAACTGCCGGCCGAAGCCGCCGCGCGGTTGACGGGCTGGAGCGGCCGCCAGCTGGAACTCATGAGCCTGCGCCGGGTGGCCGGCGCCGAGGCGCTGGCGCAGTGGGAAGCGGCCGGCGGCCGGCTCTTCGTGCCGGGCGTCGTCCGGCCGGCGATCGACCAGGCGGGCAGGAAATGACCCGAGCTGCAATCGGCATGGCGGCGCTGCGTGTTGCGAGGACGCTGGTGGTCCTCGCGGTCGTGCTGTTGTCGATAGGCGCGGGCCCGGCGCGCGGCGGCGAGAAGGAGGACGAGCTGAACCTGGCCCTGGAAGACCTCACGGCCGCCGTTCACCTGGTCAGCGCGCGGGTCGCCACCGCGGCGGCAATGCTCGCGCAGCTCCAGGCCCAGGCCGAGGCGCTCAAGGACGAGATTCAATCTGAGCGGCGCCGCGCCGGCGCCGCGACCTTGCGGCAGGCGCTGCAGGTGCGCCGCATCGACGGCGATTGGCGGCTGCTGCAGCAGGCAGCGGCCTACTCGCTTCAGCTGGAGGACCGGCTGGCGCATTTCCGCAGGGCGATCACCCGCCTGAACGGCTACCGCGAACAGGTTCGAGACGATCTGCTCCTGCTGCGGACTCTGGAGGCCGTCGACAGCACGGCGCTGCTGCGCCGCGTCCGGGAGTCCGTCGGCGAGCTTCGTCTGCAGTGCGCCGCTCCGCTGCTGGCCGCCGGCAGCCTGTCCGCGCCGCGCGACCCCGACGCCCTGTGGAACGAGATTCTCAGACGGCCCTGATCGCAATCGGCCGAACCACCCCAGCGGTTCAGAGCAGCTTCTGATCCATCAAATGCTGCATGGCGCGCTGACCGATGGTGGTGACGGCGCTGATGGCCTGGACCACATGGTAGGTCGCCTCCGCCAGCACGCCTGAATTCATGAGGACCAGCGCCGTATTGAGGCTCTTCTCGACTCCGGCCCAAAGAACGACCGCGGTCATCTTCTTGGAGAGGTACACTTCGTTGGCGATCATCGAGATCAGCGGACGCAGGACGCGTTCCGCGGCATGCCGCTCGTGATCGGGCATCCCCTTGTAGATCTCCAGCAGCTGCGCCGCCATGAGCAGGCCGGCCTTGGCCTTCTCGCTCTGCGCATAGGCTAGAATTGCCTCTTTGGTTTCCATACGGTCCTTTCTCGCCAGGCGGTCGTGCGGCTGCGGGGCCGGGCGACGCCGCCCTCCGGTGCGGCCTGACCGGCGCTCGCAGAATCAGGCGCGGTTGATCATTGCGGCCACGTAGCCGGCTCCGAAGCCGTTGTCGATGTTGACCACGGCCACGTTGGAACTGCAGCTGTTCAGCATCGCCAACAGCGCCGTCAGCCCCCCGAGGCTGGCCCCGTAGCCGATGCTGGTGGGCACGGCGATGACGGGCCGGCTGACCATGCCGGCCACGACGCTGGGCAGCGCGCCTTCCATGCCGGCCGCGACCACCAGCACGCTGGCGTTCTCCAGCTGCTCGCGTTGGCGGAAGAGCCGGTGGATGCCCGCG
>JALOPD010000492.1 GCA_025454075.1 Desulfobacterales bacterium | reverse complement strand
GGCGTAGGGCATCTTCTTGCCGTCCAGCATGACGACCCCCTGGAAGACGTTGCCGGCATAGAGCCCGAAGGGGCGGGTCAGCGGAACGATCTCGATCTTGTGGCCGACTTCCTTGTCCCAACCTTCTTCATCGCCGAAGGCGGGCACGACGACCTTAGTGTAGTGCACGATGAAAGAGTCTTCGGCCGGCTCCCAGTAGGGCGCTGGTTCCATGTGGAAAATGTATACGCCAGGCTTCTTGATATTGAACTGCGAGGACCAGGCCGCCTTGCCCATCACCTGGATCGGTTTCAGCGTGCCGAGAAGATCCTCCTTCGAGCTGCCGGCGAGCACTCCGAAGGCTTTGGGTTTGGCCATGTCCATGCCGACCACCTCCATGGGGTGGGAAAAGGAGATCTGCAGGTCCAGCGCCTTGGGATCCTCTTTGGAAACGGTGGCTTTCGAGGGTATCAGCATTCCGAAATGGGCGAAGGCCGACCCGGACACCATCAAAACCGCTGCCATTGCCAGTACCGTCACACGCTTCGTTTTCATTTCTTCCTCCCATAGTGGTTTTTCTGGCGAAGCCTAAAAAAGGCAAAAAAAAAGCCACGCGGTACCGGCGCCGTGTTGGCGTCTAACCTTCGTGGCTTGATTTTTTATTTAGTTGTGCTTGGTGGTGGGGACGGCTCCAGCCGTCCGTTGCGAGAACTATTACGTCTAATTCGCCAGCGTGTCAACTGAAAACGGCTTCACGGCGGCGCAGCAGCCGGCCCGAACTTTCTTGACTTGAAATAAGAAAGCCTTTAAGAATTCCGATTCAACCCTCATCGTATCGCAGAACCAAAATGACCAAGCCGTCCGATAAAGATTCACCCAGGAAAGCCTTCGTCATGCTCAGCCGCAAAGCGATTGCCGGGTGGGTGGTGGTGGTCTTTATCCTTTCGGCCTGGATGTTCGGGGTAGGAGTGATGGTCGGCAGGGGCACGGCGCCCATCGGGTTCGATCTCGACCAGCTCAAACGCAGCATCGAGTCCTTGAAGAAAGAGCTCCCGCAGGCCTCCAAGAGCGGCCCACGGTCTCAACCTTCCGAAATGAAAAATAAAACCGATCTGGGTTTCTACGAGTCCCTGCCCAAGAGCAGGGAAGAAGTCGATTTGCCCAACATCGCGCCGTTGCCGCCGGAGCCGGCCAAGCCCGAACCCGCGGCGCCGAAGCCGGTGGAGCCGCCGGCCGCCGCCAAACCCGAAAAGCCCCCGGCGCCTTCGACGGCGGCGGCGGCCACGGCCCCGCCCGCGGCGCCTCCGGCGCCCGGCAAGCCGCTGACCGTGCAGGTCGCCGCGGTGAAGAGTGAAGCAGAGGCCCGGCAGCTTGCCGAAAGACTGCGCCAACGCGGTTATGCGCCCTATGTGGAAGCCATCGCCTTCCCGGACAAGGGCGTCTGGTACCGGGTGCGGATGGGCGAATTCCCCTCGAAGGAATTCGCCCGCAGCACGGTGGATCGGCTGCAGAAGGATGGTTTCGCGCCGGCGGTGGTGCCGAAATGAGACCCCGCTGCTGCGGGGTCGTTTTAAGTTTTAGGTGTTAAGTGTTAAGCAGTGGCTGCCTTCCTTTATCAAATATCAAATAGGCCGCCATCCTTCGCTTAAAACTTGACACTTAAAACTTAAAACTGACATCTATAATTTCACTCGGTCATACTTTAAAAAAGGATACTCAGGAGCTGGCATGAAAATCACAAAGCAAGAAATCCTGCACGTCGCCCATCTCGCCCGGCTGGAGATCGCCGAGGCGGCCGTCGAGAAGTTCGCCGCTCAGATCGGAGACATCCTGGCTTACGTTGATCAGCTCAAGCAGGTCGACACGGAGGGGGTTCGACCGACCTCGCATGCGCTCGCGCTGGTCAACGCCTTGCGCGAAGATTCCGAAACCCGGCATCTTCCGCCGGCGGACGCGCTGGCCAACGCCCCCCGGCAGGCGGAGGGCAGTTTCCTGGTGCCGAAGGTGGTGGGGTAGTACGCATAGGGCAAAGGGCATAGCGCAAAGGGTCAAATACTTAATTTGGCCTGTCTTTCGTTTTTTGCCCTATGCTCTATGCCCTCTGCCCTATGCCATATACATGCTGGAATGCCCCAAGCACCGCGCATGGCCAACTTCAAATTCAGATAAAGGAAAGCTCATACGTGGAATTATACACCCTTGCCATCTCCGAAGCCCATCGGCTTCTTGAAAATAAAGAAATCACCTCGACGGAGCTGACCCGGGCGGTGCTGGATCGGATCGCGGCGGTGGAGCCCGGGGTCGACGCCTTTCTTACCGTCACCGCCGACCGGGCGCTCGAACAGGCGCAGGCCGCGGATGAGCGGATCGCCGGAGGCGCATGCGGTCCGCTGACGGGCGTCCCGATCGCGCTCAAAGACGTCATCTGCACGCGCGGCGTGCGGACGACCTGCGGCTCCAGGATTCTCGACCCTTTCATCCCGCCCTACGACGCCGCCGTCGTCGCGCGGCTCAGGCAGGCGGGAGCGGTGGTCGTCGGCAAGCTCAACATGGACGAGTTCGCCATGGGCTCTTCCACCGAAAACTCGGGCTTTAAAATCACGCGCAACCCCTGGGATCGCACCCGGATTCCCGGGGGATCCAGCGGCGGGTCGGCGGCCGCGGTGGCCGCGGGGATGTGCCTGGGAGCGCTGGGGTCGGACACCGGCGGTTCGATCCGGCAACCGGCCTCCCATTGCGGCGTGGTCGGAATCAAGCCGACCTACGGCCGCGTCTCGCGTTACGGCCTCGTGGCGTATGCATCGTCTCTCGACCAGATCGGCCCACTGGCCCGC
>JALOPD010000491.1 GCA_025454075.1 Desulfobacterales bacterium | reverse complement strand
TACTCCTACACGGTCGGCTTCGGCTTCTTCAAGGCCGGCTACGGCTCGGCGCTGATGGTGGTGGTGTTCCTGATCGTGCTGGTGTTCAACGTGGCGATGAACCGCCTGCGGCTGAGCGCGCAGGACCGCTGACGGAGGGAGGATGACGAAAGCCGCCGCCATGCGCACCGCCCGATCGATCCTGTTCCATGCCGGCGCGATCGGGCTGTGCGTGCCGCAGGTCTTCGTCTTCGTCTGGATGGTCATGACCGGCCTCAAGACCGGCGTCCAGAACATCGCCTACCCGCCGGAGTTCATCTTCACGCCGACGCTCGAAAACTACCAGGCGGTCTTCCAGCAGCACGACTTCCTGCGCTATCTCGTGAACAGCCTCGTCATCGCCGGCCTGGCCACCGGGGTCTCGCTGCTGCTGGGGCTGCCGGCGGCCTATTCCATCGCCAAGTACCGGCAGGGCAAGATCGGGATCGTGATCCTGCTGGCGCGGATGACGCCCTTCGTGAGCTACCTGCTGCCCTGGTACATCATCTTCCGCCACCTGAAGCTGATCGATACCTATACTGCGCTCACCCTCACCCACCTGATCATCACGCTGCCGATGGTGACCTGGCTGATGATCGCTTTCTTCGAAAGCGTGCCGGCCGATCTGGAAGACGCCGCCATGATCGACGGATGCTCGCGCCTGCAGAGCTTCGTGATGATCGTGCTGCCTCTCGTGCGCAACGGCATCGCCACCTCGGCCATCATGGCCTTCATCTTTTCGTGGAACCAGTTCCTGTTCTCGCTGATCCTCTCCGGCCCAAGGACCAAGACCGTGCCGGTGGCGGTGTACAATTTCATTTCCTACGGGAAGATCGACTGGGCCGGGATCGGGGCGGCCGCCACGTTGATCGTCCTGCCGGTCTCGGTCTTCGCCTTCTTCGTGCGGCGGACCATCGTGCAGGGGCTGACCATGGGCGCGCTCAAGGATTGACGATGACTTCGTAAGAAGCCCAACCTCGGCGTTGCGCTTCATCCCGCTGCCGCTGCGGCGTACTTGTCTTTGTGGGAGAGGCCTCCGGCCTCGATGATCGCGGCTGGAAGCCGCTCCCACCGACACGCGACTCGCGCGCCTTGATCTTGGCCTCTTTGCGAAGCCATCGATCCGGATGATCATTTACGAGTTCAGCTATGCTTCCAGCGCCTGGAACCGGCGCATGAACCTGCGGTCGATGTAGTCCTTGATGAGGAAGGCCGGGCGGCCGCCGAACAGGATCGGTTTCTTGTAGAATATTCCCGTGCCGTCGCCGAGGTTGAAGATCAGCAGGTAGTCGCCTCCCGGATCGAAGGCCTGCAGCGGCTTGCCTTCGAGAGCGGCCATCAGGTTGTGGCAGATGACCGCGTTCTGGCGCACAGCATAGACGCCCACCTTGTCCAGAGGGGTATCCTGGAAATAAACGCAGTCGCCGCCGCCGAACAGGCCGGGGTAGGCCGGGCTCTGGAGATAGCGGTTGACCAGCAGGCCTCCGTCGGGTCCGGTCGGAATCCCGGATTTTCCAAACACCGGGGTGGGGGTCACTCCGACGGCGACGAAGATAATGTCCTGCTCATAGGTCTCGCCGGAAGCGGCGGCCACCCGGCCGGTGCGGATTTCCCGGACAGCGCAGTTTTCCACGATGTCGATCCCGCGCTTTTTCAACGACGCCAGCGCCTTGGCCCGCACGCCGTCCGGGTGGTGCGGCATCACCGCGCTCTTGGCAAAGATGCGGATGTGCGCCGGGTGCAGGCCCGGCCCGCGCGTCAATCTCCAGAGGTTCCCCGCGACTTCGACGGCCGACGGGCCGCCGCCCACGATCCCGACGGCGAGCTGCCTGCGGGGCGCCAGCTCGAGAATCTCCCGCTGGGCCTCCATCAGGCGCTCGATCGGTTTGACCAGATAGATTCCGTCCAACCCCCCGCGGATCATCTCCTGCGGCACATGGCTGCCCAGGTTGCACGAGATCACGTCGTAGGGGATGGCGTCCCCCGATTCCAGGTGGACGGTCCGTCCGCGCGCGTCGATCCGGGCGACCCGCCCCAGGACGAAGGCGCCGCCCATTTTCTCCACGACGCGGCGGGTGGTGAACCGGATCTCCTCCGGCGTGTAGGTTTTCCCGAGCATGCCGGGGCCCATGCCGGAGTAATAGTGGTGCTCGGAGGGCTGAACCACCGTGACCCGATACCCCTTTTCGATGAATCCGCGCAGGCTGGACAAGGTCACCATGTGCGCGTGGCCGCCGCCGGCCAATACCAGGTGCTTCTGCATGTTCTTTTCCTCAGTGCGACCGTTCGGTATGCGTCCTATCGTTTTGCGAAAAGAGCTCCCAGTTGCTCCAGGTGCGCGCGTTCCTCGTTGGCGATCTGGGTGAGCACGCTCCGGCCCTCAAGGCTGGCGGCCCGATCGGCGGCGCGCTGATAGAGGTCCAGGGCCTGGGCCTCGATCGCCATGGCCAGAGAGATGGCCTCTTCCGGAACTTCCAGGTCCGGCTGATAGCGCTCCAGGTAGTCCCGGGTGGTCAGGCCGCCTTCCATGGCCGGGGATACCACGTTTTGGGCGAACTCTTCCCGGCTGATCGCGGCGCCGGACAGCCGGCGGTACTCGTCGAAAATCCGATCCTGGTGCTTGACTTCGATGCTGGCGAGCTTCTCGAACAAGCGGCGCGCTGCCTCGGCCTTGACCTGCCCCGCCATCGCGAGATAGAACTCACGCAACCCCGCCTCGAGCGAATAGGCCGTCAGAAGCGTTTCTTCCGGGGATTCCCGGCCCGTGAAAAGATCCAGCCCCTGGTCTTCCGGGCC
>JALOPD010000145.1 GCA_025454075.1 Desulfobacterales bacterium | reverse complement strand
CGGTGCCCAAGCTCGGCCGGCAGATCTTTCCCGAACGGCATATGGGGCTGGTGCCCACCCCCGAGCACGGGTGGGCCGCCGACTCGATCCAATCCATAGCCCGCATCGCCGCCCAGCACATCGATCTCGACGCCCTGGTACGCGTTGCCCGCGAGGCTGCGCCCATGGGAGACACCTGCATCTCATCCGACTTTGAGCGCTTGACCGGCCGACCGGCCGACCGGAGACCGCCCTCAACGCGCATCGGCATCCTGCGGGACTCCGCCTTTCAGTTCTACTACCCCGAAAATATCGAGGCTCTGGAAGCGGCCGGTGCGCAGATCGTGTACGTCAGCCCGTTGCGGGAAGAGCGCCTGCCCGATGTCGAGGCGCTTTACATCGGCGGCGGGTTCCCGGAGACTCACGCCCAGGAGCTGGCGGCCAACACCGGCTTCAGCCGGTGCCTGCGGGAGCTGGTTGAGGGCGGGTTCCCGGTTTACGCCGAATGCGGCGGGCTTATGTACCTGGGCGAGGAGTTGGTCCTCGAGGGCAAAAGCTTCCCCATGGCCGGGGTGTTGCCCTTGTCCTTCGGGCTGTTCAAGCGGCCCCAAGGCCACGGCTACACGGTGGTCACCGTGGAAGGCGAAAACCCCTACTATCCGGTCGGGGCCGAGGTTCGCGGCCACGAGTTTCACTACTCGCGCGTGCTGAGATGGTCGGGGTCGGAGGGCGATTTCGTTTTCAAGATGCAGCGCGGCGCCGGCATCCACGGCGACCGCGACGGCATCGTCCACAAAAACGTCCTCGCCACCTACACCCACATCCACGCCCTGGGAAACCCCGGCTGGGCAAGCGCGCTGGTTCGCAATGCCGTCGCCTACCGTACCCGCCGATCCGGCTGAAGAGATCCGCAACCGCGTGCGGCGCCTCATCGGCCGCAGGCGCATGCCGCCGGCCGACATCCTCAAGGAGATCGGCGGCCGTTTAAAACTCAAAAAGAACCGGGTGCAAAGAGCGATCCACGAACTGGTGGCGACGGGGGAGATCGCCTACACCTATGAGCATGGACGGACCTTCCTCGAGCCTTCCTTCGACCGACCCGTGCGGGTGGCCGAGCGCATCGTTCTCATTCCGCCTGAAAAAGCGTTTGCCTCCGGGCCTGAGGATGTGGCCATCCGCATCATGCCCGGTGCGTCCTTCGGCGCCGGCCGTCACCCCACCACGAGGCTCGCCCTGAGAGGAATCGAGTTTGCGCTGACCCGCTGCGAAAAAGCGTCGATCGGGCCGGGCACCTGCGTCCTCGACATCGGCACCGGCACCGGCGTTTTGGCGATGGCGGCGGTGCTGCTGGGAATCGAAACCGGCATCGGCATCGACCACGACCCCTGCGCGGCGGCCGAGGCCAAGGCCAACGTCCGCCTGAACGGGCTGGATGCGCGCATCACGGTTTCCGACATCGCCGTCGGATGCATCAGCGGTTCCTTCGCGCTGATCGCAGCCAACCTGCGGCTGCCGACCCTTCTGCGCCTGGCACCTTCCGTCGCGGCCTGGACCCCTCCGGGAGCCGCTGTAGTGATATCGGGGATTCGCCTGGAGGAGGAGGAAGCGTTGCTGTCCGTTTATGCGAAGCCGTCTTTCGAGTCCATGTGGCGTGGGGAAGAGGATGAATGGGCGGGTGCAGCGCTGGTGAGAAGAGCGTGAGACTTAAAAGACTATGACCTGGAAAAAAAGCGGGCATCCTTCAGGATGCCCGCTTTTTTTGGCAATCAGCTCTTCTTCGGATGGCAGTCGTTGCAGGTTACCGGCGCCTTCTTGGGCGCGTACTTCTTGTTGAAGTCCTTGTGGCAGGCGATGCAGTTGGCGTGGTAGGCCTCGGCTAGATATTCGAGCTTGGCCTTCGCGTCGAGCTTGGGCGCGTCCTTGCCCTTGGGCGCCTCGCCGCATTTCTTGTGGCAGGCCATGCAGGCATCGACCTTGCTGTCGGCCTTCAGGTCCTTGATCGGCTGGCCCTTGGCATCGTGGTGGCATTCGCTGCAACCCTTGGCGTACAGGTCCGCGTACTGCTTGGCGTAGTCCTCGCTGTGCTTCTTGTGGCTGAACTGGATCTCGCCCTTGGTGCTCGGGCAGTCCTTGCCGGCGAGCTTGATCGTATCGCCCACCTTGGCGTAGATGCCGCCCGCGAGAAACAGGCACGCCGCCGCAACAATCATCCCAATTGTAATTTTCTTCCTCATACCGTCTCCCTCTGCCTCCCCTTGAGTTTATGGTTATTGCCGCTTGCCCGAAGCATTACCCAACTCAAAACCCTTTGAATTTTTACCAGGGAACCTTCCGGCTGTCAATGCCTCCCGCGGGTCTTTTTATACGACGCGGAAGGCCCCCGCCCCTCAATCGGTCTTCGGCGCGGCGGCGGTCGCCGCTTTCCTGCGGGCGAGCACCTGCGCGCTGAAGATGCTGATTTCGTAGAGGACCATCAGGGGCAGGGCCATCAGGATCATGGACACGACATCCGGGGTCAGAAAGGCCGCTACGACGAAAGCCAGCAGCACGGCGTACTTGCGGTTGCGCTTCAGGTAATCGGCCGAAACGATGCCGACCCAGGCCAGGCAGGTCAGGACCACGGGCAGCTCGAACAGCAGCCCGAAGATGAACAGCAGCTTGGTGGCGAAGTTGAGGTATTCGCGCATGGAGGGCAGCGTGCGGATGTAATCCGTGCCGAATCCCAGCAGGAATTTGAATCCCGACGGGAACACCACGAAATAGCCGAACAGGGCGCCGCCGATGAAGAAAAAGGAGGTGATCGCGATGACCGGTCCCAGCAGGTGCTTTTCCTTCTGGTACAGGCCTGGGGCAACGAACATCCAGAACTGGTAGAGCAGAACGGGGCTGGCCAGGATGATCCCGGACAGGAAGGAAACCTTGAGATAGGTGAAAAACGCTTCGGGGATACCCGTGAAAATCAGCTTGCCGCCCTCGGGCATGACCCGGATGAGGGGATAGACCAGAATTTCAAAAAGCTGCTCTTTAAAGCCGTAGCATAGGAGAAAACCGGCGCCCACGGCGATGAAGCTCTTGATGAGCCGGGAGCGCAGCTCCTCCAAATGGGCGGTGAAGGGAAGTTTTTCATCCTCGCGCAGCATCCTCGGGTTACCGTCCTGTCAAGGTTGAGCGGCCCGATTCTCAGGCCGACTTGGGCTTGTCTGCGGGAGGCGGGGCCGGCGGCGGTGTTTGCGCGATGTGCGGGGCCGACGACTTTTCGGCGTTCCAGGTCTCGAAGGCCTTTTTCAGCTCTTCCAGCTTTTCGGCGGCGGAGGGTTCCGCCGGTGTTGACGCGGCGGCCGGCTCCGGTGGGAGCCCGAGGGCCTCAGGTGGCTCGTTGTCGGCGGGTTCCGTTAAGGCTGCGGGAGCCGAAGGCTCCGAGGCGGTTGGTTTTGCAGGGCCCTCGACTCCGGATTGAATGGTCTTGTTGACCTCCGAGTGAAACTCAGTGAAGGCCTTCTTGGCCTCCGAGATCTCGCTGTCGACTTGGAGGGTTTCCTTGAGCTCGGTGGTGGCTTTTTGGAATTCGCGCACGGCGCGGCCTAATGATTTTGCCAGGTCCGGCAGTTTTTTCGGGCCAAGCACGATCAACGCCACCACGGCGATCAGGATGAGTTCCGGCATGCCGATGCCAAACATAGGCGACTTCCCAAAAAGTGACGCCGCTGCGCCCGCGGTAGAGTCCTTTTCGTCCGGGCGTGCGCGGCGAACGAGCCATTCTTAATGGTTTCCGCTGTTCCTGTCAAGGCGCAGCCGCCTCCGGCCTGAGCACCAGAAAATAAAGCTTGCCCGGGTGCTTGAGGTGGCCGGCGGCGAGCTCCGCATAGGGGCCGCTGCCCCAGAAAAGATCCGCACGCCCCGCGCCGGTGATGGCGCCGCCGGTGTCCTGGTTCAGCATGAAGCGCCGGCAGTCGGCCCAGGATGCGACTTTGCCCGTGCCGTCGCTCAGCGGTTTTTGCGTCGCGACGAAGGCCAGCGCCGAGGGTGGGAAGATCCTCCGGTCCAGGGCCACGGAACGGCCCGGCGTGAGTTTGACGTTCAAGGCGCCCAGGGGGCCGTCCGGGGTGGCCTTGAAAAAAATGTAGCTGGGGTTGTGGCTCAACACACGCTGAATTTCACCCGGGTGCTGGTTGAGGTAGTCCCGGATGCGCTGCATGGACATTTCCTCGCGGCTGATCCGGCCCTCATCTATCAGCAGCTGCCCGATACTGCGGTAGGGGCGACCGTTGCTCGTGTCGTAGCCGACCACAAGGGTCTGCCCGTCTTCGAAAACGACCCGGCCGGACCCCTGGATGTGCAGGAAGAAGAGCTCCACCGGGTCACCGACCCAGGCGAGGGCCTGCGCTTTGCCGAAGAGCGCACCGGCTTCATCGATGTCGCGGCGGTCGTGGTAGGGGACGACGGCGCCGTTCTGGACACGACCTATGATTTTCTCCCCTTTGTATTTCTCGGCGAAAGCGCCCAGGTCGATGCTCAGCAGGTCCTCCGGCCGGCCGTAGATCGGGTACCGGTGGTCGGGGCTGGTCGAGCGGCGGCCTTTGAGCTGAGGCTCGTAATACCCGGTGAAAAGCACTTCGCCCTTCTGGTCTCGGCCGGCGGATTGATAGACCCGGTAAAAGGTGCGGATGTGCTTTTGAAGATCGGCGCCGGACGGACGGTTGCGGATAAAGCCCTGGAAGCGCTGCAGGCTGAGCAGAAGGTGCGCGGCAGTGTAGCGGTCGCGGCCGAACTCGAACTCGCGGCCGGGGGGCTGCGACTGCAGGTAGACGATGCTCTGGCGGATCCCGTGCTCCAGGCCTTCGAAGTCGAGGTCGTCCGAGAAGTCCGGGTAAGCGGACGGTTCGATGCGGGCCATCGACGGCGCCGGCTCTGCACCGGGCGGCGCGGGGGGTGGTTTGAGCGGCGCCGGACACCCGAAGAACAGAAGCGCCATCACGGCAACGAGAGCGAGGCCGCTTGTATTTTCAACGGGGAAGCAATGAGCGGACTTAAGCATCCTTATAGAACTCGTTTGAACCAGGATTAGACAAGATCAACAGGATTTACAGGATTATTCTCGGAGTTATGCAGGCAGAAAATCCAGTCCATCCTGTAAATCCTGAAGGGCGCAATTTTTCTATTTATCGGGGAGGCGTTTGTAGGTCCCGCTTTTGCCGCCGGACTTTTCGATCAGCCGGATGCCGGTGATAATCATCTCCCGGTCGTGGGCCTTGCACATGTCGTATATGGTGAGCGCGGCCATGGACGCGGCGGTGAGCGCCTCCATCTCCACCCCCGTCTGGTCCAGCGCACGCACGCTCGCCCGGATGCCGATGGCCTGCTGCGCTTCATCGGGATTGAAGTCGACCTGGACATGGGTGATGTTCAAGGGGTGGCACATGGGGATCAGGTCCGAGGTCCGCTTGGCAGCCATGATGCCGGCGATCCGCGCGGTTTCGAGCACGTTGCCCTTTTTGACTTTCTGGTCGCGGATCAGCTCGAAGGTGTCCGGCCGCATGCGGACCTCTGCGCCGGCCGTTGCCGTGCGCACGGTCGCCGCCTTTTCGGTCACGTCCACCATGCGCACCCGGCCCTGGTCGTCGAGATGAGTGAATTCTGCCATCGGGTTTTCCCCTCCGTGTGATAACTCGGCCATGATCGTCCCGCAAAGAACCGGTCACGGCGCCTGTCGATGGCCCATTCGATGCGGATGTGAGCCGCGGTCATCGATAGAACTAAATTTTGCATCTGATATTGTCAAGTAAAAGGAGCGGCATCATCGTCATTTTTTTGGCATATCACAAAGCTGATTGGGTTTTATACCGGGAATACGACGACGCCAACAACACGGAAACGATCCGGAGAGACGACGGGCGCAGTTTTTCCTCCCCGAACAACCGACCACTGCATTGCTGGCGCGCCGCTGCCCAACCAGAGCGCCGTCTGGGGCGCCGTCGGCACACCAATCATCCCGAGCAGTATGTCGAAGATTCAGGTTCAGTTTAGTATTTTTTTGCCGATATTAGGTCATAGTTGGGCGCCGCATATCCTGAGCTGGATAGAGATTCGCCCGGGAAGGTGTCCGAACCAAGTGGGGCCTGCCGAGATGGTCATTGAATGCACCAGCTGTTCAAGAAAATTCAAACTGGACGAAAGACTGCTTAAGCCATCCGGTTCCAAGGTGCGGTGCACGAAATGCGGAAATATCTTCCGCATCTTTCGGGACCCGGAAAGTATCGGGGAAAGCGGAACGGAAGAAAAAACGCACGCGGCATCTGCAAAAGCGGGCAAAGAAAGTCTCTGGCTCGACCTTGAAAAAAGAAAGTACCCCAGGGTCAGAATTTCACTACCAGTATCGTGTGTGCTGGAAGATTCTGAAGGCAACCCTATGGGTTTATTAATGGGCCACATTACGGAAGCCAGCCAGGAGGGTATAGTCATCGAACTGTTCAATGGGCCGAGAACCGGCATGGCATCGTTGACTTTTATCAGCCATGAGGACAAGGAAATCAGCATCAGGGCAAAAGTGGTGCATGCGGAGACCGGTTCCATCGGCAAAACGAAAGTTGGCATGTCTCTGATGGGTGGACCTAAGGAAATCACGAATTTTGTGACCCAGGCGGTGAGAGCCCATCACTCCGCTAAAAAGGTCGAATCACCGCTTCCGGCCGAAACGGTGGTGGCCGATAGTTGTTAGCCTCTAAATTGGAACCGGTTGGTTTCCGATGATTAAAAATTGGATATAAGCGGGGTGGAACGCTACGCAATCGGCGCCCAATACATTGACCCGATCGGATAGAGCCGTCCGGGCACCGTCGCCCGGAGCCCACGCATATCAAGGGCAACTGCTGTCAACCGGAAAAACTGCGGGCGCCATGTTGTTGAGAAAATGGAGGTTCCAGGCATGACTGAAGAGCGGCTTGGGAAGCAACCGAAGTGCGGGTGTGAGTTTTTTAAAAGTTAGCGGGTTTCGTGATTTTCCTGCAGTCCCTGTTTCTGAGGCCTGTCGCCATCTACGAAAAGATATTCGCCCCGGCCTTGGCATTCATTGCAAACCAATTCGCGATCTTTTGCGACGACATACCCTTTCCCGTTACAGTCTGCACAAACCATACAAACCATTTCAGCCTCCCGGGGAGCACCGCTCATGGCATAATCAAAAGAGTTGCCTCAACGGGCTTGGCTTATACGCTGTTTGTGCGTGGCTGGCAAGATAAAAAGAAGATCTATTAGGTATGATTATCGATTGCAATTAAGGTGATCCTTTTGGGGGTAGTGGGGCACTCATGTTGCAGGTGCAATCAATCCCCATTGGTCCGATAAGCATCGAGCCCTTCCGATGGGTTTCGGAGGGGCTCGACCGTGACAACCTGTTGACAATGGCCTACGTGTGAGCGGCCTTGAGGGCCTGGTCCAGGTCGGCGATGATGTCGTCGGCGTGCTCGATGCCGACCGAGATCCTGACCATCTCCGGCTCCACCCCGGCCTTGAGCTGCTCGGCGGGCGGGAGCTGGGAGTGGGTGGTGGTGGCCGGGTGGATGACGAGCGTGCGCGCGTCCAGGATGTTCGCGAGATGCGAGCACAGCTTGACGGACTCGATGAACTTCTTGCCGGCCTCTAGCCCGCCCTTGAGGCCGAAGCCGAACACCGCGCTGGGGCCCATGGGAAAGTACTTCTGCGAACGGGCATAGTCCGGGTGGCTCTTCAGGCCGGCGTAGTTCACCCATTTCACGAACGGGTGCTTTTCCAGGAAGACGGCGACCTTGCGGGCGTTTTCGCAGTGGGCCGCAGCCCGCAGCGGCAGCGTTTCCAAGCCCTGCAGGATCAGGAAGCTGTTCATGGGACCGAGGGCGGCGCCGATGTCGCGCATCAACCCGGTGCGCAGCTTCACGCAGAAGGCCGTGCAGGGGGTCCCCTCCAGCGAGCACAGCGCCTCCCAGAAGTTGAGTCCGTGATAGCTCGGGTCGGGCGCCGTGATTTCAGGGAACTTGCCGGCCTTGGCCCAGTCGAAGCCGCCGGCCTCGACCACGGCGCCGCCGATGCTGTTGCCGTGGCCGCCGATGATCTTGGTGAGCGAGTAGACCGCGATGTCGCAGCCGTGATCGAAGGGGTTGAAGATCGGCGGTGGTGAGACGGTGTTGTCGACGACGAAGGGGATCTGGTGCCGGTGGGCCGCATCGGCCAGTGCCTGCATGTCGTCTACGTTGCATTTCGGGTTGCCGATGCTTTCCGTGAACACCATGCGGGTCTTGCTGTCGATGGCGGCCTCGACCCTGTCCGGCTTGGAGGAGTCGACGAAACGCACCTCGATGCCGAAGCGATTGAGGGTGTTTTCGAAAAGCACGTGGGTGCCGCCGTAAAGATTCGAGCCGGAGACGATGTTCTGGCCCGCGCCGGTGACGGCGGCCACCGTGTAGAAGATCGCCGACATGCCCGAGGCCGTGCAGATGGCGGCCGTGCCGCCGTGGATCGCCGCCAGGCGCCGCTCCAGCACGTCGGTGGTGGGGTTGCCGATGCGGGTGTAGATGAAGCCGCTCGTGTCGCGCAGGGCGAAGAGGTCGGCCGCGTGCTGGGTGTCT
>JALOPD010000490.1 GCA_025454075.1 Desulfobacterales bacterium | reverse complement strand
ACCTTCGACCAGAAGGTCGAGCAGGTGATTCAGGAGATCGTCGACTCGAACTTCGCGCTTTACAAGCGCATCACCGATGACCGCGCCTTTGGCGAGGCGGTGAAGAACTTTCTCTTCGACCAGTACCTGCGTGCCCATCGCAACGCCGAGGAGCTGATCCAGCAAGGCGAGTCGAAGACGCTGGAGTTCAAGTCAACGCTCAGGTGGAATCTAAAGGATGGGCGGCAGGACGACAAGGGCGTGACCCACGCCGTCCTCAAGACGATTGCCGCATTCCTCAACACCGAAGGGGGGGATCTTTTGATCGGCGTCGCCGACGACCGATCCATCGTCGGAATCGAGCACGATCAGCTCGACAGCGATGACAAGTTCATGCGCCATCTCGCCCAGGTCGTGCGTGACGCCCTCGGCGACCGCGCCGGAACCTGCATCGATCCCAAGACGCAGGTCGTTCAGGGCAAAACCGTTTGTGTGGTGAGCTGCCAGCGCAGCCCGGAGCCCGTATTCCTCAAATGGAAAGGTTTGGAGAAAACGGCCGAGGGCGACTTCTTTGTGCGGAGCGGGCCGGGGACAGTGAAGCTGCCCCCCGACAGCGCTCGTGAGTACATCAGGACCCGGTTCGGCACGCCGGTGGCGAAGGAACATTCCGATTCATCTACCAAAGCCGTGCCCCCGACTTAACCGAGTTTTGCTCGACAGGTAGTCTGGCCCGCAGCCTTAGCCCATTCTCCATCAATTCCTACCGCCGGCATATCCAGGCTGCCCTGAATTGGTCCCTCGATCAGGGTTTGATCAAGGCCGCCCCAAGGTTCTAGCCCGTGAAAACCCCTGATGCTCCCGGGAGCTCTGGAAGCGATTGGGACGGTTTTTAGCATAGGGCTGGTCTTTCCACGCTGGAGCCTCGATACCTACACGCATCGGTTCCAGGAAGTCGCCGACGGGGCCGGCGTAAATGCCCGCCTTCACGATCTGAGGCACACGGCCGCCACCTACATGCTGAATTCGGGGATGAGCCTGCCCATCGGACAGGAAATCTTTGGCCACCGAGACATTAAGACAACCCAGATCTACGCCAAGGTGAGGAATAAGCTAATCCTGGGGGAAATGAAGAAGTTTAACTATGGAGGCGCTGCGGAAAATTTGCAGAAAACGAACCTAACCAATTGAAATTATTAAATCATAAAGCTGGCTCTTAATCAGTAGGTTACTGGTTCGATTCCAGTGCAGCCCACCAGATAAGAATAAAGCGGTTTCGGGAATGTAATCAGCCCGAAACCGTTTTTGTTTTCGGCATACCGCCGGAGTGCGGCCCGCCGTTTGCTGGCCTATTTCCTCTTGAACTCAATCCTGATCTCGTAGTACCCGGCAAACCCCATAAGACCCATGCCCCATAGGCGCGTCCGGCTTCAATAGCCGCGGTCTTTGGTGACCGGTTGCCTGCGGAACTTGAATTCGCCGTCGAGCGCCTTCAGCACGGCCGGGTCGCGGCGGTAGATGTCGGTCTTGAAGTGAACGCTGCCGTCGGCCTGTCCCTGAGCCGTCCAGTAGTACAGCAGCACCGGGACAGGCTCCGGCAGGGTCACGGTTTGGGTTCTCTGGGTGTCGATGGCGCTGCGGATCCTTTCCAGGCTCCACTTGTCCGGATCGTTCAACAGCAACTCGGCAAGCTCCAGCGGACGCTCCACGCGGATGCACCCGGAGGAGAACGCGCGCACGTCGCGCTCGAAGAGGTCTCGGCTGGGCGTGTCGTGCAGGTAGACGAAATGGGGGTTGGGGAACATGAACTTGATCTGTCCCAGGGCATTGTCCGCCCCCGGGTCCTGGCGGAACGTGTAGGGAAAGTTCCGTCCGGAATAGCGCTTCCAGTCGATCTGCGCCGGGTCGATCGTGCGGCCCTGCGGATCGATGATGCGCAGGTTCTTGGCGGCCAGGTAACCGCGGTTGCGCTGCACGGCCGGCAGGATGTCCCGCGCCTCGATCCCCGGTGGAACGGTCCAGGTCGGATTCAACACCAGATAGCTGATGTCTGACCGGAAGATCGGCGTGCTGCGGTAGGGCTTGCCCACCTGCACGCGCGAGCGCCAGACAAGTTTTCCCTCGCGCAGATACCCCGCTTCGAAGCCGGCGATGTCGACGATGACGAAGGTCTGCGGCACATGGTGCAGCATCCAGCGTGCCCGCTCCAGATTGACCCGGATCTGGTCGATCCGCGCCTGCACGGGCACCTGCAGGGCCGCCAGCGTCGCCGGGCCGACGGCTCCATCGGCAGCCATGCGGTGGCGCTTCTGAAACGCCTTCACCGCTTCCTCCAGCGCGTCGTCGAACAGCGCCGGATCGCCGCCCGGTTCCGTCAGATCGCCGGTTGCGGCCAGCCGCTGCCGCAGGATCTCGACCCGTGCATCGCGCATGCCCGCCCGGAGCGTCGGCCCCGGGGGCACTTTGGGCCAACCTCCCCGGGCTGCTATGGCGCGGTAGGCTGCAAGGTCGATGGCAGCGCTCAGAAACCCCACCGGATCGACCCCCTGAAGCTGACGCAGCGTGTTCCAGTCGGGATCGAGTTCGTGGGGGTCCGCCTTGCCGAAGAAGAGGTTGTAGGCCAGGCGGATGAACGCATCGGTCGCCAGGATGTCAACCTCTGCACGCCGTTCGGGGTCATCGGCTCCGCGCCGCAGCCAAGCAGCCGATTCGAGGAGGCCGCTGCGGTGATAGTCCTCGGGCGTCAAGCCTTCCTCGCGGGACCGGTCGATGGCCGCGAGCAGCTGATCGGTGGTCGTCCGGCTCCACAGGGGCGCGTGCGCCCGGCGCTCGTAGAGCTGCGGCAGGACGTGGCGGGAGGCGATGGGGTGGCCGGCGATGACGAGGTTTTCGCGATTCCGCAGCAGATCGACCCGCGATAGAATCGAACGGGCGACGGCCTGGTCGTCCGCCCACCCCCAAGCGCACCACAGGCACAATCCAATCAGGCCGCCGAAGAGGCAGAACGATTTTTTCAAAACGGGTCCCTTTCGGTGAAACGTTCTGAGCCGGCCGATCGGCGCTGCTGGGTGTCCGTATTGACCCACCCGTCGAAGGTCAAGGCCGGCCGAGCGCGATGCAACGGGCCCGGGGCCCGATAGACCGGCGGCCGTTCATTCAGGCCGGGGGAGCCCTTCGCGGATCTTGGTGGAAAATCCCGGGTCGTCCCCGACGGCGTGCGCCCGCGGGTTGATGTAGCTGCGCCGGCGGAGCTCTTCGAAGGGCATCGAGGCATCGAGCGCACCGAGTTCGTAGGCGTACTGCGGCGCATACCCGGAGAGCAGCACCTTCCAGGTGTAGGTCGCACGGCCCCCGAAGGCGCGCACGTGCCGCACCACGTTGGTGGTGCAGTTGGTGGTCAGGGTGTTGTACCACTCCGGCGTTGCCTTCATGGCGTTGATCTGCCGGATGTACTCCAGGAAAAGCTGGCGCACGTTTTCGCGGGGCATCTTCAGACGGTAGAGGTAAACGTCCTCCGCCGGCTTGCGGTAGTCCGTGCGCACCCGGATCAGGTCGCGTTCATCCGCGACGACGTAGGTCAGCTCGTACTGCTTGAAGAAGCCCTTGAGGGTCGAGTACCCTTCGCCCTGCTCCTTGCGGGTCTCGATGGAGAAGGCTACGAAATCCTTCTCCTGGAAACCGAAGCTGACCATGACGTGCGCGATGGCGTCCCCCATCCAGTAGACGGCGATAAGGTCCGCGGCGTCCAGCCGGTCGAGGTCGAAGGTCTTGTCGTAGTGCCGCACATCGTAGTCCGTCTCCGTCCGGTAGTGCAGATGACGAATGTTGTGGATGGTGACCATATTCCCCTGGATGCTGGCATAGGGCAGCACCGCCACGTCGGGCTGCCAGTCGCGCCGGTTCGAGGCCGGAATGCTCAGCCACCAGGCCGCGATGCCGCCGAATATCAGCAAAAAGCCGACCAGGGTCCTTCTGCGGTTGGGCAAGAGCAGAAAGGCAAGCGTCACCGCGAGCGCGAAGCCGGCCGCCAAACCGGACCGCAGCGCTTCGCCGGAAAGATCGGAATAGTAGATCGCCAGAGCGCCCCATCCGGTCATCAGCGGAACGGCCACCAGGGCGGCCAGTATGCCGACGCATCTGATGATTCTGCGCATCGTTTCAAGGCCGCCTTTCAAATGAAGTGCAGTTCATAAGGCCGCAGCCAGCCCTGGCCATGGTGGTCGCGAGGCGCAGCTGCATTTTCGTTTCCGCGGGCCGCTCACGGTTGCCTCAGGTTCTCCAGGAGAATTCTGCGCACCTCTTCGATGGTTTCGGGCGTCTCCTGGGTGGAGTGGCCGGAGTGGACGATCAGCTCGGAGGCAGCGCCGTCCAGATGCGCGCTGCTGTAGGCCACCACTCCGTCGTTCCAGTCGACTTGAGGGTCGTCCGGGTTCTTAACGGCCACGATGGAATGGAAGGCTACCCCCGGGGCGACGGGGATCGATTCATACGTCCTGATGAATGGGCTGTCCGGGTCCATGTTGTCCGTGCTGCGCGGGATACCGCCCTGCATGGAACGGTTGGCGACCGCCTCGGGGCTGCGCTGAAAAATCTCCTGCAGCGGGCTGACCACTACCAGGGGCAGCGCGATCACCTTCTGCAGCAGCTCGCTGATCCGGCCCCCGACCAGGAAGCTGCCGCGGTGGGGGGTCGCGATGAACACGACTCGATGGACGGAGGGAACCGGCTTGAAGAAGAGGCTGCGCTTGAGCTGTTCGAGTGTTTCGGGAGACACGTCCAGCTGATCGAGGGGAACTTTGAAGGATTGATCCCAGAACAGGCTGCCGCTGTCGACGGCGGTCAGCTTGGTCAGCATCCCTCCCTGGCTGTGGCCGATGACCACCATTTTCCGCAGAGCCGGGTCCTTGCCCTCGGGGTCCAGCTCCCGGACGACGTTGTGCAGGCCCTGGGCGAGAATACCCGCCGAATAAAGGATGGGGTTTCCGGTGTTGTAGGTGAAAAGCCAGATCTGGTAGCGGTTGCTCAGCTCCCGGTCGTTGATGATTTCGTTGAGCATCTGCGCCCAGCGGGCCGGGCTGGAGGCCGTGCCGTGTACGAACACCACGGGAATCCGCCCGGGCCGGTAGGGTGCCATGAGAAAGACGTTGTCCTTGAACCGCGCGCTCTGCTTGAGCAGGGCCAGGTCGCCGGACAGCAGCCCCTTGAGCTCCAGATCGTAGACCTGGGAGCCTTCCAGGGTGGAGGCCAGGGCGGCCGTCGGCCGGTACTCCAGCGGGGCCTTGACGCCGCCGACCTCGACCGTCGTGCTCTCCTGGGTGGTGTA
>JALOPD010000489.1 GCA_025454075.1 Desulfobacterales bacterium | reverse complement strand
CAACGTCTTCGCCCAGCTGGGCATCGACCCGCAGCGGGCTTTCGGCTACGGCATCATCGAGCCGCTGATCCGGCTGCGCAAGGACGGTGTGCGCAAGGTCGGCAAGGCCCTCGGCCTGCCCGACTCGACCTATCGGCGCATCCCATTTCCCGGCCCCGCGCTGGCGGCGCGCGTGATCGGCGAGGCCACGCCCGAGCGCATCGAGACCGCGCGCCGGGCAACGGCCGTGGTGGAGGATCTGCTGCAGGGCACCCGGGCGTTCCAGTATCTGGCGATCCTGCATGCGGACCGCGTCACCGGCATGCGCGCCGGCCGGCGCGATTTCGGCCAGCAGATCGAAATCCGTTGCTGGAACAGCATCGACGCCCGCGTGGCCACCCCGACCCGGCTGGCCTTTGCGAAGCTGGAGCAGCTGGCCGCGGAGGTCATCAGGAAGGTGCCGGGGGTCGTCAGCGTCACCTACAACATCGCCCCGAAGCCGCCATCCACCATCGAGGCGGTCTGAAGAGGGCCTTCAGGTGCTCGCGAAGCGTTTGTACAACGCCAGGTTTTCCTTGAGCAGGTCCGCGATCGGCAGGTGGTAAGGGCACTTCTGCTCGCACTCGCCGCATTCGACGCACTTTTCCACGGTTTCCATGGCCGAGCCGAGCCAGCCCTTGACGTTTTCAGGCTGCAGGCGTTTGGCCGCCGGCTTCAACATCATCACCGACGAGATCTGGACCCCCTGCGCGCAGGGCATGCAGTACTCGCAGCGGTGGCAGAATTTTTTGCCCAGGTCGGAGCGAATTGTTTCGATGGCTTTCAGATCGGCTTCCGTGAGCGGCTGCGGGCTCCGGTACAGCTGGACGATCTCGTCGATTTCCTTGCGGGACCGGACCCCGGGGATCGGCAGCACATAAGGATGCTGCTGCAGGAATTTGAAGCACAGGTCGGCGCGTTCCAACAGGCCGCCGCCGAGGGGTTTCATGCCGATGATGCCCAGCCCGTTGCGGACGGCCAGGGGGAAGAGCTCCCGCAGCGGGTCGCTTTCGATGAAGTTGAACGGGAACTGGAGTGTCTGGAACAGGCCCGTTTTCAGCGCCTCGATGGCCGTCGGGATGCTGTGCGAGGAAATCCCGATAAAGCGGACCTTGCCCGCGTCGCGGGCCCGGGCGACCGCCTCATAGGCCCCCCGGGGCGCGAGCACCTGCTTGAGCGCCTCCTCATTGGACACGTTGTGGAGCTGGTAGACGTCGATCCAGTCGGTTTGAAGCTGCCGCAGGGACCCTTCCAGGTGCCCGGCGGCCCCCGTGGCATCCCTTAGGGCGGTTTTGGTGGCGATGACCACCTGGCTTCGATGCCCCTTCAGGGCGATCCCGAGCTTTTCTTCGCTCGTGGTGTACATGTTGGCCGTATCGAAGAAGGTGATCCCCGCATCGAGGCCGTGCCTCACCACCGAGACCGCCTCGTCGCGCGGCAGCGGAATGATCGGGATGCCGCCGAAGCCGATCTCGGAAATCTCCAGGGCGGTCGCTCCCAGTCGCACGGTTTTCATTATGTTTCCCCCCAATGGCTGCCTGTTGAACCCGGCGGCAGAGCTTACCATTCCAAAAACACGGCACCAGTGCGCGACTCGATCCAGATCACCCAGTGCCCTCTTGAGACCTACCAGGATGGATAGGCCGGCCAGCCTAGCGGCTGCGTATCCTTTGTCGTCAGTTCATTTTGCCTTTTTCACCATGACCGCTCCCATGCCGCTTGTCGTGCCCTGCCCGGCAGATTTCAGAACCGCTTTGAGATGTCAGGCGGCCTCGATGCCTTCGATGCTGATGCCGCGGATGTAGTAGCGCGGGTCGTTGAGGAACCCGAGGAAGATGACGATGAAGGCGATGGACGCCTGAATCATGAGAGGCTTGTTCTGGTAGAGGATGTCCAGCTGCTGCCTTAGAAGCTTGCCGTCCGTGGGGGCGAAATAGGTTGAAAACAGGCCATCCAGCATCCGCTGGCCGTCCGGTTTGGTGACCAGGTCGCTGCGGCCGCTGAAGCAGTACTCCATGGCGTCCAGGATCAGCTGGCGCTGGGCGCGGTGGTCTTTGCAATGATAGCCCAGCAGGTGCATGATGGTGCGCTGGGCCTCCTTGAGGCTGGCCTCGGCCACGGCGTTGAACAGCGTCCGGCGGCCCGGCGTTTCCGCGGAGAAGGTCAGCTGCCGGATGAGCGACAGGAGCACGGCGTTTTTGTAAAGCTGCTGCAGCCGCCGCGCGCCGTTCATGACGGTGGACGGCTGGTGCTCGGTGCGCGGCTCGTAGCCGGGATAGTTGTTCACGAACAGCAGCTGGAAGATGTTCTGGAAGCAGTCGATGCCGACCAGTGGGTCCTCGAGGTCGATGCGCATGTCCAGGGTGTTGTCCAGCCGGTCCGCCAGCTTCACCTCCACCACGTCTGGAAAGGCGACGGCGCATTCCAGCATCCGGCCGATGTAGCGGTAATAGGACTCGGTCTTGGTGCGGGTGAGGCACCTCAGTCGCTGGATCAGCTGGGATTCCTCCTCGGGCGACATGTGCTCCAGCATCTCGAAGAGCCGCTGCTCCATTTCCTGCCACTCCTGGGCCTCGAAATCCACGGATTGCACGTCTTCCAGGATGTCATGGAAGAGCACGGTCAGAAGGCTGGCCAGGCTGGGGACCTCCCGGGCGCGAGTCAACAGGGCGGCGGCCCGCAGCGGGTGCAGGACCGCCATTGGGCCCAGGCGGCGGCGCTTGTGGCTGTAGGCGCTGAACAAGTACCCGAGAGCCTCCATCATGAGGCCCTTCTTTTCCAGCTCCAGGCGCTCGTCGGAG
>JALOPD010000488.1 GCA_025454075.1 Desulfobacterales bacterium | reverse complement strand
GATGATGATGGTCACCTTGTCGTCGGGAACGCCGGCCTCGTTCAGGGCGTCCAGCAGAAAGGGCAGCGTGTCCGCGTTGCGCTGCCAGCCGCGGGTGATGTCGCTGACGGTGACGGCGACGGTTTCGCCGGGGCGGATCATCTCCCCCAGCGGCGCCGAGTCGATCGGGTGGCGCAGGGCGTGGCTGTAGGCGGTCTGCAGGTCCGGCACCGGCGGCTGATTGCAGCCGAGCAGTTCGTGCACCAGCTGGTTGGTCGGGATCTTGAAGCAGACGCTGCCTTTGCCGTACTTGAGGGTGAATTCGCGTTGAGACATGAATCGTGGGCTCCCCTGTTGACGTTGAACCGGGTTGATGGAGGATCGGACCGCTCGGGCGCCGACGGCCGTGGAGCGGGACCGTGCATTCAGTTTCCCTCGGCGGGCGGCTTCGGTTTGAGCGGGCGGACGGGCGTTTCCTGAACCACCCGGCCGTGGCTGACGAAGGAGATGCCCTGGCCGGAGCGCGCGCCGATCATGAGGCACTCGATGACCGGCGGAACGATCGCGGTGTCCGCGGACCAGCGCACGAGAAAGCTGGCCCCGAAGCCGCCGCTGGTGTCGCTTTCGGAAATAAACACCTCGGTGGAGGCGAGCGGCTTCAGCACCACCGGTGCCGCCAGGTGCTTCCGCACCAGCCGTCCGCCGGAGTCGTAATAATCGGCCGAGTTCACGGCCAGGCTCTGCTGGGGGTCGATGTTGCGGATCGACAGGGTCGTGGCCAGGTTGAACGTGGCGCCGCGGTCGCCGAAGAAGACGTGCGAATAGACCGGCACCGCCACCGTTTGCCCGGCTGACCGACCCACCTCCGACGCCGTCGCTGCGAAGGCGGCCATGCCGATCAGCAGGGCGCCGAGGGAAACGATACGGAGGGCTCTCCGGAACCGGTTCAGCATACAGCCTCCTTCCTATCGGCAGCCGCAGTCGCAGGCGTGACCGTGGGCCGTGAGGTCGGCCATGGCCTTGATGACCTCGCGCGGCTCGGGGGTTTCCATCGCGAGGATGCGGGCCGTGAAATGCACCGTTTCCCGGCCGGCGAAAAGGCGGCCGAGGGCCTGACCCGCAGGCCCTGAAAGCAGCGGGCCGAAAAAAAGGCCCGCTTCCGATGCCGCCACGCCGAACGCGATCGCCTCGTTCGCGGCGCGCCTGTTCAGGAGGCATTCGAAGGGCGTCATCCCTCCGGAACCGATTCCGATGATGAAAGCGAACTCGTCGACGGGCACGGAGAGGTCCCGGTCTTCGGCCGTGGACCCGGCCGCCAACGCGAATCGTATTCTCTGGAGCGGCTGCACCCTGCGATCTTTGTTCATCGGATCCTCCCGTCACGGCGTGGCCCGGAATCGAAACCGTCGCTCTCCTCTAAAAAAAGCATGTTACCATGACCTGCGCGGGTTGGGTAGAACCCGGCCACGCGTGCCGATTCCATGTGCTCGGCCAGCAGGGCTTCAACCGCCAACCGGTGCATGCCGATCCGGTCCTCCAGCGGCAGCGCCGAGGGGGTAACGATGGAGAAAACGGCGGTGCTCACACGGCGGCGCATGTAACCGGCAATGGTCAGCTGACGGGTCAGCGGCCAGACCCGCAAGCTCCACAGGGGGATATCGACGATCCCGTCTCTGGGTTTCAGCAGGAAGGGGACGGGGTTGGATTCGATCGGATAGCCGGCGCTCCGCAGCCTGTCGACCGTTCGCGTCGATGCCTGGGAACCGCTCATTCCATACTGCCGCAGATAGACCCCGTTGGCCTGCGGATCCTCCCTCAGGCCCAGGACGAGGTCGTAGCGCTTCTCGCGGAGAAAGCGGCGGACGACCCGGGCCTCGTGGGAATCGAACCGGTTGAAGTCATCGGCGATGTCGACCCCGGCCGGCGAGGACGGCCGGTCGTGTACCCACCCCCAGGGGTTGACCAACGGGAGGATGTCGATGTCGCAGGGGGGGGCCGGGGACGCGCCGGCGCTCAGGCGCTGGGCCAGCTCAAGGATATAGTCTACGCCGGCGGTTTCATCGCCGTGGATGCCGGCGAGGATCAGCACCCGTTTCAAGTCGGGCCGGAAAGGGCGGTAGGCCGCACGCCAGATCGGGCCGTCGAAGTCCGGGATGTTGACCCGGCCGATTTCGGTCAGCAGCAGATGCGCGGAGGCGGCATCGGCGGCCTGGAGCACCTCCCGCACGGCCGTCAGACTGCGGACGGCGGGCACCGCGGGCGGCGCCGGCGGTTTGAGCCCCAGATGGGTGCAGCCTTCACCGGCCAGCACCAGGAGCACCACCAGCAGGGCTCGACGGAAGGCCCGATCTCGGCGGCGCCCGTCGCGGCCGCGGCAATCCCGCCATGGCGGGTCGCGATGAGAGCGCTGAAGCGTCAAGGCTGAAAGCGTCAGAGACGACAGCCTTCTCACTTCAAGCAGCCGTATGGTCAGCGGAAATGCCATCGCGGGAGTATTTTTCGTCAGGGTTTGTCGCCTACGATCCATGCCGCGAACCGGGAGCCGTCGGCGACATGCGATTTCAGCCCGCAGGCGTCGAGCAGCTCGCGGATCTGGGCCGGAGACAGGAAGCGGCTGCGCATCAGAAAGACCTTCTCGGCCAGGGCGATGAGGCGCACCGCCAGGCGGCCGGCATCGAACTCCTCGATGAGGATCCGCCCCCCCGGCCGAAGGGCGCGGGCGAAGGCGCGGATGGCCGCGGGCTGGTCGCCGAAGTGATGGAGGGCGTCGACGACCAGGATCCGGTCGAACGTCCCGTCGCGGAACGGCAGCTGTTCGGCGCGCGCCCTGACCCGGTTGAGACTCTTGG
>JALOPD010000487.1 GCA_025454075.1 Desulfobacterales bacterium | reverse complement strand
CCGAGCATGCGCAGGGGCGCTCCCCGCGCGTCCCGTTCCACGATCTCGCCGAGCGAGAGAATCCACTTCCAGGCGCCGGATTTGGCAAGCTGCCGGAATTCGGCCTGGTATGCCGGGATCCGGCCGGCGAGGTAGTCGCGGTAGGTCGCGACGGCGGCCTCGCGGTCCTCGGGGTGCAGGCGTTCGATCCAGGCCGCATCGGTTTCATGAAACTCCGCGGGGTCGTAGCCCAGCATGAGGGCGTATTCGGCGCTGACCGTGGCCTCGCCCGTCTGCACGTTCAGATCGAAGAGACCCTGGTGCGAGGCGGCCAGCGACAGGCGCATGCGCTCCTCGCTCTCGCGCAGTTCCTTCTCCACCCGCCGGCGCTCGGTGACGTCGTTCGCCAGGATGAGCTCCGCGCGCCGCCCGAAATAGTCCATCACGTGCCCGATGATCTCGACCTCGATGATCGTTCCGTCCTTCTTGCGGTGCCGCCAGAGCCCGCCCAGGTCCAGCTGCGGCTTGCCGATATGCGCCAGGTTCTCGAGCAGCCGGGGCAGGTCTTCGGCCGGGCGGATGTCGGCGATCGTCATGCCGAGGAATTCGTCCCGGCTGAACCCGTAATGGGTCAGCGCCGCGTCGTTGACGTCCAGCATGGCGAGGGTTTCGAGATCGTAGATGTACATGGGGTGGGGATTGGCCTTGAACAGCGCGCGGTAGGCCGTCTCGCTCTCCCGCAGGAGGCACTCGGCCTCCCGGCGGGCGGTGATGTCCCGAACGATGCCCAGGAGGTTGCCGCCGGCGAGCATCCGGACGCTGACCTCCATGGTGAGCAGGCCGCCGTCCTTCCGGTGGAAGCGGCGCTCCCGGGTCACGATCCGGCCCTGGCGGAGGTCGTCCACGCGCAGCGGGTCCTCGACGAGGTCCTGCGGAGGGATCAGATCCGTGATCCGCATGCCGCGGAGCTCCGCGGAGGAGTAGCCGATCAATTCGGATCCCCGCGGGTTGACGTCCAGGAATCTCAGCTGGGGGTCGGCGATGAAGATGCCGTCGGTTGCCTGTTCAAAAAGAACCCGGTGAAGTTCCTCGGGGTTGGAGAACGCCGAAGGTGCATTTGCTCCAACCGGATGCATGGCGTCGCTCATTGTCTGACTCTCCCGCTGCGCAAGAATCTGCAATCTACCATAAGATCACATTTGATTTTCGATCACAAGCTCAATCGCTGACAGCTCATTTGCGTGGCTTCGATGCGGAGGCGGAACGCTGGGGGCGCCGGCCGGGCCCGGGCGGAGGCCGGGGAGGGCACAAGGGAAGAAATCGTGGGCGGGGGGAGACCCGGCGGGCGGATGTGCGCGCGGCTCGGCGGCCGCCGGGGCCGGTGTCGCCTCCGCCGGACAGGGGCGGGGGCGGTTGCGACCGGCCGGGCGGCGGCCCCCGGATGTCATTTGACCTTGAAGGCGAACTCCGCCGATTCCCGGCTTTCGACAGCTCCCTTGACGGCGGTGATGACGAAATAATAGGTCTTGCCGCGTTCGAGGCCCTTCAGGGTGTAGGGGTTCGTGGCCTTGGCGACCTTCTTGCCGTTCTGCCTGGTGACGCCCGGCGACGTGCGGTAATAGATGTTGTAGAACTCAGCCCCGGGGACGCTGTCCCAGGACAGGGTGGCCTGGCCGCCCGCGCCCGGATCCACGCTCACCTGGGTCTTGGGCGCCCGTTTTTCAGGAAAGATGTCGTCGAAATGGACGCGTCCGGCGGCCTCCGCGGCCAGATAGGATTTCTCCATGGATTCGGCGCTTTCTTCCTTCTCGTCCACCATGGTGACGACGAAGTAGTAGGTCTTGCCGGGTTCCAGATCGACGACCGTGATCGGATTGGTGGCATTGCGGATTTTTACTCCGCTCGATTTGGTCACGCCGGGCGATTTCGCGAAATAGACGTTGTAAGCGGCCGCTTCCGGGACGTCGTCCCAGGACAACGTGACCTGGCCGCTGTGGAGCCTGCTCGCCGGGGCGATGTCCGTGCTCGCGCAACCAATCAACGCGGCGAGCGCCAACCCGCCCGCCCAGAAGAGCCATACATACGGCAACTGACGGTGACTGCTGCCAATTCTCATGGTCGCATCCTCCCCGAATGAATTCGTTTCAGCTGGGTTTTTAGACCAAAGGCGTCCAAATGTCCATCGCGTTCCACCGCCGTTGCCGGGGCCGCCCGCCGGGGACGGCATGAAAAGCTCCGGGAGCCGTTGACAGCGCCGCCTTCAAGCCCCACCTTGTGTTCGGATTAAAGAGACGGCCGCCGATGCCGAAAGTTTGCCACTATCCTTCTTTCCGCATCCCGATCGTCTTCTTGTGATCTGGGGTGGCCTGTTTTCCTCCTTTTACCAGGCCACCTCTTTTTTTTGCGATGGATTCATAAGAAGGCCAATATCCGCGTTGCGCTTCATCTCGCAGCCGCTGCGGCGTACTTCAAGTACGCCTCGCGCCGCGAGATTCGCGCGCCTTGATCTTGGCCTTCTTTCGAACCCATCGAGACGAATGCGAGGCAGCGCGCTCCGCAAGCAGGCCAACTATGCGGCGCAGAGTTTCTGGAGGAAGGTCTGGCGCTGGCTGGTGTCCTGGTTCTTCACCGCCATGGCCAGGGCCCTGCGAGTGCCCACGAATACGGCCAGGTTCCTGGCCCGGGTCAGGCCGGTGTAGACCAGGTTGCGGTAGAGCATCTTGAAGTGCTGGGTGAGGACCGGAATGATCACGGCCGCGAACTCGCTGCCCTGCGATTTGTGGATGGTGATGGCGTAGGCGAGGTCCAGCTCCGGGATGTCGTCGCGTCGGTAGTCGACCGTCCGGCCG
>JALOPD010000486.1 GCA_025454075.1 Desulfobacterales bacterium | reverse complement strand
ACGCTCGGCCAGCCGTTCGGCGTTCTCCAGCGCCGTTTCCGGCAGCACCAGCAGGAACTCCTCCCCGCCATAGCGCGCCAGCCAGTCCGAGTCCGTGCGAACGAGCTCGTTCAGAGATTTGACGAAGTCCTTGAGGATCCGGTCCCCGCACTGATGTCCGTAGGAATCGTTGATGGATTTGAAGTGGTCGATATCGCAGAGGGCGATCGAAAGCGCGCGCCGGTAGCGCAGGGCCCGGCGGATCTCGCGCGGCAGCTGATCGTTCATGTATCCGCGGTTGAAACACCCCGTCAGGGCATCGCGCTGCGACAGGTACAGGATCTTCCGGTTGGCTTCTTCCAGGGAGTCTTTATCCCTGCGCAGCTTTTCGTAAAGGGTCGAATTCTCCATGACCAGCGAACACTGCCGGGCCAGGACCGCCAGCAGGCGCATGTTCTCCTGGGTCACCCGGCTCTCCTGAAATGGTGTGAGGACCATGACCATGCCCAGCGTGCGCTTCACGGTGGCCAGCGGCAGCATCACCACGGAAAGCCGATTGCGAAGCGTCAGGGAAGGGGTGAAGGACGGCAGACGGCGTTTCAGGATAACTGAGAAGGTGCCGACTTCGATCTGGGCGTCGACTTCTTTCTGAAAGTCCGCCATGAGGTTTTCGGGGGCGGCACTGGCCAGGACGAACTCCTGGGTGATCTCCTCCACCGTGAACAACGCGGCGCTTTCGATCTCGATCAAATTGCGGGCATCCCGCAGGAACGCATCCCAGATCCGTGGAATGCTGGCGGGGATTTCGATTCTATCCTGGAATTGCGCCAGCTGTTCGATTCTTTCAGCCAGCTCGAGAAGCGCGACGGGATTCGGGGTCATGCAGTGGGATCCAATCCGGCGTGAAGTTTTGAGCATTTTAGCATAGAGCCGCTTCTCGTTAAAGCCTAAGAGCAGTTGGACCGGGACCGGCTCACGCGCGGGCAAGATGCCTGGATTTTTCGGGTAGAATAGGATACCGATGGCTCCTCCCCGCAGCACGCTACGGAGCGATGGAACCCTGATGGAAAGGCGCAGAGTCACCCTGTTCATTCAATGTCTGGTCGACGCCATCTGGCCGCATGTCGGTGAGGCCATGGTCCGCGTTCTGGAAGGACTGGGGCTCGATCTGGTTTGCCCCGCGGACCAGACCTGCTGCGGACAGCCGGCGTTCAATTCCGGCTTCCGGCGGGAGGCGCGGACGGCCGCCCGGCGTTTCATCGAGATTTTCGAGGGTGCCGGCACCATCGTATCGCCTTCCGGGTCCTGCGTGCACATGGTGCGCCATCATTACCCGGAGCTGTTCGAGGACGAGCCGCGCTGGCGGGAGCGGGCCGAACGCATCGCCGCCCGCATCTACGAGTTCACCGAGTTCCTGGTCGACGTGCAGAAGGTGGAGGACGTGGGGGCCAGCTATTCCGGACGAGTGACCTATCACGATTCCTGCCACCTGCTGCGCGGCATCCGCGTCAGGGAGCAGCCACGCCGCCTTCTGAGCAACGTGGCGGGGCTCACTCTGGTGGAGATGAAGAATTCCGACTACTGCTGCGGCTTCGGCGGGGCCTTCGCCGTCAAGTACCCCGATATTTCCGCGGCCATGGTCAACGACAAGGTCGATCACATCGTCAACTCCGGCGCGGACGCCGTGGTCGGCTGCGACACGGGCTGCCTGCTCAACATCGCCGGCGCCGTCAGCCGCCGGAGGCTGCCGATCAAGACGATGCATATCGCGGAGATTTTGGCCCATCGGCGATAGAATGTAATGAAAGCCGATTCACTCGAACCCTTGAATCCTTGGCCCCTTGAACCCTATTTTCGACCATGTCCGGCATAAGCACTGAAAACTATATTGAAGAGGCCAAACGCGGCATCTCCAATTCCGTACTCCAGAAGGCGCTCGTCGGGCTGCAGGACCGCTTCGGCCGGGGGACGGCGGAGGCCTATCGGCGGCTGCCCGAAGGGCCGGAGCTGCGCCTCAGGGCGCACGCGATCCGGGAGTCGGCCATCGCCAACCTCGACGTGCTCCTGGAAAGGCTGGCGGCCAAGCTGCGCGCCAACGGCGGCCACGTCTTCTTCGCCGAGACCGCCAGGGAGGCGGTCGACTACGGCCTGGCGGTGGCCCGGCGCCACGGCGTGCGCCTGGTCGTCAAGGGCAAGTCCATGGTGTCCGAGGAGATCGGCTTGAACCCGGCGCTGGAGGCGGCCGGAATCGAGGTGGTCGAGACCGATCTGGGCGAATACATCATCCAGCTGGCCGGCGAGACCCCCTCGCACATCATCGCCCCCGCCGTCCACAAGAACCGCCACGACATCGCCGATCTTTTCGTCAAGAAGATCGGCATCCGCCGCACCACCGATCCGCCCGAGCTGACCCAGGCCGCGCGCAAGGCGCTGCGCCAAAAGTTCCTGGCGGCCGATATGGGGACCTCCGGCGTCAACATGGCCTGCGCCGAGACCGGCCACATCACCACCGTCTCCAACGAGGGCAACATCCGCATGGCCACGACCCTGCCGCGGGTGCACGTGGCCTTCATGGGCATGGAGCGCATCGTGGCCCGGCTCGACGAGTACGAGATCATTCTGCGGCTGCTGTGCCGGGGGGCGGCCGCCCAGACCATGGGCACCTACGCGAGCTACATCGGCGGTCCGCGGCGGCCCGGGGAATCGGACGGCCCCGATGAATTCCACCTGGTCGTCATCGACAACGGCCGCAGCCGCATCCTGGCCGACCCGCAGTTCCGCGAGATGCTCTGCTGCATCCGCTGCGCGGCCTGCCTCAACGTCTGCCCGGTCTACGGCAAGATCGGCGGCCACGCC
>JALOPD010000485.1 GCA_025454075.1 Desulfobacterales bacterium | reverse complement strand
GGGCCGAGGTCCGAGCCGCCGATGCCGATGTTGACGAGGTCCCGGATCGGTCTGCCGGTGTACCCCGTCCAGGCGCCCGAGCGAACCTGCTCCGAGAAATCCTTCATCCGCGCCAGCACGGCCTTGACCTCGGGCATGACATCCCCGCCGTCCGCCTCGACCCGGGTGTCCGCACGGTTGCGCAGGGCCACGTGGAGCACGGCGCGGTGTTCGGTTTCGTTGATCCGGTCGCCGGCGAACATGCGCTCGATCGCTTCCCGCAGGCCGCAGCTCTCCGCCAGCTCGACCAGCAGGCCGAGGGTTTCCGCGGTGATGCGGTTCTTGGAGTAGTCCACGAGGATGTCCTCGAAGCGGATGGAGAACTTCTGAAAGCGCTGCGAGTCCTCCGCAAAGAGCCGCTTCATGTGAACCGGCTTCAGGCCCGCATGGTGGACCGCAAGTTTTTTCCAGGCCGGGGTGGCGGTGGGGTCGATTTTGGGCAGCATCCCTTTTCCTTTGAGTGGATAAGTGGTCAGTGAGGTTTTTGTTTCAGTTGGCAGCGAGATACTGGATACGGAAAAATAGGTGCTGGATGCTGGATAAAGGAAAAGCCGGCAATGCTCAGGTTCGGCGGCTCGATGACCGGGCACGGTGAATCCGGGTAGTTCTCCGAGTCTCCACTGCCGAGGTTCGGATCCGGCAGCGCGTACCCCGCATCCTTGTCTTATGCCTTCAAATCGATGATCTCCATCCGGTTGTTGCGGTTCGGGTGTTTACGGGATGGACCTTCGGTGAGCACGGCGAAGCGCTTCGAGATGCTCTCTTGCGTCAGCCGGGCGCGGGCCCAGGACTTCCAGTCATCCGGGTGCTCGGATTCGCAGAAAGGGTGGACGCCGTAGGAGAACATTAGATCCTGGCAGGTCTTCGGCTGCGAGCTGACGGCCGCGATCCATACCGGCAGACGGAAACGGCTAATGCTGCGGGCCGTATTGCCGCTATGAGTCGGGACGATGACCGTAGCCGGTGTGATCCGCCGGATCGTGGCATTCACGCTGGAGGCGATCAGCTCTTCGGGGTTGACGCCGTCGTCGCAGGCCCCGTCGTCGCAGCCGCCGACCGGTGCGAACAGGGTCCGATGCGGCTCGATGGCGGCGGCGATCTTGGCGAGCATGGCGACCGACTCCTCCGGGTACGCGCCCACCGCCGATTCCGCCGACAGCATCACACAGTCGGCCCCGTCGATGATCGCGTTGGCGACGTCCGTTGATTCGGCCCTGGTGGGGCGCCGGTTGGTGATCATGGATTCGAGCATTTGGGTGGCGGTGATCACCGGCTTTCCCCTGCGGTTGGCCAGACGCATGAGCCGCTTCTGGACCACCGCCATCTCTTCGATCGGAATTTCAACCCCCAAATCGCCTCGGGCGACCATGATCCCGTCGGCCACGTCGAGGATGTCCTCGATCCGGTCGAGCGCGCCCTTGCGCTCGATCTTGGCGATGATGAACGGCTGGTACTGCATAGCGGCCGCGGCGGCCCGCACCGCGGTGACGTCTTCGGGTCGGTCGACGAAGGACTGACTCACGGCATCGATGCCGTGGGCGGCCGCGAACTCGAGGCAGCGTCGATCGTGATCCGTAAAAGCGCTGATCCCGAGCTCGATTCCCGGCAGGTTGAGCCCCTTGCGGGAGCGGAGCGTTCCGCCGACCTGGACCCGGCAGCGGACGTCCGTGCCGGCCACCGCGAGGACCTCCAGCTGAATGTAGCCGTCGTTCAGAAACAGCGTGTCCCCGGGTCGGACCGAGTGCGGCAGTTCGGGAAAACTGACGCTCACCCGTTGCGAATCTCCGACGATCTCTTCGGTGGTCAGCGTGAAGAGGTCGCCCTTCGCGAGTTCGATCGGATCTTCCAGAAAAAGGCCGATGCGGATCTTGGGGCCGGGAAGGTCGGCCATGATCGCGACCGGGCGGCCGGCCGCCGCCGCTGCGGACCGGATCCGTCCGATGGTGTCGGTCAGCTCGGTAAGGTCGCCGTGGGAGAAATTGAGCCGGGCGACGTTCATCCCCTTGCGGATCAGCGCCTCCAGCATGAGCGGCGAGTCCGATGCGGGGCCGATGGTGGCCACGATTTTGGTTTTGTTGGGCGGAAAAGGCATTGGGTTTCCCTCAGGAAGATAGGTCCAGATAGCTCAGCAGGCCCTCGCCGAAACGGGCTTCGAAAGCCTTGTCCACCTTCTGGACGGGGTTGGCGCCCAGAAACTTGAGACGCGCGGCCAGTTTGTCGGCGCGCGCGCGGCGTTCCGTGACGCCTTTCAACCCGGCGAGCTCGTCCTCGACCTCGAAGTACTTCAGCTTGTCCTGGAGGGGGAGCTGCCAGAAGAGCAGGAACCCGCGCTCGGGAAAATCCACGCCGATCAGACCGTAGCAATACCGCATGAAGGTTTTTTCGAGGCGCAGACGGACATCGACGAGGGCCTGCTTGGCGGCGGCCAGGTCCGCCGGGCGGCAGGGCCTGCCCACCAGCTCGAAGTACATCTTGATTTTGGGCTCGGTCCCGGAAGGCCGCACCGTGATGCGCAGGCGGGTCGTCTCGGGCACGTTGTGGAGGCGCAGCACGATGACGTTGCGCGCGGACGTGTCGGTTTCGGACAGGTGCGGCTGGGGCGCGCCCTGCCAGCGGTCCACTTTCTCGGCCACGCCGAAGTCACCGAACCGGTCCACCGCCTGCTTTCGAAAATGGTCCATGATCGCGGCAATCTGTTCCATGCCCCTGGCGCCCAGGAGCCGGATTTCGGTCAGATAGTTGTGGCAGTAGCCATAGGCGGCGTAAATCTCGTCGAGGGCGTCCACCAGGCTGCGG
>JALOPD010000484.1 GCA_025454075.1 Desulfobacterales bacterium | reverse complement strand
GTAGGCCCAGCACTCGGCCCACCATTCCCAGTCCTGCCACGTGTCCGGTTGGTAGACCGGCTGGCCGGTGGTGCCGCTGGTCTGGCGGAATACGGTGACCTCGTCGAGCGGCACACACAGCGCGTCCCCGTAAGGAAAGGGCTCCTTTCTCTGGATGTCGCGCATCATGGACTTCTCGACGGTGGGAACCCGCCGGATGTCCTCGAAGGTGCGGATGTCCCCGGGCGATAGGCCGGCCGCTTCGTAAAGCGAGCGATGGAACTTCGAATGCGTGTAGGCCCAGCGGAAAACGCGCTGGAATTTCTTGAACTGCAGCTCCCGCAAGGCGTCTCGCGGCAAGGTCTCCAGCACGGGGTTCCAATACGGCTGGCCGTAATTCATGTCCGTCTGCCAGTAAGTTAGAGGAATGATTGAAAGATTCGTGTAACCGAGAACACGCGGAATGTCAATACGGCCGGTGCTTCGTGCCGGCGCTGCGAACGCTTGACAGGTATACCCGCCAATAAGGCATAATAGGCCGAACGCGCCGGGAGAGATGGCGTCGGCCAGAAAGGAATCGCGCGGTGGCCATTCTCGACAAACTGGTTTCGCGCTTCCAGCTGGAGCGCGAAGCCCGCGAAGCGAAGCGCCGCAGGGAAACCGTGCTCGCGCAAGCCGTCCAGCGGGTGCTGGAGCTGAGCGCGCCGGTCATGGGCACCTTTCGCGACTGCCGGCGGGAGCTGCACGAACCTGTTGCAGCCGCCCTGACGCACATCGACGAGACCATCGCCGCGATTCCGGGGCCGCTGCCGCTCTCACCCCAAGCCTGGGGCCAGCATCCGCTGCTGCAGGCGCTGTTCGTGAACGCCGAGGAGGTCAAGGCCCTGCTGGCGCGGGACCGCCGCCTGCGGTCGTTTTTCACCCGCAACCCGGCGGCGCGGGCCTGCGCCCTGCTGACCGCGTCCCGCTGCGAGCGGACCATCTTCTGCACGGCCGTAGAGGGTGAGATCGTACGCCGCGACGTCGCTCGGACGGCCGTGGAGTTTCGCGACCGCCGCCTTATCGACCCGGGGGAGACCCCGGATGAAACCCGCCATGCGCTGCGGATGCGGGCTTTGACGGCCCTGGTGACCGCGGTCATCGAACCCGCGCTCCGGCAGCGATCCCTTCAGGAAGAACTCAGGGAGCAGCAGCGCATCCTATCCATCCAGCTCAAGATCAAGCAGAGCCGACTCGATCGATCCGCTGACGGCGAAAGCGGCGCGACGGGAGCGGACCCGCCTGCGATCCTGGCGGATATCGACCGCCAGATCCGCGAGCTTTCCGCCGCTTCGATCGCGCCGCAGGAGATCTTGACGCAGGTGGCGCAGGTGTTGAGGGCGCCCCAGGCCGTCTTGACCGTAAACCCGGTCGCGATGCGTCTGAACTGGATGGGCGTCAAGCAGTGTAAGGACTCTCCCGAATGCGATCTGGACATCCGGCTGGTCGAGGTGGAGCTCAAAGACCACTGGCGGCGGACGGCGGTCTTCGTCGACATCGCCCGGCCCGAAAGCGGGTAGGGCGAAAAAGGAGTCACATGGCTTCGTGGGGCGCGGGTTCATGGCGCGGCCGGGTCCGGAGATGGCGGCCGGCCGGCGGGATGCTCGGCGCCACCCTGATCGCGATCTTTTTCATCCCGCTCTTTTTTGTGCTGCTGGAGCGCTTCAGCGAGCGATTTTTCCCGCCCGCGGCCAAGGCGCGCCGCTGTCCGGCCCTCGCCCGTTGCTCCGGGCGAAGAGTGATTGCAGTGCGACCCGATCGCGGTTGACGAAACGCCCTTGCCTCGTCTATCTTTAGCCGGCATAACCCCGGCTGTCGGAACACAAGCAACCGGATGGAGGAGCGAGCCCATGGCCCAGAAGAAATCGCAGACGCCGGAGGCGATCATTGCCGCCGCCCGGCGCGAACGCGCGCTCAGAGAGGCCTCCTACCGTGAGCGCGCGCTGAAGCTCTTCCCGCATGTCTGCGCACGCTGCGGGCGCGAACTCACCGGCAAGCGGCTGCGCGAGCTCACCGTTCACCACAAGGACCACAACCACGACCACAACCCTCCGGACGGCAGCAATTGGGAGCTGCTGTGCATCTACTGCCACGACAACGAGCACGCACGCGACCAGGTGGCGGACTGGTACACCGCCGAGGCGCCCGCCGAAGCCGAGCGGCCACCGCCCCTTGACAGCCCCTTTGCGAAGCTGGGCGACCTGCTGAAACCCGGCTCCAAAAAATGATTGCCGCCGGGCGATTAAGCCTGTATGAATGGCGCGAACATTGAACGGGGATGAGGGTCCCATGAAGCCGACGCCACCACCGAAAGGATCCGCCGCCGGCATGCGCAAGGTGGGTCTTTTCGTCAAGAACGACGCCCAGGCAGGCGCCAAGGCCGAGGAGTTCGCCGACTGGCTCAAGGCGCGGCAGGTCGGCGTCGCTTCCAAGACCAGCCCGGGCTCGCAGCGCCGCTCCGGCGCCGGCCCGGCCCGGCCGCCCAAGGACCTGTTCTGCGTGTTCGTTCTCGGGGGCGACGGCACGTTTCTCAGCGCGGTGCGTTGGGTCGGCGACCGCGAGATCCCCCTGCTAGGCGTCAAGTTCGGCAACCTCGGCTTCCTGGCGGAGATCGGCGAGGAGAACCTCTTCGAAGCGGCCGACCGCGTGCTGAAAGGCGAGCACAAGATCTCGCGCCGCATGCGCCTGGAGGTTCTCGTCACGCGCAGGGGCAGACCCCTCGTGCGTGAGACCGTGCTGAACGACATCGTCATCAACCGCGCGGCGCTGGCCCGCCTGGCGAACGTCGTCACCCACATCAACGGCCACTATCTGACCACGTTC
>JALOPD010000483.1 GCA_025454075.1 Desulfobacterales bacterium | reverse complement strand
CTACGAACCCGCGCTCCCGGAGGCCGTTCTGCGCTCGGTGGGGTGGAAGTATCTGGCGGGCGCCCTGCCGCTGCTGGTCTGTGGAGCGGCCTTGTGGCGACGCCGCCGCTGGGCGGCCTGGGGGCTCACCCTTCTTGCCGCCGCCGACCTGGCATTCCTGGCCTTCCTGCCGGCGAGCCTGCAGGCATATCTGGTGGATTCCGAGGTGGCGCTCTTTTCAGTCCTGCTCTCGGGGGTGATGCTGGTCTGCAGTGGACCGGTGGGCTCGGTGCTGATTCTGTGCGGGGTGCCGGCCATGTTCCGCAACACCCGCAAGCCCGGCCGCTGACCGCGCATCCTTCAGCAGGGCGATGGCGTTCGGGCTGACCCGTGGCCCGCGCCGCGAACCCGACCGCCGGTTCCCATCTTCCGATCCGCCCCAGCGTCAAGACGGGTATCCCGGGACGGCTCACCTTGTCGCGTGCCTGCCTGTCGTCCGACCCAATACGCCATATGACCACGCTGACATTCCGGATCGGCAGGAAGCGGCTTTGCGGCCGGCGCGGGCGTCATCGGCCGGTGCCGCTGCTAGCCGGAGGCGGCCAGAAACGCCTCCACGGCCGAAATGAATGCGGCCTTGTTTTCGACGTGCGGCCAATGGCCCGAACCGGGGATGGTGACCAGCCGGGCCTGTGGAAAGGCGCGCTGAATGTCGGGCCAGTCGCTGTCCTGAACGTAGTCCGACCGGGCGCCGCGGATGAAGAGACAAGGCTGGGCATAGACCCCGGCGGCGGCCACCGCCCCGAAAATCAGCGGCAGGTTTCGCCGGATGGCATCCAGGTTCACTTTCCAGCGACAGGTCCCGGACGGAAGACGCTCCAGGCTCTTGAGCAGGAAGAGGCGCACGACCGGGTCCGTCACGATCGGGCGCAGTTTCGCGTCGGCGTCCCTCACGCCGCGAATGGCGCTCAGGTCCAGCCGCGCAAGCGCGTCGATGGCGTCGCCGTAGGCCGGGCGGCGGGCCTTGGGAGTGATGTCCACGACGATCAGCCGCTGCACGCGGTCGGGCCGCAGGGCGGTGAAGCGCAGCGCCACCTTGCCGCCCATCGAATGGCCGAGCAGCGCGGCGCGGTCGATGGCAAGCGCGTCCATCAGCCGCTCGACGTCATCGGCCATGGCCTCGTAGTCGAAGCGCGGGCTGTGGAAGGAATGACCGTGGTTGCGCAGGTCCGGGACATAGACGCGGAAGCGCGGCGCCAGCGCTTTCGCCACCGGATGCCAGTTGTCCCAGCACCCGAACAGTCCGTGCAGGATCAGCAGGGGCTCGCCGGCCCCGTAGCGCTGGCAATGCAACAGCGCCGTCATTCGAAATCCGCCACCGGCGGCCCGCCGAGCAGGCGATGGTTCAGGTCCACTTCCTGCCGGAAGCGGGCCACGCGCTCGGCCAGCGATACCCGGTAGGCCGCCTGCGCGAGGCCGCGCTCGCCGGCGGCCATCACCCCATACCCTGCGATCAGTCCGCAGCCGCCGTGAAGCAGCCGGGCAACGAGGCCGCCGGCGTCGTCGAGCGCCAACGCCGGGAGGCTCGTCACCGGCAGGCGGATTCCATGGTAGGCGGACTCGGCATCGATCGGGGTCACGACCGTGCCGTTCAGGGTCAGCGCCTCGACGGGAGCGGCCGCCGCCAGGGCCGCCGTGGCCTCCGCGGTCGCCAGCGGGCTGGCGGCCAGAATGCAGGCAGTGAAGGCGGTGCGGGCGTAGACGAGGCGATGCAGGCGGACATCGGCGGCCTCAGGCGCCGCTGGCCGGAGAGACAGGCGCTGCAAGGGGACGGCCACGCCCTGGGGAGCGGCCGACGTGGGGCAGAAGATCATCTCGTCGGCCGAGACCCTGCGGCTCATGGAGCCGGTGCCGAACGCGCCCAGACCGAGGTCGAAATGGTAGGAGAGCCACGCGGCGAATTCGGCGCGGCAGGCCCCCTCGACCTCCGGAACTTCAGACGGATCCCAGCTACCCAATCCACGGGGCGTCCCTGCGAAGACGCTCCGGGCCCCCGCCGTTCGGATGGCCGTTTGAAGACTCGCAGTGTCGACTCCGCGACGCCTCAGGCTGATGGCCACGGCGGCACTGGTTTCCAGGACGCACAGGTGGTGCAGGCATTGATCGAGGCTCTGCCCGCAGGCGAACGGACCGTGGCCTTGAACGATGGTAACCTGCGCCCGGCGCAGACAAGCCGGGATGCGCCGCTCCATTTCGGATGAGCCGACCGTCTGCTGGAAAACCCCCACCGGCACGGCTCCGATCAGGCCGGCCCCCCAGGCATCGACCGGTTGGAAGATAAAGTCGGCCGGATGGTCGGCGGCGGGACCGGCTTCATGCAGGAAAAGGGGGTTTCGCCGGCTCTCGAAGCTGATCAGGGTGCTGGCGACGGCGTGGCAGTGGACGCAGGCGGCGACGCCGGGCAGTTCCAACACCCGGCGGTGCGTATTGGCTTCGGATGAGGGCCGGGCGGTCCCCGTTGAGCGCATGTCGTCGAAACGCACGGCCACCAGGTCTGCAGGGGTCAGGTCGCCGCAGGGCGCGCCCGAGGCGGTGATCCAGAAACGTTCCGGGTCCAGGGGGTCGCGGCAGGACATGTTGCCGCTGTGGGTGTTGTTGAAGTTCGCGCGCATGAGCGCGGCGCCGACGGTCCTGAAAGGGCGGTGGATGGCGGCGGGCTGACTGAGGGCGTTCATGGGGCCGGTTTTCGCTGGGGCGGCCGGTACGGGGCCGGCTGATTTTTTGGTCGGGGCGGTCAGATTTGAACTGACGACCCCCTGCTCCCAAAGCAGGTGCGCTACCAGTCTGCGCCACGCCCCGATCAG
>JALOPD010000482.1 GCA_025454075.1 Desulfobacterales bacterium | reverse complement strand
TTCGGTCCGTCGGAGTGTAGCTCAGCCTGGTAGAGCACCGTCTTCGGGAGGCGGGGGCCGGAGGTTCGAATCCTCTCACTCCGACCATTCCTCGACCGGCGCCGGCGCGCGTCCTCGGGTGGTGGTCCCGGCAGCGAAGCGTGAATGCCCGTTTCGTGCGGCCGCCGAGGCTCAGCGCGGCGAGGTGGCGATGCCAAGGATAAAGCCGCCGTCCTCCTGGCGAAGGTCGAGATCCATGGCGAAGCTGCGGCTCTGCATGCGCAAGTAGTAGGCCGGCACCGTTCGCGCGGTGACCGCGTCGAGATCGGCTCCTTCCGCAAGGGCGGCGGCGATCGGATCCGGAACCGCGCCGTTCTTCCCGCGGGCTTCGACCGCGAGGGTGGTGCCGGCTCCGGCCAAGCGCACGGTCAGTTCGCCGCCGCGTGGGAGCCCCTCGGCAGCGACCAGAACCGCGCAGAGCAGCATCCGGGTTTCCTGGCCGCCGAGACGGTCGGCGTCCGCTCCTGCCGAGCCGATCTCCCACCGCAGCGTCACCCGGCCGCCGTCCAGGAAGCCTTCGACAAGGCGCCTCACTTCGCTCGCCGGGCGGCCGTCGCCGGCGCGCCCGCTCATGCCGAATGCCAGGCGATAGAACGCCAGCCGACGGTTGAGCTGGCGGGCGCTCAGGCCGATGAGATCGAAGATGTCGGCTTGGTCGGCGCTGTCTTCGGCAAGAAGCTCGACGCCGGTCTCGATCGCTCCTGCGGCGCCGATCAAGTCGTGGCAGACCCGGGCGCATAGCAGTTGCGCCAGGCGGAGATCCATACCGTCTGGACTTGCCGCTCGCTTCCTGGCTACGGCCGTAACCGGCGCCGCCGGCGGGACGCCATCCAGGCGGAAGAGTGCGGCCGTCTGCATGATCTGCTACCTCAGCGTGCTCAGGAAAGCGCGTACAACCGGATCATGCCACTGTAGCCGATACCCGTAAAGAGATAGTTTGTCCGCGCTCAACACCCCCTCTGGTTGTTGTTGAAGCGACGCTTGCCGGGTGCTGGAGTGCCCGGCAGATCCGTCTGTCTCGTGGCTGGCTTTGCGCGGGTGGCCGCAAGGGAGCCACACGCGGATGGCGTTGCGTGTTTTTTTCGGGTTTGTTACCCTGTATGGGGACTGCGCTGCCGCCGCATTTGGGCGGGGGAAGGTCGAGTCGCCGCTCATGGCCGCTACGAAGGCGTTCTCCCGGCCGCGGAAACGAGCCTCCAGGACAGGGAGAGGCGGCGTTGGCGACCAGTTACGGCGCACCCGGCACGTCTTGAGGTTCAGGCGCGGCCCTCGGTCTCGCGAATTCCGACGAACCTGATAGATATTCGGTTGAAGCAGGGCGGACGACCCGCCCTGACCTATGGCCAATATTGAGAACCGATACCTTGTTACTTTATGGTGAAAAATGACCGCAGATTCTTCTCTCGATAGCTCGCATAAAGCGGGCGGCCGACGTGCCCGTGGCGTCTGCTGCGCGCTCACTCTTTGCGCTTCACTGGCCAGTGCTGCTGCCGCCTCGGCGGCACCCTGCACCAATATGCTGACGCCTTCCGCGCCCACGCCTGGCGGATACGGTTCGGCGTTTAATGTCTTGACCGCAGCCAAAGAGTTTCTGATACAGGGCACCGAGTGTGCCGGCGGCGCCGCGCAGATCAAGGTGGGCAGCGGCTCCGGGGACCAGTACGTCTACAAGAAGGCGCTCTACTGGTCCGGGTCGGCATGGCAGGAGCTACCACTATCGGGCTCAACGCTGGTCAGCGATACGTGGTATAAGGGTAGCGCAGCAGCGTCTTTGCCGCTCGGCCAAACCCCGCGGTACGTGCTGGGCTACGTCTGCCAGCGCGACGACGGCAAGTGGAAGTGCGGCTGCAGCGACCGGGAATGCGGCAGTGAGCGGTGGCAGATGCAAGCCCTGGCGGACGTGGTCAGCCCCCCGGTGAGCCAGGGTTCCTGCATTGCGCCGCCGACGCTGTCGGCGCCGGTGGTCGTGCAGGACACCTGCCCCGGCAATATCGACGCCAGGGGCGGCGATCTTTTGGTGAAGATGCCGAACAAGGTTTGCACCACGCCGCTTAACATCACCAACGCCCGCAACGTCCACGTGATCGGCGGGCGGATCGAACTCGGCAGCAACGTCGCGCGAGCCGTTTTGTTGTCGTCGATCAAGGGTCAGGCTCACCTCGAGGGCATGCACATCGACGTGATGGGCCGGGCGGCCGACGGCATCAGCATGTACAACTCGCCGGATGCCACCCTGACCGTCCAGAATTCCCTGATCAAGGGTCCGGGCGGCGTCAAGGAGGGCACCCACGGCGACGTCATCCACACCCAGGGCGGCGGGCCGCTGAAAGAGTTCCGGGTCGAGAACGTCACCGGCCTGACCAGCTATCAGGGCATCTTCACCCCCTACCGCCTGCCGCAGCACGACAGCACCGGCGCCAAGCGGATCACGATGAAGAACGTTTATCTGGCGTACGACCCGCGGATGCCGTCGAGCCAGAGCCCGCTGATGCTGCTGTTCCTCGGCAGCGGCGCGCCCTCGTCCAACATGTATGGCATGCTCGACTACACGGCGCCCGAAGGCACCGTGCTCTCGAACGTTTACGTCGACGCTTCGGCGCGCAACCTCGCGTATTACACGCGGGTGATGGTTCAGCCGAAGCCTGGAGCCGACAATTGTGCTACCTTTGACGCGGTGCACAAGGTCCAGGGCAAGGTTTGCGGCGGCAAGCCGAGCGTGGGCACGTTCGCCCCGGAGTCCAGCGTCGGATTGAACTACGCGCGGTCAAAGTTCTGCAATTAGTCTAAGCAACCTGTGTCCGGGGG
>JALOPD010000015.1 GCA_025454075.1 Desulfobacterales bacterium | reverse complement strand
AGGTCGATCGCCAAAAGCAGCACGCGGCAGCCCATGCGGGCCGCGGCCAGGGCGGCTTCGCAGCCGGCGTGGCCGGCTCCGACCACGAGGATGTCGTAAGCGGCGGGGTGGAAGGTCATGAGTGCAGGCCGGCTTGTCGATTGCGCGAAACCGGGCGCGTGTGATAGATGAGCGGCAAGCGACAGCGCGCTTATCGCTGGGTCCACCGGGACCTTGAGGCGATCAGCGCGATGACGGCGACGAGCGCATTATAGAGGCGCCGCCTCAGCGGGTCAAGCCGACATGCCGAACCGTTACAACGACCTCAACTCCTACCTGCGCGGGCGTTTTGGGTGCCGCGTCCAGAAAATCACGCTGGACGCCGGCCTCGGCTGCCCGAACCGGGACGGCGCCGTCGGCACCGGCGGCTGCATCTACTGCAACGCGCAGGGGTCGGGCACCGGCGCCCATGGCCGTGGGCTTTCCATCGCCGCGCAGCTCGAGGCCGGCAAGATCGCCATGGCCCGGCGCTACCGCGCCGAGAAGTTCATCGCCTATTTCCAATCCTTCTCCAACACCTACGCACCCGTCGAACGCCTCCGGGCGCTTTACGAGGAGGCCCTCGGCGTCGAGGGCGTGGTGGGGCTCTTTATCGGGACCCGCCCGGACTGCGTCCCGGGGCCGGTCCTGGACCTGCTTGAGGAGGTGGCCCGCCGCTGCCTGGTCTGGGTCGAGTACGGGCTGCAGTCCGCGCGCGACGCCACGCTCGCCGCCATCCACCGCGGCCACGACGCCGCCTGTTTCTTGAGGGCGCTGGAGGCCGCCCACCGGCGCGGCATCCCGGTGTGCGCCCACGTGATCCTCGGGCTGCCGGGCGAAACCGCCGCGGACGCGCGCTTCACGGCGGACACCCTGGCGGCGGCGGGCGTCGACGGCGTCAAGCTCCATAACCTTTACGTCGTCCGGGGCACGCGTCTGGACGCCCTGTTCCGCTCCGGCGCATACCGCTGCCTCGAACGGCAGGAGTACGTGGACCAGGTCGTGGACGTGCTCGAACGCCTTCCCGCCCGAACCGTCGTCCAGCGCCTGACGGGCGACCCCCACCCGGAGGAGCTCGCGGCCCCATCCTGGAGCCGGGAGAAGGCCACCACGCTCAAAGCCATCCACGAGACGCTCGAGCGCCGGGACACCTGGCAGGGCAAGCTCTGCGGCAACGGCGCGCCTGTTTTTCCGGCCGTTTCTTGAAATTCTCCGGACATGGGCCTATATAAGATTCAAGCGCAACGGTCGCCGGGTTGGTCGCTCGGCGTTTCCAACTTTAGGCACTATAGGCACTTTAGCGCACTTTAGGCACTTCTCAGGAACCTCATCCCCATGGACGCACATTTCGAGGCACCGACCGGCAGCGACGACTTTGATCTCTCCTTCAAGGTCTTCCACGAGTTGATGGCCCGCAAGGTCACCGACATCCTCCTGATCAGCAGCCCGTATGAGGCTTTCATCATGGAAGAGGAGGGCCGCCTGGCGGAGCGCATCATTCACGAGTACCGCGGCCTCAACCTGTCGCGCCCCCCGATGCTCACCTGGGCGTCCACCTCCCAGGAAGCCCTGGAAGCCCTGCACCGCAAAAAGTTCGACCTCGTGATCACCATGCCGCTGGTGGACGACACGCACGCCTACGTGCTGGGCCGCACCATCAAGCAAAATTTTCCGGACCTCCCGGTTTTTCTCCTGGTGCACAAGACCGGCCAGCACCTGATAGACCAACGGGACTGCGACCGCGAGGCGATCGACCGGGTCTACGTATGGCAGGGAAACAGCGACCTGCTGCTGGCCCTCATCAAGAACCTCGAGGACCGCCTGAACGTGGCCTTCGACACCGAGCGGGCCCGGGTGCGGGTCATCGTTCTGGTCGAGGACGCCCCGGTGCACTACTCCTCGCTGCTGCCGATCCTCTACAAGGAAATCGTCACCCAGACCCAGGCGGCCATGGAGGAGTCGGTCAACGACGAACACCGCATCTTCCGGATGCGCGCCCGGCCGAAGATCCTGGTGGCGCAAACCTACGAGGAGGCCGTGGACCTCTGCCGGCGCTACCAGCCGTATCTGCTGAGCGTGCTGTCGGACGTACGGTTCCCGCGCGGCGGCGTCATGGACGAAAAGGCGGGCGTCGATCTCCTGTCCATGATCCGGGCGCAGAACCCGGATCTGCCGCTGCTCACCCTGAGCACGGACGAGGCCAATCGCGAAAAAGCGCGGCAGGTGCCGGCGTTCTTCATCAACAAGACCTCCCCGAAGCTCTACGCGGAAATCCACGAATTCTTCATGCAGTTTTTAGGCTTCGGAGATTTCATCTTCCGCCTTCCCGACGGCCGGGAGATCGCCCGCGCCTCCAACCTGCGCGTCATGGAGAAGCTCCTGCCCTCCATCCCCGACGATTCGGTGGATTACCATGCCCGCCGCAACCACTTCTCCAGTTGGTTCATGGCCCGCTCGGAGGTCATGCTGGCCTCGAAGCTCAAACCCGTAAAGGTCAGCGACTTTGCCAGCGTGGAAGCCCTCAAGCACTACCTGGTCCGCTGCATCCACGACCGGCGCAAAGGCATCCAGCGCGGGGTCATCACGGAAATGTTCGAGGGGCGCTTCGACCCGGATGCGGACTTCATCAAAATCGGGCGCGGCTCGCTGGGCGGCAAGGCGCGCGGGCTGGCGTTCGCCTCCACCCTGCTCCGGTCGCACCCCGAGCTGCATGAGAATTTCAAGGGCGTCGACATCCGCGTCCCCAAGACGCTGGCCATCAGCACCGAAGGGTTCGATGCCTTTGTCGCCGAAAACAACCTCAGGGAGTTCGCCACCCGCGAGGCGGGCGATGCGGAGATCGCCGCCGCCTTTCTCAGCGCCCGACTCCCGGAGTGGCTCGCTCGAAATCTCGCGGTTTTCGTGGAGCACACGACCTGCCCGCTGGCGGTGCGCTCCTCCAGCCTGCTCGAGGACGCCCAGTTCCAACCGTTTGCCGGGATCTACCGCACCTACATGCTGCCCAACAACGACCCCGACCGGGCCGGGCGGCTCGAGCGGCTGATCGCCGCCGTCAAGCTGGTCTATGCCTCCACGTATTTTGAAAGCCCCAAGTCGTTCGCCCGGAGCACCTACCACCGCATCGAGGAAGAAAAAATGGCCGTGGCCGTCCAGCACCTGACGGGAGCGGCCTGGGGCGGGCATTTCTTTCCCGCCCTGGCCGGCGTGGTCCAGTCCTACAATTTCTATCCGATCGCCCACATGAAGCCCGACGAGGGGATCGCGCACATTGCCCTGGGGCTGGGGAAAATGGTGGTGGAAGGCGGGACCTCGCTGCGCTTCTCGCCGAAATACCCCCAGTTCATGCCGCAGTTCTCGACGGTGGACGACATCCTGAAAAACGCCCAACGGTTCTTTTACGCGTTGAAAATGCAGGATGTCCCGGAACTGCGCGGCACGGAAGAGGACCCGACGCTGATCCGGCTGGCGGTGGACGACGTCCCCGACAGCCCGGCGGTGCGGGCGCTGTCGAGCACGTACTTTCCCCAGGAGCACCGCATCCGCGACGGGTTCCAGAACGGCGGCCTGCCGGTGCTGACGTTTGCCGGCATCCTGAAATACCGCGAGTTCCCGCTGCCGGGGATTTTAGAGACCCTGCTGGAATTGGGCCGCAAGGGCATGGGCTGCCCGGTGGAGATCGAGTTTGCGGTAAATCTGGCGGCCGGGCCGAGGCCGGTGTTCGATCTGCTGCAGATCCGGCCGATGGCCGTGGCACGGCAAAAACTGAATGTGGAGATCAGCGACGAGGACCGGCAGCGGGCCATCTGCTACTCGACGATGGCGCTCGGCAACGGGCAGGTGAGCGATCTGCAGGACATCATTTTCGTCGACCCCGAGGCCTTCGACGTGGCCCGCACCGTGGACATCGCCGGCGAGGTCGGGCGGTTGAACAAGCAGCTCGAGGCGCAGCGTCGACGGTACTTGCTGGTCGGGCCGGGGCGCTGGGGTTCGGCCGACCGCTGGCTCGGCATCCCGGTGAAATGGAGCGACATCTCCGCGGTGAAAGCGGTCGTGGAAACGGCCACCGAGGCGCTCAGGGCCGACCCGTCCCAGGGGTCGCATTTTTTCCACAACATCACGTCCCTGGACATCAGCTACCTGACCACCGCCGCCGGCGGGGAGGATTTCGTCGACTGGAACTGGCTGAAAGCCCAGCCGCCGTCCGCAGCCACCCGGTACCTTCGGCACATCCGGCTGGACCGGCCGCTCACCCTCAAGATCGACGGAAAAAAAACACAGGCGGTGATTTTGCCGTAAAAAAAGGCGCACGGTTCACGGAACAGGGCGCATGGATAAAAAAACCTGATCCCCCTGCACCTTGAACCTTGTATCTTTACCCTTGCAACCTTGCGCCCGTCCGGCAATGCCGATCCCGCCGCTCTACTTGGCGCCGGCCAGATACGCTTGGGCGTCCTCGTCCCCCAGATCGGCGGCTTTGCGGAAATCCTGCATGGCCCTGTCCTTCTCCCCGGCCAGCAGATAGGTCCGGCCGCGGCCATAGTAATAAAGACCGTTCTGAGGCTCCATCTCGATGGCCCGGCTGATGTCGGAGACGGCCCGGGTAAAGTTGCCCAGCTGGCCGTAGGAGACGCCCTGGGAGAACAGGGCGCCGCTGTGGCCGGGGTCGAGGGCGATGGCCCTGCCGAAATAGCGGATCGCCGCCTGGTTGTTGCCGTAGGTGGCGCACAGCGCACCCTTTTGGAACCAGAAGTTCGGGTCCCTGGATTCCGCTGCCGCCGCCGGTCTTTTGAGGCCCTTGGCCGCGGCCTTGTCCGCGGCGACCGCCGGTGCGGCGAGCGCCAGCGCCACGGCGAGAATCAGAAGAACGACGGCAAATCTGCCTGAAGCGGATGTCGAGATCATAGTCAAGCTCCCTTTTTCTGGCTGGCCTTCAACAAAGAGTTTAACTCGTTATCGGCCGATCTGTCAAAAACTTGAGCCCTAAGTGAATGGCCCTGCATACAGCGGCAGGGCCATCCACTTCACGGGATTATAAAAATGGTTGAATGAACCCCGAAGCTGTCATTTCCCATATGCCGCGCTGAACCGAACGCTGCACTCCATTCGCTCAGGAAACCGGTCAGGGGGATGGGATGAGCAACTTTGGCTGGAATTTTCGGCTCAGGCGAGGTATAAAATTGCGGTAGCCGACTCAAGATCTCTAAGTCGCATCCCACTCCATGCCATAAGGACGCCGTCATGCGCGAATACACCATCCACCCCCTGGCGGTGGGCATCAACGAGACCGACCAGGGCGTCATGACGTATCTCCGGGACTACGGAAAACGCATTTTCCTGCCGATCTACGCCTTCTACCTCAAGGGCGGAGACCGAAACATCTTGGTGGACACGGGGCTCGCGGACTTCGTGGCGCCTCCGGGTGCCGAGGAAGCCTGCGGCTTCAGGATCCTGGAATTCGAAGAGGCCCTGGCCGAAGTGGGCTTGACGCCGGAGGCGGTCGACGTCATCATCCACACCCATTTGCACAACGACCACTGCGAGAACGACCAGCGCTGCCCCCGCGCCGAAATTTACGTGCAGAAGAGCGAATACGAGTTTCTCCTCAACCCCCATCCGGTGGACCACCGGTATTACCCGGACATTCTCGACGGGCTCCATGTGGTGCAGGTCGAGGGGGATGCGGAGATCGCCGAGGGCGTCCGCGTGATCTTTTCGCCGGGCCACACGGTAGGCGGCCAATCCGTTGCGGTGAACACCTCCCGCGGCAGGGCCGTCATCACGGGCTTCTGCTGCAACGCCAAGAACTTCCCGGCCCAGGGCCCGGCCATCGCGCCGGGGGTCCATATCAACGTGGCGGAGGCCTACGACACGATCCGGAAGATCCGCGAGATGGCGGATATCCTGATACCGATCCACGACCCCGCCGTCGGGCGGAAAAAACGCATACCGGAATGAGATGAACATGGCTGCCGAAAAGGACCTCGTTCTCATCTACTACGAAGACAAGCCGTTGTCGTTCGCGCGCATCGAGGCCATCGAACCCGACCACAAGCCCAACTGGCATCACGTCAGCCTGCTGCTGCTGCAGGTGCCGGTGCAGACCGTCACCTGGATCCTGCGGGATGCTTACATCGACGGGGCGGAGTTCACGATGAACGGCAAACGCATGCGGCTTGAAAAAGTCGAGAGCCCGCCGCCCGCCGCCCTGCCGCAGGAGCCGCCGGATTCAAAGAAGCCGGCCCGGGATCTTGCCGCCGCGAAAGTGATTTCGCTGGCGGAACTCAAGAAAGACAAGTAGCCGCTCGAGCATTCCGTGGCCAACGCGCATCACAGGGTCATCTCGGCTTCCCGCCGCACCGACATCCCCGCCTTTTTCATGCCGTGGTTCATGGAGGGCATCGCCCGGGGCGAGTTCGAGGTGACCAACCCCTACAACCGCCGGGTGACCCGGGTGGCCGCCGCCGCCCCGCCGGTGCACACGATCGTTTTCTGGTCCAAAAACTTCGGCCCCTTCCTGGAGGGAAACTACGGCGGCCGCCTGCAGGCGATGGGGTACCATCTCTATTTTCAGTTTACGATCAACTCGGAAAATCGCGTCCTCGAGCCGAACCTCCCCGGGCTCGATCGGCGCCTGGGGCAGCTGCGGCGGCTCTGCGACCGTTTCGGGCCGCGTTCGGTCAACTGGCGCTTCGACCCGATCTGCTTCTACCGGTTTGAGGGCGAAGGCCCCTTCAACAACCTCGGCGACGCCGGCCGGATCGCGGACGCCGCCGCTGCCGCGGGCATCCGCCGCTGCACGGTAAGCTTCATGGACCTTTACGCCAAGATCCGGAAAAGAACCGCGCGGCGGCCGGGGGTCGCCTTTGTGGAGCTTCCCCGGGAGGAGAAAATCGAAGTGCTGCTCGGGTTGGAGCACCGGCTGAAGGCCAGGCACATCCGGCTCTTCACCTGCTGCGAGAGCGATCTGCTCTCCGCTCTGCCCGCCCGTTCCACGGTCCGCGCCGGGGCCTGCATCCCCAGCGCGCTCTTCATGGAACTTCACGGCGGGGAGCTTTCCTTGAAACGCGATGCCGGTCAGCGGGTCAAGTCCGGCTGCGGCTGCCGGGTCTCCGCGGACGTCGGCTCCTACGACCTTCACCGCTGCGGGCACGACTGCCTGTACTGTTACGCCCGGTCGGGCGGCGAATCATCGCCCTCGTCGACGCAGACGGCCGATGCATCAGCGGGAAAAGGGCAGCACCGCAGATGAAAATCGGAACGCTCACCTTGGACAACCCCGTCCTGCTGGCGCCGCTGGCGGGGATCACCCACCTGCCCGTCCGCCTCCTGGCGCGCGAGGCCGGCTGTGCCCTGGTGTGCACGGAAATGGTGAGCGCGGACGGGCTGGCGCACGGGTCTCCCCACACGCTGCCCTACCTGCGCAGCCGGCCGGCGGAGAAACCGCTCGCCGCGCAGATCTTCGGGGCCGACCCGGCGGTGATGGCTGCCGCGGCGGCCATCGTCCAGGACAGCGGGGCGGATGTGGTCGACATCAATTTCGGCTGTGCGGTCCGCAAGGTGGTCAAGGCGGGGGCGGGGGCGGCCCTGATGCGCACCCCGAAACGCGCCGAAGCGGTTCTGCGCGAGGTTCGCAGGGCGGTGCGGATCCCGTTGACGATCAAGATCCGCAGCGGCTGGGACCGGTCCGGTCGAGAGGCGCTGGAGATCGGCGCCATGGCGGAGGGCTGCGGGGTGGATGCGGTCACCCTCCACCCGCGCACGGCCGCCCAGAAGTTCAGCGGCCAGGCGGATTGGTCCATCATCGCCGCCCTCAAGCGGCGCCTGGCCATCCCCGTGATCGGCAACGGGGACATCCGCACCGCGCAGGACGCCGAACGGATGATGGCGGAGACCGGCTGCGATGCGGTCATGATCGGCCGCAGCGCTTTCGGCTATCCCCGGATTTTCACCGAGGTCAACGCACGGCTGAGCGGCCGGCCGGCCCTGCCGGCGGCCTTGGAGGAGCGGCTGGAGACCCTGCGCCGGTATGTCGCTCTCACGGTGGACTGCTACGGGGAGGAGACCGCGCTGCGCCTGGTCCGCAACCGGCTGGGGTGGTTCACGAAAGGCCTGCGATGCGCGACGGCCCTGAGGCAGGCCACCGCCCGGGCGGATTCGATCAACGCTGCACTGGAACTGATCGACGCCTACCGCGGAGCCGCCGCAAGGCAAAGGGAATCGGGTGGGGCGCCGGAAGCCGGCCGCTGACCCTCACCGCAGCCGGACCGTCCCGCCGGCGGCGGCGGGAGCCGCCTGATCCAGAACGGCTTCGGCCCGGTCGGCCGCGACCGACTCGACCCGGGCTTCGCCGATTTTCTCGCCCGGCGACAGGAACCGCTGGCCGTCTTTGTTCTCCACGACCCGGCCTTTGTCGAAAACCTCCAACACGCTTCCCGGGGTCAGGCCGACCCCGCTGCCGGCCGAGAGGGTAAGACGGTTGCGGTCGACGGCGGTGACAAACCCTCGCCAGGGCTGGCTCCGCAGCACCTCGCAGGTCTTGAGCCCGGCCTCCTGCAGCAGCCGGCCCGTGACCGGGGCCATCTCGGACAGAGGAATTCCGCCGGCCTCCTTGAGTTCTTCGTACCTCATCTCGTCGACGATCGACTCTTCCCACAGACTTTCATCGAACGCCTTGGTGCCTGAGGCCGAGTCGACGATTTCAAGACGCAGCGCGACGCGGAGCCGGTAGCGGGTTTTTTTCCACAGCCAGAAGCCGGTTTTTTCATCGAGAAACCGCGCGTCGGTGAGGCTTCCGATCACGAAAAAGTTGACCCCCCGCGGGCGGCCCACCATCGCCAGGCTGAAGCCGTCGATCTGGCCGGAGGCGAGCCTCGGCGGGGATTTCACGATCGCGCCCACGGTCTCGTCCAGCAGGGCCTCGCGGCACTCCTTTCGCAGGTGTTCCGAAAGCGCCTGTCTGAAATGGGTGTCGAAACCGGCCTGGCCGGGTTCCGCCCGCCCTTCAATGCCGATCAGGACGACTGTTTTTTTGAGGCCCGAGCCGCCCGGCGTGATCGCGTCGACCACCTTGCGGGAGGACTCGCTGACCGTGCGCGCGGTTCCCTTGGCGGCATCCTTGACCGTGGTGCAGCCGGTGCCGATCAAGAAAAACACGAGCCCCAAGAGCACGGCGGCGATTCGCAGCGGCCCGCATCTCGTTCTGGTTTCGGTTGCCATATCGTCTCCCGTTTTCAAGGCAGGGAGAATAGTGGATGCGGCCTTCGGTGTCAAATGCGCCCGCGGAGCCGGAGCGTTTTTGCCTGAAAAATCAATCGCCCCGATGTTGACACCCCGTGTGCTTTCTGTTAGCGGACCCGGAGCAGGTCCGACCTGCGGAGAGGAGAACGCATGGCCTCCATCGACGAGCACATTCTGAAAGCCGCCAAGGAAATCGTGGTCAAATTCATCGAGTGCGGCCGCCTGTCGCCGACCGGTTTCGCCGAAGCCTTCCAGAGCGTCTACAAAACGGTGGACGAGACCGTCAAAAGCCGCCAAAAACCGCCGGAGAAGGGGCCCGAGGCCCGGATTGTAGCCCCTGCCCCGAAACCGCAAAGCTCGGCAAGGAAGCCATAGTCGACGACGGATGAACCATGCCCATGCGCGGCGTGCACCGCGGAAAAGGAGCATTCCCACGAGCGAGCGCACCGCCATCCTAAATTTTAGGCACTTTAGCGCAATTTAGGCACTTTAGGCATTGCCTTAATGCGCCTCCGCCCAGTTGGCCCCCGTGGCCGTGTTCACCCGGAGCGGCACCTTCAAGTCCCAGACCCCTTCCATGACCCCCTGCACCAGCCGGGTCAGTGCCTCCACCTCCTCCGGCGGGGCTTCGAAGACCAGTTCGTCGTGCACCGTCAGGAGCATGGCGGCCTTGAGCCCCTCTTGGGCGAGCGCCGCGTCGATCCGGATCATGGCCAACTTGATGAGATCAGCCGCCGACCCCTGGATCGGGGTGTTGACGGCGGTGCGCTCGGCGGCCTGGCGGACGGCTGCGTTGGGGCTGTTGATGTCCGGCAGGAGCCGGATGCGCCCGAGCAGGGTGCTCGTCCGGCGGGTTTTGCGAGCCTCCTCGATCGTGCGATCCAGGAAACGCTTGACCCCCGGGTACCGGGCGAAATAGTTGTCGATGTAGGTCTTGGCCATTTTCTGGCCGATCTCGAGCTGCCGCGCCAGTCCGAAGGGGCTCATCCCGTAGATGATGCCGAAATTGATGGCCTTGGCCTGCCGCCGCAGCTCGGGGCTGACCTCCCGCGGGTCCACCTGGAAGACTTCCGACGCCGTCCGGGTGTGGATGTCCTCCCCCTCCCGGAAAGACCGGATCAGGATTTCATCCTCCGAGCAGTGGGCCAGGATGCGCAGTTCGACCTGGGAGTAATCCGCCGACAGCAGCCGCCATCCCGGGCGGGGCACGAACGCCCGGCGGATTTCAATCCCCTCCTCGCTGCGAATGGGGATGTTCTGCAGGTTCGGGTCCGAGCTGGACAGCCGCCCCGTGGCCGTGACCGTCTGGTGGTAAGAGGTGTGGATGCGGCCGGTCTCGGGGTGCACCAGGCCGGCCAGCGCATCGGCGTAGGTGGATTTCAGCTTGGCCAGGGTGCGCTGCTTCAGGATCATGGCCGGCAGCTCGTGCTGCGCGGCCAGCGAGGTCAGCACGTCCACGTCGGTGGAGTAGGCGGTCTTCTTCTTGGTCTTCTTCTGGACCGGCAGCCGGAGCTTTTCAAAAAGGATGGTGCCGAGCTGCTGGCTGGAATTGATGTTGAACCGCTCCCCGGCCAGCCCGTAGATGCCGTCCTCGATCGCCTCGAGCTGCTGCGCAAAGGACTTGGAAAGCTCGCGCAGCCGATCGATGTCGACCGTTACCCCCCGCATCTCCATCCGCATGAGGACCGGCAGAAGGGGCATCTCCACCGTGGTCATCAGCGCCGTCAGGCCCACCTCCTCCAGGCGGCGGCTGAGCACCTCGTAGGCCATCCGCGTGACGTCGGCGTCTTCGCAGGCGTAGGGCGCCGCCGCTTCCAGCGGGACCTCGGCAAAGGTGGCGACCCCCTTGCGTTTGCCGACGAGATCCTCAAAGGCAATGGTTTTGTGATCGAGGAAATCGAGCGCGATCTGGTCCAGGTTGTGAGCGCGCTTGGAGGGATCGAGCAGGTAGGAGGCGAGCATCGTGTCGAACACCACGCCTTCGAGCGCGACGCCGTGGCGCGCCAGCACCATCCCGTCGTACTTGATGTTCTGGCCGACCTTGCGCAGCCGCGGGTCCTCGAGCAGCGGCTTGAGCTGCGCGAGCACGAACCCCCGTTCGAGCTGCCGGGGCGCCCCGAGATAGCGGTGGCCGCAGGGAATGTAGAAGGCCTGGTCGGCCTGGAACGCAACCGAAAGGCCGACCAGCCCGGCCCGCATGGGGTCCCGCGAGGTGGTCTCCGTGTCGATGGCGAACATTCCGGCGGCCCGCAGCCGTTCGATCAGCGCCGAGAGCTCCCCGGCCTCGAGGACCGCCCGGTAGTCCTTGCGGCTCAGGTCCGACGCCTGCGGCAGGCTCTGTTGCAGCTGCCGGAACTCGAGTTCCCGGAAGAGCCCGGACAGGGCGTGGACATCGGGTTCGCCGATCTTGAGCGCCTCGGTTTCCAGCTCGACGGGCGCGTCGGTGCGGATGGCGGCCAGATCGCGGCTCAGAAACGCCTGGTCCCGGAATTTCAGCAGGCGCTCCTGCTGCTTCTTGCGGGGGATGCGATCGATCTGCGCGTAGAGGTTCTCCAGCGTACCGAAGGTTTTGATCAGCTCGAGGGCCGTCTTGGGTCCGATCCCCGGCACCCCCGGGATGTTGTCCGCCGTGTCGCCGGACAGCCCCATGACGTCCACCATCCGGGGCGGTTCGACGCCCATGGTCTCCCGGACGGAGCGCAGGTCGGTGGTGGTTTCCTTCATCGGGTCCCAGATGCTGATGCGCTCGGTGACCAGCTGCAGGAAATCCTTGTCCCCGGTCACCATCACCACCGGGTGGCCGGCCTCGGCCACCCGCCGCGCGAGCGTCCCGATGAGATCGTCGGCCTCGTAGCCGGGCATTTCAACGACCGGCAGCCGGTAGGCCGCCGTGATGGTCTTGATGTAGGGGATCTGAACCGCCATCTCCTCCGGCATTGGCGGCCGGTTGGCCTTGTAAGCCGAAAAAAGGTCATGGCGGAAGGTGGGGCCGCGGGCGTCGAAAAACATGGCGGCATAGGCCGGCCGGCGCTCCTCCATGAGCTTGATCAGCATGCGGGTGAACCCGAAGGCCGCGTTGGTCGGCAGCCCCCTGGAATTGGTCAACCCCTGGATGGCGTGAAAGGCACGGTGAATGTAGGCGGAGCCGTCGATGAGATAGACTGGGTCTTTCCGGTTCATGTCGAAGGGCCTCGCGAAGGCGTCCCGAACCCCCGGGACCCGGCCGAGAATTCGGCACGCCGGTTGACACGGAGTCGGCCTTGGTTTAATTTTCGGTTTTGATATAGCATTGCATCCGTTGGACGGCAAGCAGAAGAGATAGTCATGAAAACCGGGCGCATCATTACCGCGGACGCCGACATAAAGGTCATTCTGACCACCTCGAAAATCATCGCCGTTCTGGGCGTGAGCCCGAAGGCGGACCGCGATTCCTACAAGGTGGCGGCGTACCTGAAGGATCGCGGCTACACGGTGATCCCCGTGCGCCCCGCCCAGACGGAGATCCTCGGCGAAAAGGTCTATCCCTCTCTGGACGATGTCCCGGGGCCGGTGGACATCGTGGATGTCTTTCGCAGCTCCGACCAGATCCTGCCGCACGCTCACGAGGCCTTGCGGCTGAAACCCAAGACCTTCTGGATGCAGGAAGGCATCGAAAACCGGGAGGCCGCCGCCCTGCTTACGGCGGCCGGCATCGACGTGGTGATGGGACGCTGCATCAAGCGCGATCATGCCAGACTCTTCGGTTAAATCGCCCCATCGACGCAAACACCGGCGCGAGCGCGATCCCCACTGCCACTGCTGCCGGAACGCAGTACCCTTCTGCTGGTCCTGCCGGTGCGGCTTCAGGATCTGCCAGGATTGCATGCTGGAGAACCTCTGGGGCCTGTCCTGCAACGCCATCACCTGGGACTGCCCGGACTGCGGTGCCCCGAACGGATTCGGAAACCAGTGACCCCTAGCGTCAGGACCGACCATGCACTATGAAGGCACCATCATACGGCCCCCCAGCGAGGCCGACAGCATCCTGTTGCAGGCGACCGTGGGCTGTTCCCGGAACAAGTGCACGTTCTGCGGCACGTATGCGGGCGAGCGGTTCCGGATCAAGCCCGATGAAACCATCCTGGAGGACATCGCCTTCGCGGCCGCCCATTGCCGGCGCCAGCGGCGGGTGTTCCTGTGCGACGGCGACGCCCTGATCATCCCGCAGGCCAGGCTCATGCGCATCCTGACGGCGATCCGCGATCAGCTGCCGTGGGTCACCCGGGTGGGGGCCTACGCCAACGCCAAGAGCCTCTCCCTCAAGAACGCCGACGAACTGGCGGAACTCCGCCGCCACGGATTGGGCATCCTCTACATGGGGCTTGAAACCGGCGACGACATCACGCTCGCGCGCATCAACAAGGGGGCCGATTCGGCCCGGATGATCGCCATGGGCCGCAAGGCCAGGGACGCCGGCTTCAAGCTCTCGATCACGGTGCTGCTGGGGATCGCCGGCCGCGAACGCTCCCAGGTCCATGCCCGCGAGACCGGCCGCGTGCTGTCTGCCATCGACCCGGACTACGTGGGGGCGCTCAGCCTGATGCTCATCCCCGGGACCCCGCTTTACGACAACTGGCGTGCGGGGACCTTCCAGCTGATCGAGCCCCCCGAGATGCTGGCCGAATTGCGGACGATGATCGCCGAGACCTGTTTGTCCCGGGGTCTCTTTCATGCCAACCACGCCTCCAACTATCTTCCGATCCGGGCGCGCCTGCCCCGGGACAAGGAGGCCACCCTGGCCTTGATCGACAAAGCCCTGGCGGGCGGCGTCGCGCTCAAGCCCGAATTCATGCGGGCGCTGTGAAACGCATGCCGGGGGGAGGATTCAAAAGGCGAAGGGCTCAATTGAAGGAGAAAGGTACCGGATGGACATCAAGCTGCTGCTGACCACCTTTGGGTTGGTGTTTCTGGCCGAATTGGGGGACAAGACCCAGCTGGCCACTTTTTGTTTTTCAGCCGACTGCGACAACCGGCTTTCGGTGTTCCTGGGTTCCGCCGGCGCGCTGGTGCTGAGTTCGCTCATCGCCGTGCTCCTGGGGGCCGGCATCAGCCGCTTCGTCTCGCCGGCCGCCATCAAGATCGGCGCCGGGGCCTTCTTCATTGTTGTCGGCGCCTGGACGCTTTACGCGGCGCTGCGCGCGTGAAGGCACCGGGAGGGCCGGCCACGATGCGTGATCTTCTCCAATGGGCGGTCGCCGTTGTGCTGGCAACGGCGCTGATGGCCGTCGAGGCAGGGGCACAGGCCGTCACGGCGGCACCGGCGCTGGACTTCTCGGCGCTGATCCAGGCCGCCCGCATCAGGGGGCCGCTGGATTTCTGCGGGGAACCCGTCCCGATCGAGGACCCGGATGTGCGCGAGCGCATGGAGCGGGAGATCTTGACGGTGCTGGCGGACCCGCACCAGGTCATTCTCTGGATCAAGCGCTCGCGCCAATACCTGACGCCGATCGAGGAGACACTGCGAAAGCACCGCCTGCCGGACGACCTGAAATACGTCTCCATCGCCGAGAGCGCCCTGCGGCCGCATGCCGGCTCGCCGAAAGGCGCCATGGGGTTCTGGCAGTTCATCGAATCGACCGGGCGCAAATACGGGCTGCGGGTCGACTCGGAAAAGGACGAACGCCGCAACCTTGCCACCTCGACGGACGCCGCCATCGCTTATCTGCGCGAACTCCGGGGCCTGTTCGGCTCGTGGACCCTCGCCGTGGCGGCCTACAACATGGGCGAAAACGGGTTGCGAAGCGACATCCGCCAGCAGAACACCCGGGACTACTACCGTCTTTACCTGCCGCTGGAAACCCAGCGCTACGTGTTCAGGATTCTTACGGCCAAGCTCATCTTGAAAAACCCCGAAGCGTACGGCTTTCGCCTGGAGCCCGAGGACATCTACCCGCCGGTCGCATCGGAGCCGGTCGCCCTGGAAACGGACCGGGAAATCTCCCTGCTCGCCGTCGCCCAGGCCGCGGAGACCCACGTCAAGCTCATCAAGGATCTCAACCCGGACATCCGCGGCTACCGGTTGATGCCCGGCCCGCACCGCCTGCAGGTGCCCAAGGGCTCCGCCGGCCGGTTTCACCAGCGGCTGTCGGGGCTGATGAGCCAGGTGCCCGAAAAACGCGAAGAGATGGTCTATGTCGTCAAGGAGGGGGACACGCTTTCCGAAATCGCAGAGCGCCACAGGGTGTCGGTTGCCGATGTGAGGGCGTGGAACCGGTTGGACCCAAAGCAAACGATCCGGCCCGGGATGCGGCTGATCATCCTGCCCGGCTCCAACTGAGCCAATCGGCGGTTCCCGTTGCGGGCGGCGGGAATGGTTTATCTGTTGGAGGAACCACGCGGAAGGACTATTTTTCGCTTTTCAGGGTCCGGCTGGGGCCGGTAGAAAACGGCCACGCGGCCGATGGCGCCGGCCAGGCAGCTGTCCGTTTTCTGTTGGACCTCGGCTGCGGCTTCCGCCATGACGCGCCGGTCCCGGAGATCGGTGAACCGGACCTTGATCAATTCGTGCGCGGCCAGGGCCTCGCGGATGGAGTCCAGCACGGCGGCGTTGACCCCCTTCCGGCCGACGAACACCACCGGTTTGAGGCTGTGGGCCAGGCCGCGCAGATATTTTGCCTGAGAACTGGTCAGCGGTTGCATACGCCGTTACCTGGAAGTAAAGCGAACAGGAGCCATCTTTGCCGAAGGAGCCGACCATGCAAAAAACGAGTTACCCCCAGGAAGCTGCATCCTTGCAGCTACAGGCGTACCGCAAACCGAAAGACATTCGCGTTCTGCGGCTGGAAAACGTCTGCTTTGCCGGAAGCCCCCGCAAACACCCCTACGACCCGGAGAAAATCATCCTGGTGGCCGACCCTTACAGCACCAACACCCATTACTACGAATTCACGAAAAACGACATAGTCTTCGTTGAAGAGCTGCCGAGCGTGGTGGATATGGACGGCACCACCCTGACGATGATCCGGATATGGGTTCGCAAGGGCAGCATCGCCGTGCGCTACACCCCGTTCATTGCGGGCGACACGCGGACCGGCGAGTAAGGCCTTGTTTGTAATCAGAATTTGAGGTTCAGCTGGAACGACATTTCGTCCAGCGGGGCGTTGCGCTTGCCGGTTTCATCCAGTGCCTTGACGTCCGGATTGTAGGCGTGCGTGCCCCAAAGCGAAAAGCGGAGAGATTCGGACAGGTGGTAGTGAAGGCCGAGGGCCACATCCATCGTCTGCCAGTCCGGGGAAGCCCCCAGCGGGCGCTCGAACAGATCCTCCTGGTTTCTGGCCTGGGCCGCCATGAACACCGCCATGCCCGAGCTCGGCAGGATCATCCACGTTTCGAGCCCCAACTTCTGACGATCGCGGCTGCGGTCTTCCTTCGCGCCTTCGACCTGGGTCACGGACGGAATCAGCTTGAACCACTCCGACGGCGAAAATATGGATGCCAGCCGGAAGCCGCCTTCCGTTTCGCTGCCGGGTTCGGGGCCCGTCACGTCCGCCGAAAAGGGCGCAGAGGAGGGTGTGAGGTTCGGCGGGCCGTTGTTCTCGAGGGAGTTGATAAAAAAGCTGCTCAGCAGCAGTTCCAGGGAATCGTTGAGCTTGATCCCGAAATCAAGGAACTTGACATCGGAATCACCGCCATCGAAGGCCAAGGACATGGAATCCCGCAGCAGGTTTCTGTGCAGTTCCAGGTCGTCGTCATCCTCCTCGCCCACCTCCAGCCCGCGCATTCGTTTGGAAAACATGAACCGCGACTTCCAGTAGCTGTCATCGAGGCTCGAGATCGTGACGCCTTCCGAACGCGCCGCATGCAGGAAGCGTCCGCTGGCGAGGTACATGCCGACGTGGTTCACCTGCTTGCGGTTGGGGCCGAAGAAAACCAAGTCCCCCGTCTTAAGGTCATTGGGGGGTACGCTGTCCAGACTCCCCAGCCGGCTTTGCTCGGAAGAACTGCGCGGCAGGCTGACTCCGAAGACATCCGAGTAGACCTGCTGGACCAGCGCCGAGCAGTCGATCCCGCTCCGGCCTTCGCCGCCGAAACGGTAGCGCAGCCCGAAGAATTTGCTGATTTCCTGCTCCAGGTTCGGCGGCAGATCCGAACCGATTTCGGAGGTGATGGACTCGGCCTTGGCCTTGGTCCTTACGGAGACCAAAGGCTGGGCGGCGGGCTTGGGTTTGGTCTTGGATACGGCGGCGGTCTTCGATTTGGCGGCCGGTTTAGCAGAAGGTTTCGGCTTGGCCTTGGCGGCCACGGGCTTTTTCACCACGCAGGACGGCGGGGGCGCCCCGGCCCCGGTTTTCTCATCGGCGTGCGACTCGACGCAGAGAAAGCTAACTAAAAGGAAGCAGGCAGCCGCAACAAGGCCCCTGCTCCTGAACGACCCGGCGAGTCCAATGATGTGTTCGTAAGGCGATACGTCGCGTAGCAAGTGCAATTTTCCAGACCTCGGTGATCGTCTCGAACTGATTGGGCGCTTGCCTTGCGCCCTTGTCCTCCCAATGACACGCGGCGGAAACGTGGTTTCCATCCATCAGGCGGTTTAACTGCTTCCTGTCAAACCCGGGCCGGATGGTAACCTTATCGGCCACCATATACAATCTGTTGACAGGAGGTAACTTTTTAGCCTGATGCCGCGACCGCTGTCAAGCATTTTTAGCGGTCAAAGGGTGTTTACCCAGAGCAATAGCAACACATGTGCCAACAAGGAAAAATTATCATTATTTATGCGAATCCTTAGAGTTACCCCTATTTCAGCGAAATGCGGCCCTTCCGCGTTGGTTACTGCCATGAATTTCAAACTACGGATTCCTGACACTTTGCGGATCTGGTGGGCGCAGGAAAAACCAGGCACTTCGATCCCCGCCTTAAATTCTGGCAATGAGCCAAGGTTTTCGTACTCGCATCATCGGAAATAAATCACTTGACTTCAAAGGAACCATTGTGTAGCTGCTATGTAGCTAAAAATTAAAAAATGTATTAAAATAATAGAAATTATTAAATGAAGAAAATTCATTATTGGCATAAAGCCAAAGGAGGCAAGCCATGAGACATAACCCCAATCACTTCAGCCTGATTGTTCTGGCGTTGGTTGCAGGCCTGCTTATCGCAGGGCAGATCCAAGCTGCGGAACCGATCATCATCGGGGTGCCCACATCCCTGGGGTTCTTGGAGGGCAAGGAATCTCACAAAGTGGTACAGATGGCCGTCAGTGAGATCAACGCAAAGGGTGGCGTGACCGTAGGCGGCCAGAAAAGACTCCTCGAAGTGTCTTCCATGGACATACGGGATGCCGCTCCCGGGGTGCCCGTACCGGAAGCCCTGCTCGGCATCGAAAAAAACATCCTTGAGAAGAAGCCCGTCGCCATCGTGGTCGGACCCTTCCGCTCCGAGGCGCTGGTCGCCGGGATGGATCTGATCGCCAAATACAAGACACCGATGATCGGAACCATTGCCATGACCCCGGCTTCCGAGGCCAAGATCAAAGAGGATCCGGAAAAGTACAAGTACGTGTTTCGCAACTGCCTCAACGCCATCTACCTGGTGAATTATCTCTCCGGAACCATGACCGCCATCAACAAGGAGTTCGGGTTCACCAAGGTCTATATCATGCACCAGGATGTCGCCTGGGCGCGGGCCACGGCGGACGGGGTAAAGAAAAGCTACTTTGACAAGGCCGGGTGGGAAGTGCTCGATCAGGAAGCCTACCCGACCGGCACCTCGGATTTCTCATCCGCGCTGATGAAAGCCCAGGCCAAGGGCGCCCAGGTGATCATGCCGATTTTCGACATGCCCCAGAGCGGCATTTTGGTCAAACAGTGGAAATCCATGAACGTACCGGCCCTGATGGCAGGTTTCATCTCCCCGCTGGCAGGCACGGATGCCTGGAAAACGTTCGACGGCAAGATCGGCGGGGCCATCAACTGCGTCTTCGAGATGGGCAGCGCCATCGCCAGCGACAAGCTGCCCAAGTCGGTGGAGTTCTATAACAAATACAAGAAGCTCTTCGGCAAGGAACTGCAGGCCGGACACGGCCCGGCGCCGGCCTATGAATCCGTCTACATCCTGGCGGAAGCCATCGAACGCGCCGGCAGCCTGGACCCCGATGCCGTCACCGCCCAGATAAAGAAGACCGACCGGATGGGAATTATGGGCCGCATCCGCTTTGACGCGGGCAACCAGGTCGTCTACGGCTTCGACCCCAAGGAAACCGCAGTCGCTGCGATCTTTCAATGGACCGAGGACGGCAAGCGCCGGATCGTCTTCCCGGAGTCCCTTGCGGAAGCCAAAATCCAACTGCCTAAGGGCCTGAAGTCCGCAAAATGAGCATGAAAGCGGCATAGACAAAACGGGCTTCCCGAGCGACGGGAAGCCCGCCGCGACCCCTGACGAACCCCATTGGGGTGAGGTTTCAGCACCCTCGGAGATCGACCGGATGTTTCTGGGAACGATCATCTACGCCCTGCTCAACAGCTCCATCCTGGCCGTGATGGCGATCGGGTTCAGCCTGACCTTCGGCATCAGCGGAGTGGCGAACTTCGCCTACGGGGCCATGTACATCCTGTCCGCCTACCTGAGCTGGATGATCCTCACCCTCCTGGAACTGCCCTACTGGCTGGCGGTGTGCGTTTCCCTTATGGTCACGATGGGGGCCGGGTTGTTGATGTACCGGTTCGTCCTCCTGCGGGTTCGCGGGCAGGCCCTGTCGGAGGTGATTGCCACCTTCGGGGTCGGGCTCGCCGTCCTGGAGCTGTTTAACTATCTGGGCTTCGTGGGTTTCGAGTACACCCTGCCGGTTCTCATCGACGGGGGCTTCATGATCGGCGAGACCATGGTCGATGCGCAGCGTATCCTGATCGCGGCGGCGGCGGCGTTCCTCGTGGCGGGCTTGTGGGCCTTCACTCACCACACTCGCCTGGGTCTGGCGTTTCGCGGGATCGCCCAGGATGAACGCACGGCCCTCACTCTGGGCATCGACTCGGACTGGATCGCCACGCTCAGCGTAGCGCTCGGCTGCGGACTGGCGGCACTCGCGGCCACCCTCATCATCCCGCTCGGCAGCATCTCGCCGAGCGAGGGCTACGAGGTGCTGATCAAGGCCCTGGCCGTCTGCATCATCGGCGGCCTCGGCAGCACCGGCGGGGTCATCGTGGCCAGCTTCATCATAGGCTTCGCCGAACGTTTCACGGACACCTACCTCAGTTCGCACTGGACCATGATCGTGAGCCTGGCCGCGATTCTCGTCGTTTTGGCGGTGAAGCCCTCCGGATTGTTCGGCCGCCAGAAGGAACTGGAAGAGAGGATCTGAACCGCTTGGAACGACGCCGAGAACGCATTGACCGGGGCATCAAGGTCCGCGCGGGGGATGTTTTCGCCCTGTGTTCGTGGCGTGAAATGCTCTATCTGGTCGCACCCCGGCTGATCCCGATCCTGGGCTTTCTGCTGCTGCCTCTGGTTCTGGGCACCTACTGGCAGAAAGTGCTTCTGTCCGTGGCCGTGTTCGCCCTGCTGGCCATCAGCTGGGACATCCTGGCCCAGTCCGGAATGATCTCCCTGGGACAGGCGCTGTTCTTCGGCCTGGGGGCCTACTGCTCGGGTATCCTGAACCACACCTTCGGTTGGCATCCCCTGCTGGCGCTGCCGGCGGCAACGCTCCTCGGAGGGCTGATCAGCACGGCCTGCCTGCTGCCCGTATTGAGGCTGCGGGGCGTCTACTTTTCCATGGTCACCCTCATCATCCCTCTCATGCTGGTCCGGGTCGTCGAGGCCACGAAGGTTTTCGGCGGCACCGAGGGCCTGAGCGGCATCGCCCCCCTGCCCTCCAAGTGGATCGAGCTCTACCTGATCGTCGGGGTCCTGCTGGCGGCGCTTTTCGGATTCCGGCGCATGCTCGACTCCGACTACGGGCTGGTGCTGAAAGGCATCAAGGACAACGACCGCTCGGTGACCAACGCCGGGATCAACATCTACTGGTTCAAAACCCAGGCGCTCTTCATCGCCAGCAGCATCGGCGCACTGGCCGGGGCCTTCATGACCCATGTGTACATGTTCGTGGGCATGCCGGTGTTCGCGCTGGATTACTCCATCCTGCCGATCGCCGCAGCGGTGGTGGGGGGCCCGGGGACGCTGGCGGGCGCCACCCTGGGAGCGGTGATCCTGGTGCCCCTTTCGGAAGCCCTGCGCGGGATCGGCGGCCTGCGCATCGTGTTCTACGGGTGTTTTCTGGTCGTGTTCATCGTCGCTCTGCCGGAGGGCATCTTCCATTACGTTCAACGCAAATACCACCAGATCGAGCGCTGGGTGGAGGTGGAGTGATGGGGGGCGGGGTTCTTCTCAGGGTCGACTCGCTCTACAAGCGCTTCGGCGGAATCCTGGCCGTCACGGACCTCAGCTTCGAGCTGGCCCAAGGAGAGCTGCTGGGCCTCATCGGCCCGAACGGCTCCGGCAAGACCACGGCGGTCAACCTGATCACCGGCTTCGTCAAGCCCTCCAAGGGCGCCGTCGTCTACCGGGGCCGCACCATCAGCGGCATGGCGCCCCATGCGGTGGTGCGGCTGGGCATCTCCCGCACCTTCCAGATGGTAAAGCCGTTTTATCAGCTGCCGGCCTACAAGAACATGATCATTCCCCTGTACTCCCCGCGGGTCAAACAGCTGGTCGGCGGCCGCTACGGCGACCGGGATGCGGTGGCTCTCGACCTGCTGGAAGAGGTCGGCTTCGAACGCGATGCCCAGGTGGCCTACAAAAGCGCGGCCGTCCTGCCCCAGGGCTACCTCAAGCGGCTGGAGCTCGCCAAGGCCATGGCGTTGAGACCCGATTTGATCATCCTCGACGAGCTGTTCTCCGGCCTTAGCCTGGCCGAGGTCGCCAGCATCGTCCCGATCATCGAGAAGCTGCGCAAGGAAGGCAAAACCATCATCATGATCGAACACCGCCTGAAGGAGCTGTTCCGGATCGCCGACCGGATCGTGGTGCTCAACTTCGGCCAGAAAATCGCCGAGGGCCGGGCGGAAGACGTCATGGCCAGCGAGGACGTCAAGAAGGCTTACCTGGGAGTCGAATCGTGAGCAGCGACCCGGCGGGTCATCCTGCCGCTCCACCCAAACCCCTGCTTGAAGTGCGGGATCTGATGGTGTTCTTCGAGAACGCGCTGGCCGTCAACGGGCTCAGTCTTGAGGTGCAGGCGGGAGAGATCGTGGGGGTGATCGGGTCCAACAGCGCCGGCAAGACGACCCTGATGAACGCGCTCTCGGGGCTCATCATCGACATGCGCACCAAGGAGAAGCGCCGCGGCGGCGAACGCATCACCCTGTACGGCCGGATCCTCTTCCAGGGGGAAGACGTCACCGCAACCCGCCCGAGCGAACGGGTCAAAAAGGGGATCGTGCTCTCGCGTGAACGCCATCCGGTGTTCCCGGAAAGCAGCGTCCTGGAAAACCTCCGGATCGCCGGCTACCTGAAGTCCCGCGCACAGGTGAAGGACACCATCGCCTACGTCTTCGAGCTCTTCCCGCATCTGGCGCGGCTGAGATCCCGCAAAGCCGGGTTCATGAGCGGCGGCGAACAGCAGATGCTCGCCATCGGCATGGCTCTGGTGGTACAGCCCAGGCTCCTGCTGCTGGATGAGCCGCTTCTCGGCCTGAGCCCGCTCATGCAGCAGGCCGTCATGGAGGCCATCGTCAACCTGAAGCAGCACTACGGCCTCACGGTGGTGCTGAGCGAGCAGTTCGCGCGGCCGGTGCTCCCCGTGATCGACCGCGGGTACGTGGTTGAAAACGGGATGCTCGCCCTTACCGGCACGGGGCCCGAGCTGATGGAAAACCCGGAGATCAAGTCGGCTTATTTCGGAATATAAGGTCACCATGCAGGATCCGAGCAACCCGTCGATCTATGCCGTGTTCGCAGAGACCGCCGGACGGCGCAAGAACCACACGGCGGTGATTTATCTGGGCAGCCGGTATTCTTACGGTCGTGTCAAAGAGCTGGCCGAGGCCTTTGCCGGCGGCCTCGCCCGGCTCGGTGTGACCGCCGGCTCGAAGGTGATGCTTTACATCCCCAACAGCATTCAGTGGGTGGTGGCTTGGCTCGGCCTCCAACGCCTGGGTGCGGTGGCCGTGCCCATCACCCCGATCTACACCCCTCACGACATCATTTACATCGCCAACGACAGCGGCGCCGAGGCCATCGTCTGCGCCGACACCAACTTCGGCTATGTGAAAAGCGCGCTGCCTGAGACCGGCCTGAAGCAGGTCGTTTTCGCGAACATGGCCGACCTTCTGCCCGCCTGGAAACGCGCCTTCGGCTACTTCTTCGACGTGGTGCCGCGGGGTAAAACAGCTGCCGACGGCAGGACCCGCGCCTTCCGCAGTCTGATATCGGACGCCGCCGGCAAAACGCTTCCGGAAGCAGGCAGGCGCTGCGGCGCCGACACCGCCGAGATCCTCTACACCGGAGGAACCACCAAGTATCCCAAGGGGGTGCCCATCTCGCAAGCACTCTTCCTGGTCTCCGCAGACGAGCAGATCCGCATGAGCGCGCCGCTGTTCCCCCCGGAGGACAACGTCGTCATGGGCAACGCCCCGCTCTTTCACATCCTGGGTCAGACCTGCAGCCTGGCGGCGCTGCTGGTGGGAGGGTCCCTGATCCTCCAGCCCCGCATCAACATCGATGCGGCCTTCGATGCCATCCAGAGGTTCCGGGCCAGGACCATGATCGGCGTGCCGGCGCTCTACCGCATGATTCTTGAGCACGCGCGCCTGGATCAGTACGACCTCAGCTCCCTGGAGTACTGCTTCAGCGGCGGCGACGTTCTGCCGACGGATCTGGGGCGCCGCTGGCTGGAAAAATTCGGGCACCCCATCCGCCAGGGCTACGGCGCCACCGAGACCTGCGGCGGGGTCGCGATGTGCCCGACGGATGGCGACAACCCGCCGAAGAGCGTGGGCAAGGTGGTGCCCAGCAAAAGAGTGAAGCTCGTCGACCCCATCGAGCTCAGGGAGGTCGCGACCGGAGAACCCGGCGAGCTGCTGGTGTCCTCGCGCCACATGGTGACGGCTTACCTCAACAAGCCGGAGGAAACCGAGGCGGCTTTCGTTCGGATCGACGGCGAGACCTGGTATCGCACGGCGGATATCATGTCGATGGATGCCGACGGCAACCTCTACTTCGTCGACCGCACCGTGGACACCATCAAGCACAAGGGCTACCGCATCTCCGCCTCGGAGGTCGAGTCCGTGCTGCAGGAGCACCCGGCGGTCATGGCCACCTGCGTGGTGGGTATTCCGGACCCGAAGGTCGGCGAGCGCATCAAGGCCTATGTGGTGCTCAAGGAGGACATCAAGGGGATCACCGGCTACGACCTCATCGCGTGGTGCCGCAACACCCTGGCCCCGTATAAGATACCGCACTACATCGAGTTCCGCGACATGCTGCCCAAGTCCAAGGTGGGCAAGCTCCTGCGCCGAGAAATCCGGGATGAGGAAAAGCGGCGCAAGGAAGTGTGAAATCCCGACCAACCAGTAGAGTGGAGACGGAGCGATGAACATTTCCCAGCACGTTGAAAAGGCAGCCAAGTTTTTCCCTGATAGCACCGCTGTTATCTTTGAAGGAACCCCGGTCACTTACCGGGACCTGAACGCTCGCATCGATCGTCTGGCCAATGCGCTTAAGGCCAACGGCGTCGGCCGGGGCAAATGTGTCGCACTTTACCTGCCGAACATCCCCGAATTCGCGATCGGTTACCTCGCGACCGTCCGGGTCGGCGCCATAGCCGTGTCCGTCAACTCCATGTACAAATCCGAAGAACTGAACTACATCCTCAACGATTCCGGCTGCGTATTGATATTTACGACCGGGGAATTGCTGCCCAACATCCCCTTCAACGAATGCCCGCACCTGAAACAGGCGGTGATCTGCGAGGGGGATCCGCAGGGCCGCCCGACGCTGGACGAATGGCTGGCCAAGAGCTCGAGCGACCGCGCGACGGCGGATATGAACCCGGACGATCCCGCGGTTCTGCTCTACACCTCGGGCACCACCGGGTTCCCCAAGGGCGCGACGCTCTCGCACGGCAACGTCGTTTCCAACTGCTGGGCGACCGTGCATCATGCGGGGTATAAAAAAGAAGATCGAATGATTCTGTTTCTGCCCGTTTTTCACGTCTTCGGGCAGAATTTCATCATGAATGCCACGTTCATGGCGTGTGCGACGCTCGTGCTGCACCGCCGGTTCGTGCCGGACCGGGTGCTGGATTCCATCCGCCGGGACCGTGTCACCATGTTTTTCGCGGTGCCCACCATTTATATCGCCCTGTTGAACGCGCCGCTGCCTGATGAGGCGTTCGCGTCCATCCGTTACGAATTTTCAGCGGCATCGACCATGCCGAGAGAGATATCCGCCCGTTGGACCGAGCGTTTCGGCCGCCCGGTGTACGAGGGGTACGGGTTGACCGAGTGCTCGCCTTTCGCCTGCTACAACCACGATTTCCGGCACAAGTTCGGAAGCGTGGGAACCCCGGTGGAGAATTTTGAAATAAAGATCTTGGATGGCGATGATAACGAGCTGCCGCTGGGCAAGTGGGGAGAAATCTGCATCAAGGGCCCGGGGGTCATGAAAGGGTACTGGAACAAGCCGGATGAAACCGGGCATGCGTTGCGCAATGGGTGGCTGCATTCCGGCGACATCGGGACGATGGACGATGAGGGCTACGTCTTCATCGTCGACCGGGTCAAGGACATGATCAACGTTTCGGGATTCAAGGTGTGGCCCGCCGAGGTGGAGGGATTTCTGTACAAACATCCCGCCATCCAGGAAGTTGCGGTTTACGGCCAGGCCCACCCGGAAAAGGGGGAAACGGTCGTAGCGGCGGTGGTCCTGAGAGAAGGGGCCACGGCCACGGGCGAGGAGATCATCGCCTATTGCCGCAATCATCTGGCCGCATACAAGGCCCCGGCGCGGGTCGATTTCATACCCGAGCTGCCCAAGAGCGCCACCGGCAAGATCCTGAAGCGGATGCTGAGAGACAAGGAGTGAAACTTAATCGGAGAGGATCGCGATGGATTTTTCACTGACCAAGGAACAGCAGGACATCGTCAAGGCGGCCCGCAAGTTCGCCGCGAAGGAGTTCCCGGACCGCGCCCGCGAATTCGACCGGGAGGAAAAATTTGATCTCGGGCTCTGGAAAAAAGCGTGCGACCTGGGGTTCGTGGGCGTTTTCATCGACAAGCCGTACGGCGGCCTCGGCTACGGCTTCCTGGAGCACTGCCTGATCAACGAGGAGTTCTGGTCCGTCGAGCCGGGCATCGGATCGGCCATTTTGTCGACCACCTTCGGGGCCGAATTGATCCAGATGTTCGGCAGCGCCCGCCAGAAGGAGACGATTCTGCCCAAACTCGCTGAAGGCGAGGCCATCATCGGGACGGCCATCACGGAGCCGGATGCCGGCAGCGACGTCACCATGGCGTCCACGACCGCCGTGAAGGAAGGCGGCGAGTGGGTGCTCAACGGCTCCAAGATGTTTGCCACGAACGGGACCATCGCCACGTACATGAACGTCTTTTGCGTGACCGACCCGGAGAATCCCTCCCGGCACAAACGCCACAGCTTCATCCTCGTGCCGACGGCCGCCGTCGGCTACACCGCCGTCAAGATACACGGCAAGCTGGGGATCCGCGCCTCGGACACGGCGGAACTGGTGTTCAAGGACCTGCGGGTCCCTGCGGAAAACCTGGTGGGGGTTGCCGGCGAAGGGTTTTCCCAGCTGATGGCGTTTTTCAACCACACCCGGCTGCATGTCTGCGCCCAAGCCGTGGGGCTTTCCCGGGCGGCCCCTGCGCCCAGGCCGTGGGGCTTTCCCGGGCGGCCCTGGAGGAGGCCGTCCGCCATGTGAAGGGGCGCGTCCAGTTCGGCCAGCCCCTGGCGGCGTTCCAGGCCACCCAGTTCAAGATCGCCGAGATGGCCACCCGCATTCGAGCCTCGCGCAACCTTTACTACGAGGCCGCCTGGGGAGCGGACCGCGGCAAACTCGACCACGGCCTGGTGGCCATGGCCAAGTGGTTCTCCGGCAAAACCGCCGTTTACTGCGCCGACGAAGCCCTGCAAATGCACGGGGGCTACGGCTACATCGACGAGTACAAGGTCCAGCGCCTCTA